>CANGBK010000024.1 GCA_947452235.1 Micrococcales bacterium
TCTTGGGTCATAGCGTTGAGGGTTAGGCGTCTAAGACCTAGAAAACCGTTCCCACCATTCTTTTTGAATTTTATTTTGAATGACGGGGTCTGATCTAAAACATAGATAGATGTTGATCCTTTGAGGCGGATGTCTATATCCATAGTTCCACTGGTCTTTGAGCCAGATCTGATGAGTACTTGACCTGGAACATAGGTTTTGTATGTTTGGTTGTTATTTAGTGAGGCAACAGAAGATGGTGGAAGGGTGAGGTCCACTCTAAGAATCTTTGTTGGATTGTAAATATCGGTAAGTACTATTGGCGAAGCTGCATTTGCAGGAGCAACTGAGACTAGGGCTAGGCCAAAAATGACCAGAGCACTTTCTAGGACCCGCCTTGACCCCGATAATTTGTTCATGTGGACTAGTCTAACCTTGTGACCCCAATTGACTACCCTTTACTTCTAGCCTCGCTAGCTATCGACCTGGTTTTGCTATGTGTGCTTTCATATATCTGTTTCTATAGAAGACACAAGCGCAGGGACGTGTTTGTTGCTATCACCTTAATTAACATAACTTTGTATGTTTTGGGTGGAGCGTTAGGAACTTTCACTATTTCACTTGGTGTTGGTTTTGCCCTATTTAGCGTTATTTCAATCTTCCGCCTACGTTCAGATACTTTGGGTTGGAATGAGATTGGTTACCTTCTGGTCGCCTTAGCAATGGGCTTGGACCTAGGCTTACCGGCATATGACCTTCCAGTTCAAACAACCTACGCAGTTATTTTGGTGCTAGCCGTTTTTATTGCAGATCACCCAAGAGTGCTTCGTAAAGGCATTAACCAGCAGTTCGTTTTGGTTACAGATTTCATTGAAATAGATAAAGACGCTCTAAGAACTAAAGTTGAGGCTCAACTTGGTTCCCCAGTTAAGAGTATTAAGGTTAGAAATGTGACCACCGTTCCACCAACTATGAAACTTGAGATTGAGTCCTGATGGCTACTAAAAAACCTTCCAGCACGTTTGATTACGTTCAACATCCACACATTGAAGCCCGCAAGGCTATGCGTGAACCTCACGCAGATAAAGTGATTGCGGATGCTCCGGTCAAATCAGTTAACTCCAAGATTGGTTTGACCATCACCAAAGGTGTTGGAACTATGTGGGCAGCATATGCCTTTTTTGCGTTGACTCTGGTTTCATTACCTCAGGTGCTTGCCAAAGGTGACGCTGTCCTGATTGTTTCTTGGATAGCTCAAACTTTCTTACAACTCGTTTTGCTTCCAATAATTATTGTTGGTCAAAACATTCAGGCTGCCTCAGCTGAGAAGAGAGCTATTTTGACTTATGAGGATGCTGCAGCTGTCTTGGATGAGGCTGTAAAGATTCAAAAACATCTAGATCATCAAGACAAGGCGTTAGAACATCTAATCAATCGCCTTGAAGAACTTGAAGCAAAACTAAAAACTAAATAATGCGTTTAGTTATAGCCGAATGTTCCGTTGACTATGCGGGACGATTAACAGCTCACCTGCCTAAAGCTAAAAGGTTGTTGGTTCTAAAAGGCGATGGCAGCATCCTTATTCATAGTGAAACAGGTTCGTATAAGCCTTTGAACTGGATGAATCCACCTTGTAACTACAGCACACACGAACCAGATGATGAGCAACGCACTAACGGGGTGAAAGAGATCTGGCGAGTTAGCCAAGCTAAAACAGCCGATATTCTTTGGATCCAAATCTTTGAAATTCATCACGACATCAACCATGAGCTTGGTAAAGATCCGGGTCTTATCAAAGATGGCGTTGAAGCGCACCTGCAGGAATTACTTGCCGAGCAGATTGAACTAATTGGCGTAGGGTCAAAATTAGTTAGAAGAGAATACGCAACACCTATAGGCCCAGTTGATATCCTCGCTAAAGATGCCAAAGGCCAAAGTGTTGCTATTGAGATTAAACGTCGTGGTGAGATTGACGGTGTTGAACAGCTAACACGATATCTTGAACTTATGAACCGAGATGCTGCGTTGGCTCCGGTTAGAGGTATTTTTGCGGCTCAAGAGATTAAGCCCCAGGCTAAAACGCTTGCCGAAGATAGAGGGATTGAGTGTTTGATTCTAGATTACGAGAAGATGCGGGATGCATCTTTTGATCCGGATTCGTTATTCGGGTAAACCTGCAACACGAATAAATTCGCGAACAGCAATCACACGAGCACTAGTTTTGCTCTTAGCGTCAATGCCAGCAGCAGCAATAGCTCGGTTAACTAGGTTCTCAACAGCCCTAAGGGTTGTTCCACGTTCTTCAGCTATCTGTTGATTACTCATACCTTTAGCAATCATTCTTAGAACATCTAGTTGTGTTTTAGAAACGTTTACCAGCGGGTGAGAAGGCTTCAGGTCATCTCTAAACTCTGGACCTACGCGATCTCTTAGGGCTGCTTCAATCGCATCATTTAGGACGTTGGGGTCGGCTAAACGTTCTTTGAGCAGGTATGCAGCGTTCTTAGGAACAGATTTAACGTCGATGCCGAAGATGCGCGGCTCAGGTACGTGGGTTAGGAAAACTAAGGCCAGCTCTGGGTGCATTTTGTGTAATGCGATTCCCAGATCAAGCCCAGAAGGTCCAGGTCCCAAATCGATATCCATAACTACGATATCGATATCGGTGTTGGCAGCAATTTTTCTAGCTTCGGCAGCGGTAGAGGCTACTTCAACTTTGAAGCCATTACCTTTAAGTTTGTCGGCTACTAGCCCCCGAACGAAAGGCTCGTCTTCAACAACAAGAACTGAGCGTTCATACATAATGTGTTATCTCCTAGTAGTTAGTTCAAATCTACTTTGTCACTGGCCATAAGGCGTGTAAGGCATATGTTCGCCTTTATGAACACTTATTAGGTGAAGTAGATTAGTAGCAGAGCAGAATTAGGGAGCTAACTATGAGCCTTTCAGATCGTAAAGTTTGGCGTGGATTCGCAAGTGATAACTATGCAGGTGTCCACCCACGTTTATTTGAGCTTATGCATCAAGTGAATGAAGGCCACGAGATTGCCTACGGTGATGATTACGTAACCGCTGAATTAGGCAAAGTTTTCAAGAAAGAGTTTGGTTCACAGGCCGAAGTTTTCCCTGTCTTTAATGGGACTGGAGCTAACGTGGTTGCTTTGTCATCTGTCGTGAAGAGGTGGGAAGCTGTGGTCTGTGCTGAAACAGCACACATCAACTCTGATGAAGGTGGCGCACCAGAGAAAATGGCTGGTATCAAGCTTTGGACTATTCCAACAGTTGATGGCAAGTTAACCCCAGAGATTGTAAAGCCATATCTTTTCGATATTGGGTCTGTTCACCGTGCCCAGATCTCCGTAATCAGCATTACTCAAACAACTGAACTTGGAACCCTTTACACAGTTCAAGAAATTAAAGCTCTTGCTGACTTTGCTCATGAGAATAACCTGTTTCTTCATATGGATGGAGCACGACTATCTAATGCTGCAGCTGCTTTAGGTGTGAGCTTTAGAGAGTTCACCACAGACGCAGGTGTTGACTTAGTTAGTTTTGGTGGAACTAAGATTGGTGCCCTAGCAGCCGAAGCTGTAGTTGTTTTGAGTGATGCCGCTCTTTCAGCAGCGATTCCTTTTCTCAGAAAAACTTCCATGCAACTTCCAAGCAAGATGCGCTTTGTTAGTGCTCAGTTGATCGGATTGTTGGAAGATGACTTGGCTATCAATAATGCCAAGCATGCCAACGCAATGGCACAAATCCTGGATGCTGGGGTTAGAAAAATAGGTGCAGACACAGGCAAAGTGAGTGTTCCTAATCCAACTCAGGCGAACGCTGTTTTCCCAGTACTGCCTTTTGATGTAATCGATAAATTACAGGAAAAGTATCGTTTCTACGTTTGGGATTATCGAACCGGTCAAGTTCGCTGGATGTGTGCTTGGGACACTAAAGCTGAAGATGTCCAAGGACTACTGACCGCTCTAACTGAGGCGTTAAACTAAAGCCATGACAACAAATAAGAAACCCGTTACTGCTGCCCCGATTGCCGATGTTCTAGCTGAAAGATGGTCACCAAGATCTTTCGATAAGGCTCACGTTCTAACTAAAGATGAAGCTTTGTCTATCCTTGAGGCAGGTCGTTGGGCTCCGTCAGCTAACAATATGCAGCCTTGGCGCTTTGCATATATTTCCCGTGAAGATGCTCTTCATAGTTTGATTTGTGAAAAAGGTCTAACTGGGTTCAACCAAGCTTGGGCACCAAGTGCTTCTGCTTTGATTTTGGTCGCTGCCAAGAACAAGGCTGAAGATGGAACACCGCTAACTAAAGCAGCTTATGATGCGGGTTTGGCAGCATCTTTGATGCAGGTTCAAGCTCAAGAATTAGGACTTCACACTCACCAGATTGGTGGTTTAGTCCGTGAAGAGGTTAAGAGCATTCTAAACATCGATGAAGATCTAGATGTTCTAGTTCTCATAGCTGTTGGCAAGCTTGCTCCAGCCGAGAACCTCGAAGGTCCTGCTTACGATCGTGAGATTGCACCTCGAGTTCGTCTAGAACTAAACGAGGTCGTTATTTACGGTCAACCGTAATGATTCACCACCTTTCCATAAGTGACCAAATAGTTGGCTGGTACCCAGAAATGGGTACGATAGTTTTTTGCTTGGTCGTATGGGGTTTGGTGTTTGCTGGAACAGGTTTGTTTGTTGGAGCTTTCATTCCATTCATCACAGGCGATTCTCTAGTGTTTGCTGCTGGTTTGGTTGCCCATCAAGCTGGCATAAACATTTGGGTTATGGCCATCGGCGTTGGTATTGCCGCTTGGTTGGGCGATCAGGTTGGCTTTACTCTTGGAAGACATTTTGGAAGACCTTACTTAGATAACCGAAAAGGTAAGTGGATTCAAGCGGGGATAACTAAAAGTGAGTCACTTTTTAATTCTTGGGGTTGGTGGGCTGTTGTGATTGG
This sequence comes from Micrococcales bacterium, assembly GCA_947452235.1. Lineage (GTDB taxonomy): Bacteria > Actinomycetota > Actinomycetes > Actinomycetales > Microbacteriaceae > Rhodoluna. The sequence continues at coordinate 4,943 of CANGBK010000024.1, forward strand.
CCGGTTCATGCCCTGGGCCAGAGTGTTTGTTCCTGCCATTGCCGGTATTGCAAAGATGAATTACTACAAGTTCTTTAGTTCCAACCTGGTTGGAGCACTTGCTTGGGGAACAGGGTTGACTCTTTGTGGGTTCTATTCGGCGCAGATTCCCGCAGTGAAGAATGCTTCATATTTGATTGCGGCTGTCTTTATTGTTGGAAGCCTTATTGCGGGTGTTCGAGTCTGGTTAGTTAACCGTAAAAGCGCTTCGTAGGAGGAGAACGTGAATAAGCGTATAGGCATGATCATTGCAACTGTCGTGGCACTGGTGCTACCTATTGTTACTGGTTTCGTTGTTTGGTTCGCTGTTCCAAAAAATCCTCCACACAGTTGTGTTCACATGCATGTTGATTACGGTATTTCTGCCGACGTTCCAACCTTTGATTTCTGTGTTCCTGAATTCGACAAAGCTAATGCCTATGAACTTCTATCTGGCTGGGGTTATAACTACTCCGGTACAAAGAAAAATGGCGCTGACATAATCTGCCGGGTTTATACAAAGCAGCACTATGCGCCTAGTGCGTCGTTCCCTATTGGCATTCCTGGTCACGAGAACTATGTTGAGCAATGCGATGGCATGCCGGCTGATTTTGCTCATTGGGCTGTGATCATCATGCGTGGTAAGCACGAAAAGTTGAAGGCCATCCCGTGGCGTTACACAGACAAGAAACTTTGGGACATAACCCTATTACCGGGTGACGGAATAGGTTTGGTCTTTGTCGTTAACCACCAGTTACATCTACCGGTTACTAAAGTTAGCTAACTCTGGCGATTTCTCTCTAGCTATAAAATCAAGTTCTTGAGCTGCCCACTGATCCCAGAATGGCATGAACTTTTCACCATCGCGTAATCGCCAGCGTTCACGTCTAGTTTCCTCGTCAACTTCTAACCAGAGTGTTAGCGAAGTTATATCTTTGGTAAAAGTATTTAGTGAGCCGCAACCTTCGATGATAAGTGGCGTACCAAAACTGAATTCGCGCCAGGTGTCTCTAGCTGATAAATCCCAGTTGTATTCCTGCCAACTAGCAGACCCTTTAGTCAGTAGGGGAGTGAGGATCATTCTTTGAAGATATGAGACACCTTCATTGAGTCCATCCCACCCTAAATATAGGTCATCCATGTGGATGATTCTTGGGGCTGATTCGCCTTCAATAAAAAGTTGGTTTTGCAACTTAGATGCAAAAGTTGATTTCCCTGAACCAGCTCTGCCATCAATAACGATTATGGGATTACTTAAAACTAAAGACTCTTCGGTTAAACGTGTAACCAAATCATCCAGGCCCAATTTTTCAGTCAATTAGACCTTGTTTTGCTTAGGAACGTACTTAACGATTCCATAGAAGATAGGTGCCGCTAAAGCTACGTGCAGAACTGCAAGCCAAATGCAGGTATTCCAGTTAGTTGTTGCAACAAAGGGTTTATCCGCCTCATAAGCAAACAATGTTATTCCTAAAACCAACACATAGATTCTTGAGCGACCTAGGAACAGCGAAATGTTGGTCACGATGAAAGCTAAAACAACAACGAAAAGTGATGTTCCAAGAACTTCACCTAAAGTTAACGGGCTAAGCACTTGGGTTGTGCTTTGTGGTTTATAAACCAAGAACTTTTCACCAAGAGCGCTGGCAATGATATTGGTAATTGAAACCAACGCTAAGCCAACTCCGTATGACAGAGCTAGAGGAACGAGGATGTCTTGAATGCTAACTTTACGAGCCATGGGTAAAGCCTAACTTTTTATAGTCCTTCGATTAGGACATCTGGGTGCCTGTCAAAGCGATATCCCTGACCTCTGAAGGTCCTGATGATATCTGCATATTGTCCCAGTTTGGTTCTGAGTCTTCTAACGTGGACATCAACTGTTCTAGCTTCAACACTTTTATCTTCAGGCCACAAAACATCCACTAGTTCATCACGGCTAATGCAGATACCAGTGTTTGTCACTAGGTATTCAACTAAGGCAAATTCTTTGCCGGTCAGTTCAGCATTAACTCCGTCGATAAACACCTTGGCTCGGCCAAGGTCAATAACTACACCTTCGGCTGGAGTCTCGTACCTTTCCTGAAGACGCTGAGCTGCTCGTGGATCTCCTAGAGCAGTTCGAACTAGGTCGATGTTGCGACCACCGGTGCCAGCTTTAGCTAGGGCAACAGCGGCAAAAGACTCTTTGGCTAAGCCAGGGGCTAGTTGGTCCAAGGTGGTTCTAAGGGCTGTAACAATCTCGCTAAGAGTTGTTCCATTGGCTACTGCTGTTTGTTCATCTATACCGACGTATAGTGCGAAGCCTTTAGCTTCAGTTTCGGTTCTAACAAAAGGGTTGTTTGTGGTGAAAGTCATTTGAATAATCCTTGCTATGTATGCGTTTTTATGGGTTAAGCGTCATCGCTTTAGGGTTTTGGGTTTAGTGCAGGTAACTAGAGTTTTGGGTTAGCTAGTTAGCTGCACATTCGCATGTGCATAGCTGGCATCATCATGACTGGGCTTTGAGCCAGAGTCACGTTAGAGATAGATGCCTTGTTATTCATTGCCTAAACTTTATGGCATAAGAGTTCATTTAGTCAAATGAAACACAGAAAGTTTTAGCCATGGAAATTCTTTTTATCTGCACGGGTAACACCTGTCGCTCAGCGATGGCTGAAAAGATGTTGAACCAGATTTCCGCTAGTAAGCAGTTGGATTTAGTGGCTCACTCAGCAGGGACGAGAGCCACTGAGGGCGGAGCTATGAGTGCTCCAGCTAGTCAGGCTCTTACTAAGTTAGGTTTCTCAGCGGCGATACACAGCACCAGGCCCATCCCAAATAACATCACCGCAGATTTAGTATTGACTGCAACAGAGGAGCACAAAGAGTTTGTCTTAGATCAGTTTCCGGAGATTGCCGATAGGACTTTTACCATCAAAGAATATGCACAGCTGTTTCAAGAAAATAAATCAGACGATATAAACATTGCTGATCCATATGATTCAACTGATGAAACCTATGACCAGATAGCTCAGGAGATTCATAAAGCTGTCGAAATGATAGTTGAAAGTATTACTCGCTAGTCAGCTAAACCGTAAAGACGATCGCCAGCATCGCCTAGGCCTGGAACGATATATCCTTTTTCGTTGAGCTTCTCATCCAAAGCACCAAGGACAACCTTGACATCTTTATTTCCGACGTGAGCTTCAACAGCGGCTAGACCTTCAGGGGACCCAATCAAACAAATGCAAGTGACATCGGTTGCTCCACGATCAAAAACATAATCGATTGAATCGATGAGTGTTCCACCGGTAGCTAGCATCGGGTCGATGATGAAAACCTGTCTGTTAGTTAGATCATCTGGTAATCGGTTTGCGTAAGTGTATGGCTGAAGAGTTTGCTCATCGCGCTTGATACCAAGGAAACCAACTTCAGCTGTCGGCAGAAGCTTCACGATGCCTTCCAGCATTCCAAGACCTGCTCTAAGAATAGGAATGATGATAGGACGTGGTCTTGAAAGCTTTAGACCATGAGTTGGACCTACCGGAGTTTCGATAGCCACGTTTTCTGTTCTGACTTCTCTAGTTGCCTCGTAAGCAAGCAAGGTAACAAGCTCTTCAACCAAGGCTCTGAAAACAGGGGATGGAGTCGTCTTATCTCTAAGAACAGTTAGCTTGTGTGTGATTAGAGGATGATCCGCTATGTGTGTGCGCATAGCCTAAATCTTAACCTGAATAAAGGTGATAGTTGAGAGCTTTGAATAACCTTTGGGAAACAAACTATTCAAGGCCCTGTCTTTTGCGAACGGCCATAAAAGGGAGGCTGTAAATCCTTGCCAGGGTTACTAAAACCCGTGGAACTAGAGTCCCCGAGAATCCGTTTTCCTTAGCCCAATTCAATGAATCTAAGAAGAAAACATATTCACCGTTGTTTAGTTTCCACTTAATCAGTTCCCAACTGGTTGGCTTCCTCTCTAAACCGGCAGGTCGATATTTTGCATTCACCAGATCAAACTCCATTCTGGTTCTGACACACTTCAGACATTCACCACAGTTCTGCATTCCTGAGACATTGCGATAGCAGATGCGGATATTGGTGGTTCTTGGAAGATTGCCCAACAGGTTAGCCTTTTTGGCTCTAGGCATCACACCGTGTTCTTGTATTTCTTGGTAGGTATTTGAGAAAGCTTTAGAAAGACTAGGGAACTGACCCCAACGTTTAGTTTCTTCTAGGTGCGAACCAGAAATATATATCTTTTGAAGATGATTAGATAAAGAATTACCAATGCCTGCTAAAGCAGTTCCGTGATAGTCGCGACCCCAAAGAATAATTCCGCTAGATAACTCTCTGATGTTTGTTTTCACCAAAATGAGTTCTTTATTGAGTTCTTTGGAATGTTTTTCTAGAAGAGCTTTGGTTAGATTCCAATGCTTTTCATTTTTAAGTGGAATATCAAAACCCCAAACACCAATAACGCTCGTGATGTCTTCTTGGGTTTCTAAAGTGAAAGTTGAATCTAAACCTCCAGAGAAAAATGAGCCAATGCCTTGAGGCTTATCTCTACTTGTTGCTCTGGGTTCCGTGGATGAAATTAGTTTAATCTCACGGAAGTGAGGATGTTTTATAAGTAGTTGGTCTTGAGCTTTATGAAATGAATCCACGGCTGTTTTAGTTATATCTTCATCAACCTGAAGATCTTCCTTTAACATCATGCAAACAGGGAGCATTAGATAAAGCCAACTATCTAAACCTTTAGCTAAAGGAACATTGGCTTCAATCCAAAGTTCTTTTTCAATACCTGAATCCAAAGTCACCAGGACTTTAGATTGGTTCTCAGGCGAGGGTAGTGAAGCGATTCTCAATAGGTTGCTCCAGGTCGCAAAGAAAAAGGGATTTAGCTCAAAGGTGTTTGGCGTAACATAAATCTAGCAATGAAGAAGGGTTGGCAATGGGCGCTAAATGGGAGCCATATATGCGCGCTGCGCTTGTTGAAGCTCAGATAGCTATGGACGTTTCTTCGGATGTTCCGGTCGGTGCGGTAATTGTTGATGCGGCAGGGGAGATTATTGCTAGGGGTAGAAATGAGAAGGAACTTTCAGGAGATCCAACAGCTCATGCTGAGATAGTTGCAATTAGGGAAGCAAGTTCTTTGTTGAGGGACTGGCGTTTAGAGGGCATGACATTGGTGGTCACATTGGAACCATGTGTGATGTGTGCTGGGGCTATTCAAGCAGCAAGGCTTCAGAGGGTTGTTTTCGGAGCTTGGGATGAGAAGGTTGGCGCTTCTGGATCTTTATATGACTTGGTTAGGGATAAACGACTTGGATCTGAGATTGAGGTTATCCCGGGGGTTTTAGAAGCTGAAGCTAGTAGTCAACTAAAGGACTTCTTTCAGAGGCGTAGGTAATGTAGCCTTGCCCTTGGTGACGTGTCCGAGCGGCCGAAGGTGCAACTCTCGAAAAGTTGTGTGGGTGAAAGCCCACCGTGGGTTCAAATCCCACCGTCACCGCCAGCAACCACAAACGAATAAGGAAAATGAATCTCATGAACGATAACGCTCAAACAGGTTACAAACATCGCTGGCTAGTCCTAACAGTGGTTTTGGTTGCAGAGATCATGGATCTTTTCGATTCAACGATTGTGAATGTAGCTGGACCAACTCTGGCTAACAAGCTTTCTGCATCAAACTCTGATCTTCAGTGGGTTATTGGTGGCTATGCCCTTGCTCTAGGCGCAGGGTTGATTTTAGGTGGACGTCTAGGCGATAGGTTTGGTCGCCGTAACATGTTCCTGTTTGGTTTGGCTGGCTTTACCGTTGCCTCGCTCCTGTGTGCGATTGCTCCTAACATCTCATCGCTAATTGTTTTGCGATTCATTCAAGGTTTCTTGGGAGCGATGCTCCTGCCTCAAGGCTTCGGGCTTATTCGTGAATCTTTCCCACCAAAGGAATTCGGTAAAGCTTTTGCGGCTTATGGTCCTGCGTTTGGTTTAGGTGGAATTCTCGGCCCAGTTATCGGTGGATTTATCATCCAGGCAAACATCGCAGATTTGGGTTGGCGAGCAGTATTCCTAGTCAACCTGCCAATCGGTTTGATTTCTTTGGTGCTCTCTTTTATCTACCTTCCAAAAACTAAAGCAGATAAAACAATCAAGATTGATTTACTTGGAGCTTTCCTGGTCATCCTAGCTAGCGGACTTTTGGTGTATCCGCTAATCAAGGGGCAAGATGCTGGTTGGCCAGCCTGGACTTTCTTGATGCTGATTGGCTCGATCGCAACATTCTTCTTGTTCGCTTGGATGGAGAGAGCTACTGAAAGACGTGGTGGTACTCCACTTATTGATGCAACGATTTTCAGCAAACGTGCCTATACGTTAGGTCTAAGCGGCTTAGGTCTTTACTTTGCTGGCTTCACAGGAATTTACCTAATCTTGACTCTGTTCCTTCAGTTTGGTGAGAAGTTCAGTTCTTCAGATGCTGGTCTTGGAAATATTCCTATTGCTCTGGGTTCTGCTATCGGAGGAACGATTAGCGGTGCTTTCCTAGCGGAGAAGATCGGTGGTCGAATTACTTTGCAGATTGGTGCTCTGGTTCAACTTGTTGGTATTGGGTTGATGTGGTTGGCAGTTCCAAGTGTGGACAACTTCTCTATCTGGCAGCTTGTCCCAGCTTTAGTTGTTTCAGGTATTGGAACTGGTTTGATTGCTGCACCTATTTTTGACACAGTTCTATCTACTGTTGAACCTCAACAGAGTGGATCAGCTTCGGGAGTTCTTTCAGCAGTGCAGTCTGTGATGTCTTCAGTTGGGGTTGCAGTTTTTGGAACTGTTTTCTTCCACTTTGCAACTTTGGGTCAGGCTGATGCTGGTTTCAGAAATGCTTTGTTGGTCCAGCTAGTGATTCTGGTTCTGTTTGTAATTGTGAGTTCGGCTTTACCTAAGCGTCCTGAGCGAACAGAGTATTAAGTATTTAACTAGACACACTGTCTAATATCTGTGATACCTTAGACCTTTCAGTAATATTCGTAAAAACGAATAACGAAAGGGCAACTTTGGCTAGGGTAGTGATCTCAGATGGCATAGCTCTGATCAAACTCAGCCCTGTTCAGCGTTACCTATTGAAAAGACCTCACATTGCCTTCGAATTAGCTCGAATGGTTGGTATTTACCTGGAAATAACCCCAAAAAGACGTGATTTAGGGGTCAAAAGCTCTAAAGGCTGGTTCTTTTGGACTAAAACCGGTGAATATCAGGCTGGAGTGAAGAAAATACTGTTTTTGGGACGTAGAAGGGGAACTTCGGTTCGCATTCTGATGCTAAACCCCGCTTTTGATGAGTTTTTTCTTTCAGATAGGAAATCTGAGGAGATAGCAGCGTTTTTGAGATCGTTTTTGAAGAACCAAGATTTTAGTCAGAAATAGCCTCTTTCGCAGGCTAAAAAGTTTTTGTTGCATAATCGCAATAAATACCTATAAAATAGGTGTTTGACCCCCAACAATTCGCAAGCATATTTTGGCTGCGCTTTTTTGCACGCATATTCTGGCGGCAATTGTGTTCGGGGAAAATCCCACAGTCCGTTCTAACAAAGTTATCGCCTTGAAGGGATCATCTTGGCCGCCAAGAAGAACACTAAAAACATTCGTACCGCTCAACGTCTATCGTTTGCAAAAACACGTGAGCCTATCGAGCTACCTAACCTACTAACACTTCAGACCGAGAGCTTTGAATGGCTTGTCGGCGCTGACTCTTGGAGAGCAAAAGTTGGTAAGGAAGCTAAGACCGGTTTGGAAGAAGTATTCGAGGAGCTATCTCCTATCGAAGACAACCCAAACAACCCAAGCGAAGCAAAGATGGGTCTTGAGTTCACTAACCCAACCCTAGATGCTCCTGCATACACTCCTGATGAGTGCAAGGTTAAGGGTAAGACTTACGCACGTCCTCTTTACATCAAGGCCGAGTTCACCAACTACAAGACTGGTGAAATTAAATCTCAGACTGTTTACATGGGTGAATTCCCAATCATGACTCCTGAAGGAACTTTCGTTGTTAACGGAACTGAGCGTGTAGTTGTTTCTCAGCTAGTTCGTTCTCCTGGTGTTTACTTCTCAGTGTCTACAAACACCACAGGTAACCTTGACGTTCGTAACAACAAGGCTCAGATCATTCCTTCACGTGGTTCATACCTAGAATTCCTAACCGAGTGGGTTAAGGATGACCGTAAGTCTGTTTCACGTTTCGGTAAGCCAATCCTTCAGGTTCAGGTTGACCGCAAGACTAAGGTTTCTGCAACCATCTTCCTAAAAGCTCTTGGTCTATCTCGCGACGAAATCACAGCAACATTTGCTGATGTTTACAAAGAGATGAACAACAAAGAGTGGGTTGACATTGACCTAATCCAGAACACTTTGGACTATGACGAGTCACGTGCTTTCACAACTCCGATCATCACTAAAGAAGATGCTCTTAAAGAGATGTACCGCAAGGTTCGTGGTGAGTCAGGTAACGCAGACGCAGCTGAAAGCTGGTTGAAGAGTGTTTACTTCGATAAGAAGCGTTACAACCTTGCTCGCGTTGGTCGCCACAAGCTAAACCGCAAGTTGGGTATCAAAGTTGAAGAGAACACCACTGTTCTTTCTGTTGATGACATCGTTGCAACTTTGAAGTATCTAATCATCTTCGACCTTGCTCTAAAGAACAAGGCAGATATCACAGGTAACCTAACCTTCGATTTGAAGATGACTGACAAGTCAGACAAGACAGCTGTTCGTATTGCATCTGATGACATCGATGACTTCCAGAACCGTCGTATCCGTTCTGTTGGTGAATTGATTCAGAACCAGGTTCGTATCGGTCTTAGCCGTATGGAACGTGTTGTTCGCGAACGTATGTCAACTCAGGACGTTGAGGCTATTACACCTCAGACCCTGATCAACCTACGTCCAGTCGTTTCATCGATCAAGGAATTCTTCGGCGCTAGCCAGCTGTCACAGTTCATGGACCAAAACAACCCGCTAGCCGGCCTTGCTCACAAGCGTCGTCTATCAGCGCTTGGCCCTGGTGGTATCGCTCGTGAACGTGCACAGATGGAAGTCCGTGACGTTCACCCATCACACTACGGTCGTATGTGTCCAGTGGAAACTCCTGAAGGTCCAAACATTGGTCTTATCGGATCTCTAACTGCATATGCTCGTATCAACACTTTCGGTTTTATCGAGACTCCTTACAACAAGGTCTCAAACGGTAAAGTAACCGGCAAGATTGAATACTTAGATGCAGCAGCTGAAGATGGCAAAGTCATTGGTGGTGCTGATGTTCCTCTGAACGCAGATAAGACTTTTGCTAACAAGAAGGTGTTCGCACGTTTCAAGGGTGACGTTGTTGAAGTTGACAATGACCAAGTTGATTACATCGACATCTCACCTCGTCAGCTTGCATCTGTTTCAACATCTTTGATTCCATTCCTAGAGCACGACGACTCAACTCGTGCTTTGATGGGTGCGAACATGCAACGTCAGGCAGTTCCATTGCTACGTAGCGATGCTCCTCTAGTTGGTACTGGTATGGAACGTGCTGCAGCGATGGACTCTTTCGCAGTTGTTCTTTCAAAGAATGCTGGTGTGGTTGAAGAAGTTGATGCTGACCTTATTGTTGTTCGCAACGAAGACAACAAGTTGGACAAGTACACCTTGCGTAAGTTCGAAAGATCAAACCAGGGAACAGCTATCAACCAGACATCTATCGTTAGCCCTGGACAAAAAGTTGAAGCCGGTGAAGTTCTAGCCGATGGTCCTTCAACAGATCAGGGTGAACTTGCTCTAGGTAAGAACCTTTTGGTTGCTTTCATGCCTTGGGAAGGTCACAACTTCGAAGACGCGATCATCATTAGCCAGGCTTTGGTTAAAGAAGACACTCTTTCATCTATCCACATTGAAGCTCACGAAGTTGAAGCTCGTGACACCAAGCTAGGTAAGGAAGAGATCACTGCTGACCTACCTAACGTTTCAGCTGAAGCGCTAGCTCAGTTAGACGAGCGCGGAATCATTCGTATCGGTGCTGAAGTTCGTCCGGGAGATATTTTGGTCGGTAAGGTTACCCCTAAGGGTGAAACCGAACTTTCAGCTGAAGAGCGTTTGCTAAGAGCTATCTTCAACGAGAAGAGCCGCGAAGTTCGCGACACTTCATTGAAGGTGCCTCACGGTGAAGCTGGAACTGTTATAGACGTTAAGGTCTTTGACATTGAAGCTGGCGATGACGAACTAGGTTCTGGTGTTAACCAGCGGGTAGTTGTTCACATTGCTCAGAAGCGTAAGATCACCGAAGGTGACAAGCTTGCTGGTCGTCACGGAAACAAGGGTGTTATTTCTAA
>CANGBK010000025.1 GCA_947452235.1 Micrococcales bacterium
CCAATTACTCTCAGCATCACAGCAATAGCAACAGTGCTTCCTAGAACTTGAAGGATAGGAACATTAAGTTCAAAGCACAATGAGGTGAAAGCATAAAGTGGAAGCACAAGAAGATAAACCCAAGGCTGAATGAGATCCTGAATTTTCAGCACATTCTTACTTGGAACAAGTAATCCAATAAGAGCTGAACCAGTTACTAAGAGCGCTGTTGTGACATCCTGATGCAAGAAAACAGCTATTACTAAAATAGCTAAAAGATCATCGATGATAGCGAAGGCCAAGAGAAACTGTTTGCTTCCTCCAGGAAGTTTTGAACCAAATATAGAGAAAACCGCAAGTGCAAAAGTAACATCAGTGGCCATCGGGATCGCCCAACCTTGGGAGGCTTGAGCATTACTCATGGTGACTAGGTAGTAAATCGCTGCGGGAACTAAAGCTCCAAATAGTGCAGCTAAGGCTGGAACAATAAGTGAACGCTTCTGTTTGAATACTCCATGCACCAGCTCATGCTTGAGCTCTAAACCAATAACAAAGAAGAAAAGAGCTAAAGCCCACTCTGAGTATGTGTGAATGGATTCAACTCCAGAACTAAACCCTGGAACAAGGTTGGCTAAGCCAAAGCCCAATACGCCAGCAACCAGGATGACCAGGGCGGCGTTGCGTTCGACTTTGATGAAATTCAGCACCCCCTAAGCCTAAATGAGTAGGCTGGCATGGTGCCCGAAACTAAAGCCCCACGCAGCTGGATATTCAACTTTTTTGGCTCAGGCCTAATCTGGGGCTCATCTTTCCTCTTTATTACCTTCGCTAACCAGTCTTTGCCTCCTATTGGAGTTGCATTCTGGCGTTGTCTTTTAGGTGCTTTGACACTGTTTATTGTGATCAAGGCCAGAAAGATATCTTTCAAAGGTGACGGCAAATTACTGATGCTCTCTTTCATTGTTGGAATCTCTAACACAGCTATTCCTTTTGCTCTCTTCTCTTTTGGTGAGCACCACGTCTCCTCGGCGTTTGCAGGTATGGCGAATGCCATCACGCCTGTTGCAACAGTCATAGCATTACTAACAATCTTTAGAGGTGAAAAGGTAACTAGAAACCAGATCATCGGGTTGCTAGTTGGCGTTGTTGGTGTGTTGACTCTCATCGGTGTTTGGGAAGGCATTGAAACAAATTCTTGGCTAGCAGTTGTTGCAGTTGTTGTTGCAGCCACCTGTTATGGCTTTGGGGGCCCTTTCATTCGAAAGTTCATTCAACCACTGGGCCACCCACTAGAAGTTGCAGCTTTCGGTCAAATAGCCGCAGCAACAGTTCTACTCGCACCGTTATATTTCACCCAGCCACTTCTAACCGCACCACTAAATCTTCAATCAATTAGCGGCATCGCCGTTCTAGGTATTTTTGGAACCGGTATTGCCTATACCCTGTACTACCCTCTACTAAAACAAGTTGGTTCAGCAGTTTCATCTTCTGTAACACTGATCACACCACTGATTGCTGTGACCTTAGGTGTTCTAGTTCTAGGGGAATCGCTTAAATGGTATGAACCTATCGGAGGGTTCATAATCATCTTTGGTGCAGCTATAGCTCAAGGAATCTTTAGAAAAAGAAAGAGCTTAGCTCTTTAGTTATTTGACGCTAACTTTTAGTTCAGCGTACGCACCCTTAGGAACCACTGGGTTATTTGGCTTAACTGGTTCAACTATCTTGAATGCTGATCCGAGTGCAGGTCTTGAATCTTCATCGCCTTTGTTTGGCCAGTGAGCACAAGCCCACTCTGCTTGGGCTGTGATGCTCAACGATGGGTTAACTCCTGGGTTAGCTGATAAAGCAGCACCATCAAGAATGTGTAGTCCTGGAACACCATAGGCTCTGAGGTATCCATCTAGAACACCTTCTTCTTTGCTTGAAGCTATAACAGCTCCACCTAGAAAGTGAGCAGTCATTGGAATACCAAAAGGTTCAGTAATAACTGCCCCAGCAGTTCCATCAATCTGTTTAGCCAGGACTGCTGCTAACTCGTGGCCCTGAGGAACCCAGGCAGGGTTCTTTTCGCCATGACCCTGTCTTGATGTTACTTTCCTGCGTTTTAGGTAAGTAGTCAGAGAATTATCTCTACTCTGCATAACCAGCAGGATCAGGGTTCGCTCTGGCCAGCTTCTTAGGTTATAGAGGGAAGGTAATCTGTGCAGGTTCTTAATAGTTGCAAGAAGTAATCTGCCTAGGTTAGGTGTCTTACCTTTATTAGAAGCCATGACCGATTCCATCAGCCCCATAAAACCAGAACCTCGGCCATATCTCACCGGTTCAACGTGAGTGTGTTCATCAGGAAAAACTGATGAGGTAATAGCTGAACCAAGTGAATAGTCTTTCTCTTTCCCTCTAGCAACAACACCTAGGAGAGATTCACTGTTGGTTCTTGAAAGATAACCGAGTTTTGAACTTAGGTTTTGAAGATTACCGTTAGCTCTAGTTTTATGCAGTAATTTCGCACTCCCTAGAGCACCAGCAGCAACTACAACCTGATCTGCTGTGATCGATGAAGTTTTATTTATCCATGACTGAGAAGACTTAGTTAGGACAGTAAAACCATCAACCCCATCAATGATGTCTGTAACGGTAGTACTGGAAATAACTTTTGCTCCAGCTTTTTCAGCTAAATACAGATAGTTCTTAACCAGAGTGTTCTTAGCTCCGTGCCTGCAACCGGTCATGCATTCACCACAGTTTATGCATCCGGTACGCTCAGGTCCCTGACCACCAAAGTATGGGTCTTTGGCTTTCTTGCCTGACTCACCAAAATAAATACCCAAAGGTGCCATCTTGAAAGAATCTCCATAACCTAACTGGTCAGCAGCTTTCTTTAGTTCAATATCTGATGGAGACAAATACGGGTTAGTTTCAACACCTAACATTTTCTCTGCCTGCAGGTAATAAGGAGTTAGTTCTTTCTCCCAGTCACACATAGAAGCCCAAGAACCGCTTTTGAAGAAACTTGTTGGTGGTCTATATAACGTGTTCGCATAAACTAAAGACCCTCCACCAACACCAGCACCACTCATGATCATGACGTTACGTAACAGGTCTATTCTTTGAATACCCTTTAGCCCCAACTTAGGAAAAAACAAGAACTTCTTTAGTTGCCAAGAATTCTTAGCAAACTGGTTATCCTCATATCTTTCACCAGCTTCAATGACCAGAACTTTATAGCCCTTTTCAGTTAGACGCAGAGCTGCTACGGAACCGCCGAAGCCGGAACCAATAATCACAACATCGTAGTCTTTATCAGCCATTATGGATGTCTTAGCGGACTAGCCGGGAGGCGCTCTTGCGCTACCCATTTCTGCTGATAACCGGTTGATGAACTCATAAGGTCAAGGAAAGGTTTGGCATCAAACTCTTCAGGACCTTTAACACCAACCCCAGACCAAACACCACTGGCAATAAGTTCCAACGCAATTACCGGGTTGAACGCTGTTTGAGCAACAACTGCCTGAGCGTCAAGTTCAGCCATAGTCTGCGCGTTATCGGCTACGTGATAGATGTATGTGGCTCTAGGTGTTCCATCTTTAGACTTACCTGTGACTAGCGCTCCAGCGCAAGTCTTACCAGTCATGCGAGGACCAATCGAAGCAGGATCCGGAAGCACAGAAACTACAACATCTCTAGGAGAGACTTCAACTGGACCTAAAGCAGATCTAACTCTCACCGGTTTAGTTGCATCAAGCCCCAGCATGTGTAGGGTCTTTAGAACACCAATGAAATCTGAACCCAAACCGTATTTGAATGTTACGCGTCCAGCTTTCAAGGTTCTAGGCAACTGGGTTACTTCTTCGTGTTCAACGTTCACACACTCAACAGCACCTATACCTTCAGGGAATTCAAAGATCTCTGGCTCGCTGAACGGTTCTGTTGTGAACCACCCCTTCTTCTTTTCAAAGATAACCGGAGGATTCAAACACTCTTCGATGGTTGTCCAGATAGAGAAAGATGGAGCAAATATTTCTTCGCCATTTTCATCGGTAACAACCAGGTTGCCACCATCTTTAACAGAAATCTCATCAATCTCACTGAACAGATAATCAGATGCATATCTTGCAAATACGTTACTCAAACCAGGCTCAACACCGATACCAACTAGAGCTAACTTGCCAGCTCTCTCCCACTGCTGCGCCAGAGCATATTGAGAATCACCTAGCTTGATGCCGGTTTTGTGATACGGGTCGTGCTCGTGAGCCTCGCTTAGACTCATCGCCATGTCAACATAGTTAGCCCCTGCTGTGTAACAAGCAGCAAAAATAGTTGGAACAAACTTAGGCTCAACAGCATTCACAACGTGAGTGATCTTCAACTCGCCTATAAGAGATGCAATCCCCGCAGCATTCGAGGCATCAATCTTTGCTGAAGAGAATCGGTTGGCAACAGCCTCACCGTATTTGTTTTCAATCCAAGCGATAGTTTTATCTGCTCTGGACTGGTCATAATCACTAACCACGATGTGTTCATAGAAACTACGACTAGCTGCAATCTTTGCAACTGCGTCACCAACACCACCTGCGCCAATAAGAAGTATGCGCATATTTTTCACAACCTTTGAAGTTTTTGCCGTCTTTGGCTTAATACTTCAAGCCTACCTAAGCATCCCCAGCTCTACGGCGAAGCCTGGTTAGGAACTCAATAGTCCTAGGGTTCTGTGGATTGTTGAAAAACTCTTTGGCTGGACCCTCTTCGATAATGACCCCGCCATCTAGGAAAACCACCCAGTCAGCAACATCTCTAGCGAAAGTAAGCTCATGGGTTGCCATAAGAATAGAGGTTCCTCCAGCCTTCAGGTCCCTAATAAGTTCAAGAACCTCACCAACTAGCTCAGGATCTAGTGCGCTCGTTACCTCATCTAGTAATAAAAGCTTTGGCTCTAAGGCAACAGCTCGCATGATCGCTGTTCTTTGCTGTTGACCACCGGATAACTTATCTGGGTAAGAATCAGCCTTATCGGCTAGACCAATACGCTCTAAAAGTCCGAAAGCTTTAGCTTTAGCAGTTTCAGAATCAAGCCCCTGAACATGTTTCAAAGCTAAAGTGATGTTTTCCAGAATGCTCAAATGGGCAAAGAGGTTATAGGCCTGGAAGACTAAACCAATCTGTCTTCTAATCAAATCCTGGTTCACTCTTGGATCAGAGATATCTTCATCGTTGAGGAAGATTTGTCCATCGGAGATTTCTTCGAGAAGGTTAATACATCTAAGCAATGTTGATTTACCTGAACCAGATGAACCAATCAGTGCAACAATCTGCCCTCGATAAACTTCAAGATCAATTCCCTTGAGAACGCTTCTTTCTTCAAACTCTTTCTTCAGATTCTTCACATTGAGAATCATTGGACCAAGATCTAAACTCACAGAACACCCCCAGCCTGCTCACGCTTCGCCAACCTGGTGGTGAAGTAATCAGCTAGACGAACTGTTGGGATTGCTAGTAATACGAAGAGTAATCCGGCGACGATATACGGTGTGAAGTTAGCAAAGTGTGCAACTTGAATCTGAGCTGCTCTAACAGCATCAACTGCTCCAAGCACAGAGATAAGACCAACGTCTTTCTGCAATGAAACAAAATCATTCATAAGTGGTGGCGCAACTTTACGAAGAGCTTGCGGTAGAACAACCAATCTCATTGATTGAGAGTATGTAAGACCTAGAGATCTGGCAGCTAAACGTTGTGAAGGATGAACAGCTTCGATACCTGCTCTAAACACTTCAGCAACGTAAGCCGAGTATGTGAGTATCAAAGCAATGGTTCCAAGCACCTCTGCTGGAATACGACCTAGGAACTCGAGTCTTAGACCTGGAATACCAAAGCCAACTAAATACAAAACAATGATTAGCGGTAATCCTCTAAAGAGATCAACATAACCTCGAACCAACAATCTAATTGGTGTGAAGATAGGTGATCTCAAAGTTCTTAGTAATGCTAAGAGCAACCCGAAGATAAGAACACCGATAGCCGAGAAAAAGAGAACTCTGAGGTTTAGAAGCAATCCATCTAAAACCAAAGGTAGAGCCGTTGTGAAAGTATTCCAATCAAAGAAGCTCTGTTGAACTCTGTCCCAACCAGGTGAGTTCACTAAAGACAGCCAAGCAATAACTGCAAAGCCAAGAGTTGAAACTAAAGCAACAAGTGTTGAACGTTGTTTCCGAGACTTGCGAAAAGCCCTGCGGTTGCGCTCTATTTCACTGAGCTCAACCGGCAGGGCTTTATCGTTAGACATACTCCAAATTTAGTTCAATACTGGAACACCAGCGGTTGAAGTCAACCACTTGGCTTCAAGCTTGGCTAGAGTGCCGTCGGCACGAAGCTCGTCAACAGCCTTAGTAACGGCAGCAGTTAGCTTTGAACCCTTGTCTAGAACAAGACCGAATGAGTCGCCACCAGCTGAGTTAGCTAGCTGACCAATGATCTTTCCACCATCAATCTCGCAGCAAGATGCATAGAGAGCTGTTGGAAGATCAAGAACGATTGCATCGACCTGACCGTTGGTTAGAGCTGCTTTAGCGTCATCGTTTGAATTGAAAGCCAGCGGAGTCTGAGTTGGCTTGATGATGTTTTTGATTGCATCATAAGAAGTTGTTCCGGTTGCTGCACCAATCAAATACTTCTTCAACCCAGCAAGAGTTGTAACATCTGAAGCCTGTGAAGTTGCGTTAGTAACAACAACCTGTGTTGTTGTGTAGTAAGGAGATGAGAAGTCAACATTCTTCTTACGGTCATCAGTAATTGAATACTGCTGCAAGTTGAAATCGAAGGTCTTAGGGCCAGGCTGAATAGCCTCATCGAAAGTTGTTCTTACCCAAAGCACATCTTCTTTCTTGAAGCCAAGTTTTTCTGCAACAGCGTAAGCAACAGCGGCTTCAAAACCTTTACCGGATTCAGGCTTGTCACCGATCACCCAAGGCTCATAAGCCGGTGAACCAGTTCCAATAGTTAGTTTGCCTGCTGTGAGTGTGTCACCTGAAACACCAGATGAACAAGCAGCCAGAGTGGTTGCTAACAGAACTGCCGCAACGGCAGCAATGCTTTTAATGAAAGTCTTTTTAGCCATGGGAATACTCCTTTTAGGTTTATCTAGGATGTCTCTATTGTCCCCGATTTTGATAAGACTCAAAACCAGTTTTTTACGTTCTGTTACCTATGGGCAAGAACTCTTTAGGGATGTTAGTTGCCACAAGGTAACTGGTGAAAATAAAGGTATTTTCGAAAGTTTCATTTATGAGGTCATAATCTATGCGAGCTTTAGCTGCCTCAATATCTTCTGGTGTGTAGATATGGCTAGGGAAATAGCCGGGTTTATAAAACATAAGGAAGTAGTGGCCCTTAGGGTTTAGGGCTTCCAATACCTCCTTATAATCCTCTTTATCAAAATATGAAGGAGCACCATAGAGCCCTAGAACAGTATCGAAGGTCTCGGTATTGGTCTTATTAAAACCTTCAAAAGTATTCTCAACTGTTTTATAGCCAGGGAATTTAGCGGTTAGCTTTTGGAGCATTCCGTGACTTGGGTCAACACCTAAATAGTTCTCTTTAGAAACATCTGTATAAGAGAGGGTTAAACCTGTTCCGCAACCTAGATCTAAGACTCTCCCCTGAATCCAAGGTTTCACAATCTTGAATAATGCAGAGTCCTCTTCTTGAAACTCTTTAGCGGAGTAATGCTCGTCGTAGGTCTTGGCAAACTCGTCATAGATTGCCTGGACTCGATCTTGTTCTGAACCAGACATAACTACCCTTAGATCTTCTCTAGAGCTTGAACAATATCAGCCAGGATATCTGTGATGTGTTCAACACCAACAGAGAGTCTGACAATGTCATCATCAACTTCAATCGGTGAACCATTAGCTGAAGCATGTGTCATCTCAGCCGGGTAGTTAACCAAAGATTCAACACCACCAAGACTTTCAGCAAGAGTGAATAATTCAGTGCTCTCACAGAACTTCAAAGCAGCTTGTTTACCGCCAACAAACTTCATGGAAATCATGCCACCGAAACCATTCATTTGCTTGCGAGCAAGCTCATGACCTGGATTCGATTCCAACCCTGGGTAATAAACCTTAGAAATAACATCAGTTCTAGCTTCAAGATAATTGGCGACAGCTTGACCATTGAAACAGTGTCTATCCATACGAAGAGCAAGAGTCTTTAGAGATCTATGGGTAAGCCAAGCGTCAAACGGCGAAGAAACAGCACCAACAGCAAATTGAATGAATTCAATCTGCTTGGCTAACTCACCATCATTTAGAATCACAGCACCACCAAGAACATCACTGTGACCACCAAGGTATTTAGTAGTTGAGTGAAGAACAATATCTGCACCCAATTCCAAAGGACGCTGCAGGTAAGGTGTTGCAAAAGTATTATCAACAACAGCAACAGCACCGTGTTTGTGAGCAATAGCCGAAATAGCGGAAATGTCAAAGATTGTCATCATTGGATTAGATGGAGTCTCAATCCAAACCATCTTCGTCTTACCTGAAACAAATGACGCTTCCAATGCAGAACTATCATTCAAATTCACAATGGTGAAATCAATACCCCAAGCCTTGAACACTCGAGCGAACAGACGATAAGACCCGCCATACATGTCATTACCTAGGATGACGTGATCACCAGGTTTCATAACTCCACGAATGATTGCATCTTCAGCAGCTAGTCCTGAAGAGAAGCTAAGACCAAAGCGTCCACCTTCTAAAGAAGCTAGCGCTTCCTGCAAAGCAGTTCTGGTTGGGTTAGCTGCACGGTTGTATTCATAACCTTTACGCAAGTTACCAACACCATCTTGCTTGTGTGTGGTGGTCATGTGAATAGGAGGAATTACACCACCGGTTAGGTGATCTGGTTCCTGGGCGGTGTGGATTGCTCTAGTTTCAAACTCTGACATAACTACTTCCTTCAGTACTTCTAGCCTAAACGAGATAAATGGATTGAACTACTTGAGGTTTCGACCACTTAACTGATTTAGTTTCAAGTCAACAGCTGTCGCTCTATCCCTGATTAGACTTGCCAGCTGCGGACAATTGCTTTTGGCAATTGCCTGGGCGCCAGATGCAGCAGAGACAGATGGCTCTCTGAAAAGTCTTAGCCAGTGAGCAAGGATTTCATCGGTGTTTTGCTTCAAATTAGGCATCTGCGCCAGAATCTCATCTGGGTTCCCGATTACTAAGCCATACGCTTCTTCAGTATCGGTTGGAAAATCACTGCTATTGAATGTCAATAAGTATCTGGCCCTTCCGACAATTGCACCCGCTAGGACATGCTCGTCATTTGGATCATCACATCCCAATTGACCCACGAGATGTTGAAAGTTGGTTACTTCCGTGTCGAAGAAATGAGTTCGGTAATTTTGGAACATGCGGTAGAGGTCAACTTGTTTGTTTGGGAACCTTCTGGTCAAGCTCCTTAGACTCTCGTCAAATACCTCCTTGGTCCAAAGTACCTGAACTACTTCATAGTCATGAAGGGTGAAAATCAACTTGCGGAGATATAGCTTATGTAAAACATCGGCGTCGACAAATACTTTTACTGCTGACACAAACTAACCGGACTTCGATTATTCATCTATGCCCAGTTCGTGTTCCAAATCTGCCATCTCATGCAGAAATCTCATTGTGTCTTTCCTTCTTGCCATTCGAAGCTCATCCAGGTTCTCAAACGTGATTTTTCTGTGCCGCCCGACTTTGCTGACCGGAATCTTATATTGGTCTAGCAACTTAATCAGTGTTGGCCTTGAGTAGCCAAGCAGATCTGCTGCCTCTTGTGTGGTCAGTAGCTTTTCTTCAGCTGCGAATCCAAACATTGTTCTCGATTCAATTAGCGGAATCGAGGTAGCCATAATTTCAACGATGCTTGGCGTTAGTTGGACTTCAGTGTCACCGACAACAAGTTTGACTTTATCTCCTTGGTTATCTTCCAAGGCAGCCTTCAGTGCTGTTGCCACTTTAGCGTCTCTCGCAGATGGTCGAATAAAGGAAGTCATGCCTAGATATTATTCGAAATATTCGAAAAGTCAATGCAACTGATAAACCCACATCAGAAATACTAAATACTTCGACTGCGCTTTAGGAAAGAAATTATTCCTTTGTTAGTAACGCTAAAACTTCGCCTTCACGCAAAACTAGAGCACAATCATTAGTTGCCATCACCTTGTTGGCTGTTTCGATGGTGTCTGTGTAACCAAGAAGAGTTGGTTTAGCTTCCATGTAGTCAAGCACTGAATCCGTTGGATTGGCTTCCCTTATATTTGAAGCCCTAACCAGACCCAAGATCTCTCCAACACGAACTGGACTTTGGTTGGCAAAGACCAACATGAACTCTTCATTCAGGGCAAGCGCATCAGCAACAGTGAAGTCAGGCTTTACCTGAGCAAGCTCAGTGGTCTTAACAATATCTTCAACAGCATCACTAAGTCTTGGCATGAAACCATAGGTTCTCATCCAAGTGTCATTGAAAACCTTGGCTAAATAACCTCGTCCCCCATCAGGCAGAATCACAACAACTACAGCTTCCTTAGGAAGATCTTTAGCTACCTCAAGTGCTGCAGCAACAGCCATCCCACAGCTAGGACCAACAAGTAGTCCTTCCTCTTTAGCTAACCTTCTAGTCATCATGAAAGATTCAAGATCTGGAACAGGAACAAAACCATCAACTACAGATGAATCAAAAGCTTGAGGTAAGAAGTCATCTCCTCGTCCAACACCTTCAACTAGGTATGGTCTTCCGCTTCCATTGGAATAAACAGAACCAGCAGGATCGCAACCGATGATCTGAACCTGTCCGCCACTAACTTCCTTCAAAAACTTACCGGTTCCAGAAACAGTGCCACCGGTGCCAACACCGATAACAACATGGGTAACTTGACCTTCAGTATCTTTCCAGATCTCAGGACCAGTTGCTGCATAGTGCGAGGCAGGACCATTCTGGTTGCTGTATTGATCTGGCTTAAAGGCACCAGGAATCTCTTTAGCTAAACGATCAGAAACAGAGTAATAGCTTCTTGGGTCTTCGTGAGCAACAGCTGAAGGACAAACAACAACTTCAGCACCATAAGCCTTAAGTGTGTCTATCTTGTCTTGAGCTACCTTATCTGGAAGCACAAAAATACATTTATATCCACGAGTCTGAGCAACCAGAGCTAACCCGACACCGGTATTACCTGAAGTTGGCTCAACAATAGTTCCACCAGGCTTTAGATGTCCAGATGCTTCAGCTGCATCAATCAGCTTCTCTGCAATACGGTCCTTAATCGAACCACCAGGGTTGAAGTATTCAACTTTAGCTAGAACAGTACAGGAAATACCTTCGGTTACTTTATTCAACTTAACTAAAGGTGTATTGCCGATCAGTTCCACGACATTGTTGTAATACTTCATACCTCAAGAATACCGAGTAAAAGAAAACCCGCCTTGGCCTAAGCCAAGACGGGTCTTCTATCAGTGATTCCCACAAATTTTCTAGTAAAGAGGGATCCTAACTTCAGTGGAAACTCCTGTTGAATGGATTATCACGCAACGCCAAGAAGGATTCGGAATGTTCAGTTCGACGTGGAATGAATCGCCTCCCTTTGCGAAAGTCTGGCACTTATAATTTGCACCACGCTTCCCTGCTGCATAGATAAGAAGTGTGCCAACCAATATAACAACAAAGGCTACAGACAGACTAATGGTGAGCCAGAAGAGTTTCCAGGACTTGGGTTTCATTTGGTTTCCTACTGTACCTGAAATGATCCTGGAAGAGGAAAGTCCCATACGTACTCTTTCCTCGAATCATCAGGGTTGCTGCACCATGCGGGACCGAAAACTGCAAAGCAGCCCAAAAAGAGCGTTGAATTTCTTTGCCAAACAACTTTCGCTCTGTCTGTATTGGTGTTGCCATTGCCGACGCGAATGTAATTCGCATATTCAAGCCAAGGTTCAAGAGCAGAGACGTTGTATGTACCAACCGTGTACACTCTTTCGTCAACTCCATCTCCAAAATTAGTATCTAGATAGCTGTAGGGCAAGGTTGAAGTGTAGTAAATAATCGAGTCACCAAAATAGTGCAAGCCGTCGTAATTGTCAGTGACTAGATCTGGTTCGAAACCAGTGCTTCCAGTACATGCAAATTGATCGAGTTGCCCCTGAGTGAAAGCGAATTTCAACTGATCATACCGTTGACCTTGATAGGTGCTGTTGGCTGCAATGTTTGCATGAAAATTAGGTCTCCATGTTCCGCATGCAACGGCAGCTGCCGTAGTCACAGCCTGGTCGCTAACAAGAGAATTTGGGGAAGCTGTTTGAATTTTTTCTTTTCTACCCATTTTCTTGGTAGTGTTCCATAACTTTGATTTTGATTTACCTTCAACAGAGCTAATCTTTAAGTCCTTAGCCAGCAATTTCTTATTAATCAGACTATACCTCGCCGAATCTCTCTTTTTGGAAACAGAATCCTCTGTTGAAGCTGCTTGAAGAATGTCTTCAATAGAGATTTTTGCCCCTTCTATAGCTGTATCCAGCGTCAAGTTCTGACCAAGAGCGCCGAAAGTTTGTGGCGCTGATTCGCCTGGGACCTCAACTTGGAACTCGATGTAAGTTATGTTCGATGCCTTTGATTCAATTTGGGTTTCATATTCAGAAACAGTCATAGAATCGACAGATCGAAATTCCTCGTCTTGGACAACAGCACTGGCCTGGGTAATGAAGCTCCCAGAAATAATTGCCAGTAGAGCCAAACCAGTTAATAATCTGCGTTTCATGATTCCCCCTTCAGGAAAGTTATTTGTTATATGTAAAATAGAGTATCATAGACTTTACGAAATGCAACACGAAAGGCAAAGATGTCAGCTTCATTTCCAACGAGAATAACGAAGCCAACTGTGGCAGTGGCTACGTACCTAATTAGCCTTGAGGGGAAGGCCACGTATGGAATGGAAATCGGACGACACACTGGGCTAGGTACCGCTTCTGTTTACTCGGTTCTAGATCGATTTGAAGAATACGGCTGGCTGGATTCTTGCTGGGAGACTGATTCCGACAGAAAAGGAGCGCGAAGAAGACTCTATACATTGACCAAACAAGGGGACCATGATTTGCAACGGCTCTTGGATGACATTAGAGAAGACAATAAGCCCCTGGTGAAATCTAAATCTCCAAAAACTCAGGCAAGGATTGCCTAAATGCAGCGTCAAAGTAGATTCAAGTACTTCCTTTTTCAAGTCATAACAATAGCCCTACTGAAGTCAAGGAGGGAAAGGCTGAAGGAAGAATTAGATTCGGATTTCGAGCACACGTCCTCGAAAGAAGGTAGAAATCGAGTTATCTCTTCTTCCATATATCGCTCTTTGCAAGACCTTTCCAGAGTTCAATATTTGCACCCTGTGAGTTTTTCACTGCTTATGATCTTAGTTTTCGTAGCAACATTGAGAACTGGTTCTATTTCCCTTTTAGGTATCGTGGTATTCCAAGTTATATTCAGTCGCGGTGGGAAACCATTTACTCGTCCCGGTTACTTATATGAACTTTTTTTCCAACTCGCTCTTCTAGTAGTTCTTGGAAACATCCTGCTTGGAATTGTTTACGGCATAGGCACCAATAGTTCTAAATTGACTTTTGTTTCCTTCATCCTGTTTGGGCTTATCCTTATTTCATTTTTGGCATACATAATCTCTTCGATAAAAGAACCAGAACCACAATCAAGCAAACCCCAAATCTGCGCTAAGTTGCTTCACATGTCGATGATTTGTTTGTTTATTTTTGAGCTAACTGTCGGCAAAAATTTGATCTCACAGACACAACTGGTATTTTATGGAACTTTAGGATGGTTAGTTATTTTAGGCCTTGGAGTGCAGCGAAAGTCGAATACTTCAACTGTCAGGCGAAATTCCTAAAAGAAAACCCGCCTTGGCGTAAAGCCAAGACGGGAAGTTCTTTGTCAGTGAAGAAGATTACTTAAGGGTAACCTTTGCACCAGCAGCTTCTAGAGCAGCCTTAGCCTTCTCTGCGGTCTCCTTGTTAGCACCCTCAAGTACGGTTGCTGGAGCGCCGTCTACTACTGCCTTTGCTTCGCCTAGACCTAGGTTAGTTAGTGCGCGTACTTCCTTAATAACCTGGATCTTCTGGTCGCCAGCAGATTCAAGAACTACATCGAATGA
>CANGBK010000026.1 GCA_947452235.1 Micrococcales bacterium
AGGATCTGGTCTTTGATTTCTGGGGTTATCTCCACATTGTTAGTCTAGGAGTATGACCAATACCGTTTCAGAGCTCTTTGATGAGACCATCTGGGCCAATGTTCCAGGCTTTGAGAAGCTTCAAGACATCACCTATCACAAGCATGTGAGCTTAGGTGTGGTTCGTGTTGCTTTCAATAGACCTGAAATCCGTAATGCTTTTAGACCTCAAACAGTTGATGAACTAGTTGAGGTGTTATCTCACGCTCAGGCAGATACCTCTGTTGGGGTTGTTCTGCTAACCGGTAATGGTCCTTCTTCTAAAGATGGTGGCTGGGCTTTCTCTTCAGGTGGAGATCAGAAGGTTCGAGGACCTCAGGGCTATGAATACGGGGATGCCGGGAAAACTGGCAGATTGCACATTTTGGAAGTTCAAAGACTTATTAGGTTCATGCCTAAGGTGGTCATCGCTTTGGTTTCAGGTTGGGCTGCAGGTGGTGGTCATTCACTAAATGTGATTGCAGATCTTTCTATTGCTTCAAAAGAACATGCAAGGTTCAAACAAACCGACGCTGCGGTTGGTTCTTTTGATGCGGGCTATGGTTCTGCATATCTTGCTAAGCAGGTTGGTCAAAAGTTTGCTCGAGAGATCTTCTTCTTAGGTGAAGAGTATTCAGCTCAAAGAGCATACGAGATGGGTGTTGTTAACAAGGTAGTTGACCATGCTGATTTAGAGAAGGCTGGCGTTGAGTGGGCAACATCTATTCTTTCTAAATCACCGCAAGCTATTCGTATGTTGAAATACGCAATGAACATGGTTGATGATGGATTAGTTGGTCAACAATTATTTGCAGGCGAAGCAACCAGATTGGCTTACGGAACGGAAGAGGCAGTTGAAGGCCGCGATAGTTTCCTAGAAAAGCGTGACCCTGACTGGTCTTCCTTCCCTTGGCATTTCTAAACCTATGAATCAAACACCGGTTGTCACAGTTCCCGCTAACGATGTTCCAAAAGCACTTGATGCCCTTACATTAGCTCTTCGTGGTGAACTAACTGTTTTCATAACAGAACGTGAAATCAACGGTGAGAAAGTAATTGTTGAGGATCTTCCGGAGAGCGCTACTAACACTGCTTTGATTATTGAATCAAGTGGTTCAACCGGTAAACCTAAGCGAATTCATCTAAGTGCTGATGCATTGATTGCATCAGCTAAATCAACAGCAGAATACTTTGGCCATTCAGGTCAATGGCTATTAGCTTTACCTATCAACTATGTTGCAGGTGCAATGGTGTTAGTTAGATCAATACTTGGTGAGAGTAAACCAGTGGTGATGAATACGGGTGTTTCCTTTACACCTGAAGCATTCTCGCTTTCAACTCAGCTTATGAATTCGGAACACAAATTCACTTCAGTTGTTCCAACCCAGTTGAACAGGTTAAAGCAGTTAGCTCAAATCGATTCATTTGTCTTAGGTAATCTCCGTAAGTTTGAAGCAATCTTGGTTGGCGGTCAAGCAGTTAGCGATGAAGTTGTTGATTACTTCCTAAATGAGAAAGTCAACATTGTTAACACCTACGGCATGGCTGAAACTGCCGGTGGCTGTGTGTATAACGGTTATGCATTGGGTGGAGTTTCCCTACGTATCAATGAATCAGGGACTATCGGCATTGCAACAGCTTCATTAGCTAATGGTGTTGCCGATGACACTGGTTACTTCAACACCAACGATGTTGGCCTGCTTGAGGATGACTGGTTGAGAGTTTTAGGAAGAGCTGACCGAGTTATCAACTCAGGTGGACTCAAGATAGCCCTTGATGAAATTGAGGCTGTTGCGGCAACTATTCCTGGTGTTGTTGAGATTGCTGCAACAAGCGTTGCTTCACCCGAGTGGGGGGAGCGGGTTGGGATTGTCTATGTTGGTAGTCCTGAGGTAGCTGACTATATGGCTGGTGCTGTGTTTGAGAAGTTAGGTGTTGCTTCTAAACCGATTAGAGTTTTGAGGGTTGATCGTATTCCTAAGTTAGCTAATGGCAAGAACGATCTTTTAGCAATACAAAGAATATTTAGTTAAGGGTGAAGATGAGTTCAGTTTCTGTTTGGATCAAAGGCGCAAGGCTTAGAACACTGCCGTTAGCTATTGCTCCGGTTGTGATGGGTGCAGGAACTGCGGCCAGCGATGACAAGTTCAATCTAGGTCTCGTTCTATTGGCATTACTTGTTGCCTTGTTCTTGCAGATAGGGGTGAATTACGCCAATGATTACTCTGACGGTATTCGAGGAACTGATGCTAATCGAGTTGGGCCTAAGCGTTTAACCGGTGGTGGTTTAGCTGAGCCAAAAAAGGTTAGAAATGCAGCGTTTATTTGTTTTGGCTTAGCCGGAGTTGTTGGATTGCTTATAACGGTTTTGACCGGTCAGTATTGGTTTATCGCAGTTGGTTTGGTTTGTATTATTGCTGCTTGGTTTTATACCGGAGGGAAGAAACCTTACGGCTATCAGGGCTTAGGGGAGCTAGTTGTATTTATCTTCTTTGGTTTAGTTGCCGTAATTGGAACCGATTACATCCAAACCGGTGGATTCAACTTTGTTGCTTTGATTGCTGGATGTATTAGTGGTTGCTTTGCTACAGCTGTATTACTTATCAATAACATTCGTGACATTCAAACGGATAAGGCTTCAGGGAAGAAAACTCTTGCTTCAAGAATTGGTAGCAAGCCAGCACTGTTTCTTTTTGATCTTTTGATTCTTGTCCCATTTGTTTTAGTTGCAATCATCTGGGCTTTAGCGCCAGCTGTTTTCATTGTTAATGTGCTGTTGATTTTGGCAATCATCATCCTGATTATTGCTAACACTGCGAAGAGCCCTAAAGAGCAGATTTTAGCTCTAGCGCTAACGAGCTATTTGAGTTTGTTATTTGCCTTTGGTTTTACCTGGGGTCTTTTTACCGTCATCTTCTAGGTTGTCTAGGATTTCGTTTTCGAAATCACTCTCAGAATCTTCATTACCTAGAGTTCTTTTACGCTTTGAGTAAATCTGCTTGCTTATCTCATCTCTTAGATGAGATAGGAATATCAGGGAAATAGCGAAAGAAATCATCGCTCCTAGAATCATGGAAATAACCCAGGTCACCCCGATAACCCCTAGCAGGATGGTTATCCCTGCAAATAGGCCTAGACGGTAGAGGGTGTATTTGAGCCAAACATTTCGCATACCTTTTAGTCTATGTTCGCTGGTTGGTTAGAGTTAATGCATGAACCGTATTGAACTAGGCCTAATTGCCGCTGTTGTGATCTTCCAGATCTTTACAACCGTCTATGCAGCTAGCGCTGATCGGACCCAGGTTAGGGTTTTACCTAAGTTCGCCTGGGTTTTGTTGTGTTTATTTGTTCCTCTAATCGGTGGCCTTCTATACATAACCATTGGTAGACCGATTGATGGGGAATCTGGTCAGGGAGCCAAACTTGGTAGACCTATAGCTCCAGATGATGACCCTGAGTTCCTGAGAGATCTAGCCGATCGCTTCAAGCACGATAAAGATAATAAGGACGGCTAGTTCTTTGAACGTGAATGAGAGTCCTGCTCAAATATTTGCCGCCAACATTATTGCTGAATTAGCCAGTTACGGTTCAGAGTTTTGGGTTGCTCCTGGAGCTAGATCACAGTCGCTGGCTATCGCTGCAGCTCAAGTTCCAAACAATTTGTTTGTTCGAATCGATGAGCGATCTTTAGGTTTTTCAGCTCTAGGTAAAGCAGCTTTCGGTCCCCTGCAAGTTCTGATTACGACTTCTGGAACAGCGGTAGCTAACTTGCATCCAGCAGTTCTTGAAGCTCACCATGCAGGCATACCACTTATTCTTCTAACCGCTGATAGACCAGTTGAACTTCGTGGGGTTGGTTCAAATCAAACAACTAACCAGGTTGGTATTTTCTCTGATGCGGTTATCGAATGTATTGATGTTCCAGCACCAACAGGTAACAACATCGATGAACTTCCGGCATTAGCCAAGAGGCTTGTTACCAATGCGGTTAACCTCGCTGTTAGTAAGAAGCAACCGATTCAATTGAACTTGCAGTTCCGTGAACCACTATCTTCTAGTGTTCCTAACGCAGCAGAAATATTAAAGACCCTTAAACTTACGCATCTTCAGATTGAGTCAACTCAAGTTAGAAAAATGAAGCTAAGTGAAAAAGCAGTTGTTGTTGCAGGCACTGGTTCAGAAGATTATGCTGATGAGATTCAAGCCTTAGGGTTACCGGTTTTTGCTGAACCTTCCTCTGGCGTTAGATATCTACACAACTCTGTTATTGGTTATCGCTTTGTCTTAGATGATGAGTTAGCTAAAGACATCGACCAAGTAATTGTTTATGGTAAGCCAACTCTTTCCAGACCTGTTATTGCTATATTGAGAAGTGGTGTGAAGGTGT
Source organism: Micrococcales bacterium (assembly GCA_947452235.1). Lineage (GTDB taxonomy): Bacteria > Actinomycetota > Actinomycetes > Actinomycetales > Microbacteriaceae > Rhodoluna. The sequence continues at coordinate 4,406 of CANGBK010000026.1, forward strand.
TGGTTAGGCCTTCACGTATGGGTGATTTCCGTATACCTGAATCTGCTGAAGTTATTGAAGAGATTATTGACTCAACCTCATCTTCTGATGCTTGGTTGAATCAGTGGATAAGTAAAGCTTCTGAGTTGACGCCGTTATCTGAAGGTGCTTTGGATAGAAGAACTATCGTTGAAAAGGTTTGGCAGTTAGATGAATCAGATGTTTTGGTTTTAGGTGCATCTCAGATGATTCGTGTTGCTGACTACTATGCCCCTAAATCAAAAGCTCGAGTTTGGGCTAACCGTGGTTTAGCGGGCATTGACGGAACCATAGCAACAGCCACCGGTATAGCCCTTTCAAACAGTGGTCTAACCAGGGCTTTGATGGGGGATCTAACCTTCCTGCACGATGTTGGTTCTTTGGTTATCGATGAAGCTGATGGTGACATAAACCTGCAGCTTGTTGTCGTGAACGATAACGGGGGCAAGATCTTTGATTCTCTGGAAGTGAAGAAAACGGTTGATGCAGACGTTTTCTCAAGAGTATTCAAAACAGGTCAGCAATTTCAAGTTGATAGCCTAGCTAAAGCTTTTGGTTGGAAGTATTCGTTAGTTCAAAGTGTTGCGGACCTTGATAGTGCTCTAAAGCTAAACGGTCGAGTTATTATCGAAATTCAGTTAGCTAGTTAGAGCTTCAACAATAGGTTTGAACTTCAAGTTTGTTTCAGCTAACTCCGCTTGAGGATCTGATTCAGAAACTATTCCGCAGCCAGCAAAAGCCCTAATAGTTGAATCTTTGTATTGAGCACCTCTGAGCGCTATCGCCCAAGTTCCATCACCATCTGCAGATAACCATCCAACCGGACCCGCATAGCGACCTCTATCAATCTGCTCAATCGTTTGAATAAGTTTCAGTGCCTCTAACCTTGGTGTTCCAGCAACAGCAGCCGAAGGATGCAAGTGTGCAAGGAGCTGAAGTGAAGTCGTTGAATCTTTTATTAGTGCTTGAACATCGGTGGCTAAATGCCAAAGGTTTGGTAGGGCAAGACTGAACGGTTCGTCACTGATAGTAATGTCTTCACATAAAGATTCCATACTTTTAGTTAGAGAGTCGATAGCGAATTTGTGTTCTGCTCTGTTTTTGTGTGACGAAAGGAGAGCTTGACCGATAGCCTTATCAACTTCAGGATCTGTTCCTCGACCTGCCGTTCCAGCTAGCACTCTAGCTTGAACAATTTTGTTTTCAACTCGAACAAGAAGTTCAGGGCTAGCACCAAACATGCCATCAACGAGGTATGTGTAACAGGTTTCATATTTCTTTGTGAGTTTATAAAGACCATTGTTTGGGTTGAAGTCTTTGGCTTCTGCAATAAGATCTCTCGCTAAGACAACTTTCTCGATGTTGTTTTCATTTATAGCTATAAGAGCATCAACAACATTGCTTTCAAAAGTCTCAGGGTTGATGGTTCCAGGTTTAAATTCAACGCTTGAAGAAGTTCTATCTGTATTGATTAGTTTTAGAGCGTCATCAAGTTCGATGTTTATAAGGGTTATCCAGTATTGGTCTTCAAAACAACCGATAACCAGGTTAGGAATTATTAGTGCGCTTTCAGTTTCGCTCTCGTCAGCAAAACTTATGGCCCCGAAAGCAACTAAGCCTGAACCTCTAAGGTTTGAACTGTCTTCGATGGTTGCCTGGCTGAGTTCTTCTTGCCACTGGCTATCGAGATCTTGAATGCGGTTAGGGCCTTTGGCGCTAATCCTTAGAGCCTCACCCCAACCAATTAGGCCTTGGTCTTCTTGGATGAAAGCTGAAGTATTTGAACCCAAAAGATCAGTGAAGGCGGTTAGCCCAAGTTCGGTCAAGGTGATTCCCCGGGAATGAACTTGAAGGGCCAATTTGGTCGCTTTTCTAGTGTCTGAGTGTTTTCTGTGAAATAGCCTTTGGAGCCCTATTTGGTCTAAAGCTCTGAGTTAGCGTTGTTCTAGGGAAAGTCTAATCTCACCGGAGGTGTTAGCCAGATGCGTAAAGTCCTAATCGCGACTTTTGTGAGCATCACGTTGGCTACATTTGCAGCCCCAGCCTTTGCTGAAGATGACTCTGAAGATGACTGGAACCCCTATAACAACTCATCCCAACAAATCCCTAACCAGAAGCCACCTAAGCCTAACCATGGTGAGGATCGGGAAAACGAAGCTAAACACAACCATCTAAAAGAGAAATATGATGACGTGAGTGGAGTTGTTATCCCGCCGGTAGCTATAAAGCCAGATTCTCTTCCACATTCAACTGTTTATCAGTTACCTAATATTGTTACTGACCCTGATGTGAGTTCTGATGGTCAAAATAATCTGCTTCCAGATTCAGCAATTGACGCGCTAACCGGTGTTTCAGATGAGCAGGCTGACTATTCGGTAACCAAACTGGGTTCAACTAACAACCAGGCTACAAAAACAGCTATAAACCCAACTAAGTCCGCTCCGGTTCAGATCAAATCTCTCAATTTGACCACCCAAACACCAGCAGATGATTTCATGGCTGGGGCTCTGTTCCTAGGCTCATCCCTGGGTGTTGTTGCGGTTGGACTTTTAGGGGCTACCGCGGTGAACCAAATTCGTCTTCGTCGAAAGCCCTAAATTCTAAAGATTAGACTTGGTTGGTGAGCAAACCAGATTTGGCTAAAAAGCCAGCAGAGGTCCAAGCCATGTTCGATACCGTGGCCGAGAGCTACGACCGTACCAACGACTTGCTCTCCTTCGGCCAAGATCGTATTTGGCGTAAAAAGGTTTTGAAACTCATCAACCCGCAACCAGGTCAAACCATTTTAGATTTAGCTGCCGGGACAGGTTCATCCTCAATAGTTTTTGCTAAAAAAGGCGTGAAGGTTATTGCATCTGATTTCAGTGAAGGGATGTTGGCCGTTGGTCGTAAACGTCATCCAGAATTGGAATTTGTTTTCGCTGATGCAACAAAACTTCCATTCAAAGATGCATCGGTCGATGCTGTCACCATATCTTTTGGTTTGAGAAATGTTAACCAACCTAAACTTGCTATCCAAGAGATGCTTCGTGTTCTAAAGCCAGGTGGCAAAGTTGTTATCTGTGAGTTCAGTCAGGTTAGCGTGCCAGTAATTAAATCTTTCTATAACTTTTACCTGAAGAGAGTATTGCCTAAATTGAGTTCACTGCTTGCAAGTAATCAAGGAGCTTACGAATATTTATCTGAATCAATCATGGCGTGGCCGAACCAAGCAGAGTTAGTCAGCTGGCTTAGCGAAGCTGGTTTCAAAGATGCACAATACAAAAACCTAAGCTTCGGTGTCGTAGCTTTGCACCATGCCAGCAAGGGGAACTAATTGAGCAAGATCTCACTTCCAAGCCAACTTCGTAAAGTTGTTGACAAGGCACTTATCAAAGAAATTCAAAACGGTTTAGAGCTAGTTGAAACAGAACTTCTGGAAGCTGTTACACACACTGACCCAGTTGCGAATGTGACTAGCAGACACCTTATGGAAGCTGGCGGTAAACGCCTTCGCCCGGTTTTGGTTCTACTAACTTCACAGCTAGGTAATGGAACATCACCTGAAGTAGTTAAAGCAGCGGTTGTTGTTGAGCTAACACATTTGGCAACTCTGTATCACGATGATGTGATGGACAGAGCTCCTATGCGAAGAGGTGTTCCAACGGCTCATGAGATTTGGGGCAATAACGTAGCGATTTTGACCGGTGATCTTTTATTCGCGAGAGCATCACAAATAGTTTCAAGACTCGGAACTAAAGCACTAACTTTGCAGGCAGATACTTTCGAAAGATTGTGTTTAGGCCAACTGCACGAGACTTTAGGTCCATCGGAAAATGATGATCCGATTGAGCATTACCTGCAGGTTTTAGCTGATAAAACTGGATCTTTGATTGCTGCAAGCGCTGAGCTGGGTGCTGTTTATTCTGACGCTCCGGATGAACATCGCGAACCACTTCGCATCTACGGTGAGAAGGTTGGTGTTGCATTCCAGTTGATCGATGATGTTATCGACATTGATTCTGATGCTTCAGGCAAGACACCTGGGACAGATCTGCGTGCTGGTGTTCCAACGCTGCCAACCCTGTTGCTTCGTAAGGCTGCCAGTACTGACCCTGAGGCAGCTGCCCTAGTTGAGATAATTGATTCTGGCTTAGAAGACGATAAAGACTTAGCTGATGCGGTTGCTAGATTGCGTAAGCATTCAGCCCTGCATGAGGCTTATTTGACTGCTAAAGCCTGGGCTGACGATGCAGTTGCAGCTTTAGCTCCACTACCTGAATCTTCAGTAAAGAACGCTCTAAAAGTTTTTGCTGAAGCGGTTGTTGAACGCGAACAATAAAAAAGAGGTTACCTTTTGAACAAAATGCGACTAGCAATAGTTGGTGCTGGCCCTGCCGGTATTTATGCTGCCGATTTACTTATCAAAGCCGAAAGAGACTTTGAAGTTAGTATCGACCTCTTCGATTTACTACCTGCACCGTATGGGCTAGTTCGTTATGGTGTTGCACCGGATCATCCAAGAATCAAAGGAATCATCAGAGCACTCTATGAAGTTTTAGATAGAGGGGACATTCGTTTCTTTGGAAATGTTCAATATGGGAAAGACATCACCCTTGATGAACTAAAGATGCATTACAACGCAGTTATTTTTGCTACCGGTGCAATTAAAGATGCCGACCTAAACATTCCAGGTATTGATCTTGAGGGTTCTTATGGTGCTGCTGATTTTGTTAACTGGTATGACGCTCATCCAGATTTCCCTAGAACTTGGCCGCTGGAAGCCAAGGAGATAGCTGTTATCGGCAACGGTAACGTGGCTTTGGATGTTGCCAGAATCTTGGCTAAGCAACCAGAAACTTTATTGAGTACTGACATACCTGCAAATGTTTATGCAGGTTTATTGGAATCTAATGCAACTGATGTTCACGTGTTTGGTCGTCGTGGTCCTGCACAAGTTAAGTTCACTCCACTGGAACTTCGTGAGGCGTGTGATATTGAAGGTGTTGACACCATCGTCTATGACGAGGATTTCAAATATGACGAAGGTTCGCAAAACGCCATAGACACAAACAACCAGGTTCGTGTGATGGTGAACACTTTAGAGTCCCATCGCGGTAAAGAGCTAACCGGAGCAACTAAGCGCTTACATCTGCATTTCTTCAGTGCTCCTAAGGAAATTCTTGGCACAGATGGAAAAGTTTCTGCAATCAGAATTGAAAGAACTGAACTTGATGGCAAAGGTGGTGTAATCCCAACTGGTGAGATACGAGAGTTCACAGTTCAAGCTGTTTATCGTGCGGTTGGTTATTTTGGTTCTTCACTACCCGAGGTTCCTTTCGATGAGAAGCACGGTGTTATCAAGAATGCTGCCGGTCGTGTTCTTGATGAAGAAGGACACCCGGTTCCTGGTGTTTATGCAACTGGTTGGATTAAGCGCGGCCCTATTGGTCTTATTGGTCATACCAAATCTGATGCCATGGAGACCATTGCCTGCTTGATTGCCGACAAGGATTCCTGGTGGAAGCCAGCAACCCCTGAAGAGGATGCAATCACTGATTTCCTAACTGCTAAAGATGTGAAGTTCTTGGGTTGGCCAGAGTGGTTAAAGATTGATGCAATGGAGAAGGCTTTAGGTGAAGCCAGTGGCCGTGAGCGTATCAAGTTAGTAGATCGTGAAGATTTCCTAACCGTTGCTTTTGAAGAGAACTAGCGGTGAATCTAAGCAAGGAAAGAGTTAAGTCAGCTCAGTTTGCTCTGATGGTGACTTTCTTCACCCAGGGTGTTGCCAGCTTATCCTGGTTACCTCGAATCCCAGAATTTATCAACAATCTTGGCGTCTCTAAAGAAAGCTGGGGCATCATCATCGCTATCGGTGGTGCCGGATCTCTTGTTCCTTTGGTTTTCACAAACCGCTTAATCAACAAGTTTGGAACAACACCGATTATTAGAATCTCTTCGATTGGTATTGCGGTATTTCTATTAGCTTTGCCTTATCCAACCCAGTGGTGGTTATTCCTGATAGCTCATTTCCTAATGTCTTTATCTTTTAGCGTTTTCAACATCGCCATCAACTCTCAGGCTGTGATGTTCCAGAAGAGAATTGGCAAGGTGATGCTGGGTTCATTCCACGGAGCTTGGAGTATTGGTGCTGCAGCATCGGCTGCAATTACTTCCGCTATCGCCACTTTCACACCGCTAAAAGTTCAGATGACTGTTGTTCCACTATTTTGTATTGCGGTTTTTCTTTGGTCAGCTACCAAATTACTTACCAACGAAGAAGACACTCACGGTGAAGAGAAAACCACCAGCAAATCTATGCCTTGGTTGAAATCACCTAAATACCTCTGGGTGTTATCTATTGGTCTTTTTGCTGGAATGTGGCCAGAGCTAGTGATCATGGATTGGTCAAGCGTTTATGGCAAAGAGATCCTGATGTTGGATGCATCAAGAGCAGCCTGGCCATACACAGTTTTTGTGGTTGCAATGATCTTCGGAAGATTCAGCATTGTGAAACTAACTGAGAAGTATCAGGTGAACAGAATCTCTATGGTTGGTGGAATCTTCGGTACCGTCGCATACACTCTTGCATTCTTTGTTTCTAGTTGGCTTGCACCAACAAATCAAACCCTTGCTCTGGTTGCTATTTGTTTCTTCTATGCAATTGCTGGTTATGGAATATCTTCCATGGTCCCAAGTTTCTATAGTGCTGCTGGACACGTTAAGGGACTTTCAACCTCAGCAGCATTATCAAGAATGTTCCTGTTCAACACTTTGGTTGCCATAGTTGCCCGCATGTTTATGGGTGGCCTAATCGATAAATACAACATGCCGTTGGCTTTGCTATTTCCAATAGCAACTTTTGTTATTGCAACAGTGATTAGTGGTTTGGTTGCTAATCGTCAGAAGAGAATCGATCAGGTGTTAGGTTATGCCCCAACATCGCCGATTACATCTTTAGATGTTGCTGACTAGTTATCTGTAGTTGACGAACTGAACATCAATCTCAAGATCAGATGTTTTCAGGAGATTGATAATTTCCTGCAAATCATCACGGCTTTTGCTTGAAACTCTAAGCTCATCACCCTGGATGTTAGCCTTCACAGACTTAGGTCCCTGTTCGCGAATAAGAGCGGAAATCTTCTTCGCCTGAGGCTGTTCGATGCCCTCTTTCATGCTTGCTTCAATGCGGTATTCCTTACCTGAAGGAAAAGGTGCTCCTGCATCCAAGCTTTTTAGGGATATGTTGCGCTTGACTAGTTTGCTCTGGAAAACGTCCAGAACAGCCTTTACACGTTCTTCGCTGTTAGCCTTCATCAGGATCTTTTCACCTGAATAGTCGATTTCAGCGCCTACGCCTTTGAAGTCATAGCGCTGTTCAATTTCTTTTTGCGCCTGATTCAAAGCGTTAGCAACTTCTTGCTTATCAACTTTGCTTACGATATCGAATGATGAATCTGCCATGAGAAAAGTCTAATCCTTTGCTTTGACTCTGGTAGTGCTTGAACGAACAACAAGATCAACTGGCCAGTCAACAACCTTCTCAGTTGCTTCCGCTGGGTTATCTAACATTTGAAGAATAGTTTTCACAGACAGCTCAGCTTGACCCGTAACATTCTGATCAATTGTTGTTATGCCAAAGAAGTCAGCTAGCTCATGATTATCAACACCAACAATAGAGACATCTTCAGGAACAGATAACCCTAAGTCTTTAGCTGCCAGCATTGCACCAACAGCCAATTCATCTGAAGAAGCAAAGATTGCTGTTGGTGAGTTATGCGGATCTCCTAGTAGTTGTTTTGCAGCAGCATAACCTTCACTGATTGCATATTTTGCAACTTGCTTATACCAAGCACCTCGAGGTTCAATTCCAGCTAGCTTTAGTGCTGTTTCGTAACCAACACGTCTTTCATCGAAGACGCTGAACAGCTTTTCATCAGTTGAGCCACCACCGAGCATAGCTATTTGTGTGTGACCCATAGCTAAGAGATGTTCGGTTGCTAATCTTCCTGCTGAAGAATCATTGATAGTTATGCAGTGAGCACCTTCGAGTAATCCACCAACAGAAACAATCGGTTTGTTCACTTTATTCAGCGCTGCCATCTCATCATCAGTCATCTTCACTGCAATACACATCACAGCATCAAAGCGTTTTCTTGGAAGAGAGCTCGTGAAAACTGATTCACGGTGAGCATCCCCTGATGAAAGGTTATATAAAGTTACGTCGTAGCCAGCTTTAACTAATTCACGGTCAATGGTTTCTAGTGCTGTTGAGAAGAACCAGCGATCAACATAAGGAACAACGACACCGATGTTACGAGTTCTACCGGTAACTAAGGTGTATGCGGAAGCTGAAGGAACATAACCTAAACGGTTAGCAACCTCTTGAACTAGTTCCTTGGTTTCAGGGGAGACATAGTCTTTACCGCTAAGAGCACGGGAAACCGTTGCCGTTGACACACCTGCTTCTCTAGCAACATCAACAATTCCGGCCATGGGGTAAAGCTTTCTTTAGGGGGCTATGTAAAAGGTTATGTAACAAAAAGCCCCTGTAAGCCTTTTTCATGGATTTTCCAGATAACTCCTGATAACGATTTACAGGCCTAAATCCTCAAGTGGTAAATGCCTTATGTTTTCGGGTATTGTTATTTAGCACCCGTTCGGCTGATTACAGGCGGCCGGGAGCACTGGCTAGTTACCCAAGCGGCCAAAGGGATCTGACTGTAAATCAGCCGGCTCAGCCTTCGGGGGTTCGAATCCCTCACTAGCCACAGTGTGATGTCTCGAGACCTGATTGAGTTATGTCTCGGGGCATTGCGACTTTAAGCCCCCCCTTAGCTTCGAGAGAGTTTCGAATTCGGCGGCTTGTATGCATATTCTTAATAATCTTTCACAAAACTAAGGAATTATGTAATACTGAAAGCACAAAGACCCGATTACCGAACAGCCACCGTATGGTGTGCGTGTCTCATCGAGAGACTAGGTGTCGGGTCGCCTCATTTAATGGCTCATTATGGGAACTTCCCGAAATCTGACTTCGCATGCCCTGAAAATGGCGTCAGCATAGCCTGATATGCTGCCTGGTTCTTATCCGATGCGTCGTTTGAGCGCCTAATGCAGCCTGCGAACATGTCTGCAACTTGGATCAATAAGTCAGTGTGGGATTTTACAAAACTGACCTTTCTCAGCAATTGCGCCTCAGACTTATTGACTTCAGCAAGTAAA
>CANGBK010000027.1 GCA_947452235.1 Micrococcales bacterium
CAACCAGCAGCTTGGGTTCGATTGGTTGATGGACCTATCATTGATCTACGATCAAAGAGCTATGTTGAATTAGCGCCAATTCCTGATGACATGGATTCCTACTTTGTTGAAGTTGTTACTGACAAGGATGGAACTAGGAGAGCGCTAAACCATTTCAATAAGAGCTCGAAAGGGGAAGTGGTTGGAGCTTTTGTTAGATCACAAAAGGCACCAACCACCATCAAGGAGCTAAAGAAACTTGCTGAATCAATCGGCTTAGGCTTTGAAGTTGAAGGTAAACAAATAACTTTGATTACCGACGAAGTTATTCGCTAAAAATCTGCTGAGCAGAGTTTGTCCTCGCCAACCTGCTTGCACTTTGTTGAAGTGTCGTCTGTAGGAAGAAAATAGCTACTCCTATTTGAGCGAGAGTTTAAAGGATCTTCAATGGTTCCAGCGCTGGCCAAGATAATCTGAGTTGGAACTGTTTGTCCATAGTCAACTCGGTAATAGAAGCTTGGCATCACGAAATTTGTGAAAATGCCATCACGGTCATATCCAGCCATAACCGAATAACCAGGGGTTGCACTTTGAATTTCCCAATGAATATCAATTCTGTGTTCGCTTGCTGGTGGTTTGGCTGGCCCTGAGAGCCAGGCGATACCCTGGTGGCTAGTTTTCAGGAACGCGATAGTTTCATAAGCGGACTTAGTCCATGTCTCACCCAAATCAACCATTTTGAAGAAAGTCCCACCCGCGCGACTAACTACTCCACCAGAAGAGAACTCAACACCGAAATAAGCTGCGCGATTAGCCGCATCGACTGGATCATTTGAGATGCACTTACTTGTGTCCTTATTCCAAAGGTCACAGTTACCTAATGACTTGTAGGTGACTTGATCAGTGTGACCATCAGGAACCCCTAACGTCTGTGTATCAGCGGATATATCTACTAGATCACCCTTATAGCCTCCAGCTTTTAGGATGGGTAGAGCTATCGAAGAAGCGGATTCCTTAGTTGGAAGATTCAATATATCTCTCCAGCTGTTGCCGCAATTTGAATATTCTGGGCTTTCGCACTTATGGTCTGTGTGCTTTTCGGCGCTGTAGGAGTTCTTCGCCCTTGCGTTTGTATAGCTCCATTCACCTGAGTCGTAAACACTGAGTTCAGCACGCGTAAGAGGGTCTGTGAAGACCTTCGCTGGGTTTAGATCACCCTGGCCCGCTTTAGTAAATTCAGGATTAGCAATTCCAAGTGCTGTTAGTAGTGGAGGGACATCGGTATCAAAATTCAAGTCTGGTTGAATGAGGTATATCTTTGACCCACTGTTGTTTCTATCCAATGCCTCTAATCCAGTTAGATGGTAGTTGTATTCTGCTGCGACATCGCCCTCGTGCCAGGCAACTCCATAGTTAGGAGAGCTTTGAGAGTGTGCAGCCAAAACAATGTTGAAAGCCCTTAGGTTTTCGCCTTGAGTAATGTTTTGGCTATTTAGTATTGATGAGGTTGTTAGAACCACAATCAAAGCAGATGCTGCAAGTCCGATCAGTTTGATGCGAGGCATAGCATCGATGTTCAAATTTCTTTTGGTTTTTCGTCCAACAAGCTCGTGAAATACTCCATCGTTAAGTTTTGGAGTCTTGACGTTTTTTGCTGGATCGGCCGAGATTAGGCGAGATTCGAAATCTACGTTTTTATTATTCTTCATATCTCTAGTACCTTGTGAAGGTCTATTATCTTTCATTGTCTTCTCCTATTTGTAGTTCAAGGAGTTCTTGAAGTTTGGTTTTAGCTCTGTGAAGACGGATGCTCACAGCGTTTGGACTGATACTCATTGCTATTGCTATTTCTGAAACAGAAAGTTCTTCGAATGAGGACAAAGAGATGAGTTGCTGCTCGCTGGGTTTTAGTTTGGTCCAGGCAATTCCTAGATCCTGGTCGCCTAGTGCGACTGCTTCAGCAGAAGGGGCACTTTGCGTTTCGATTAGAAGGGCTAGTATTCGATTTCGGTTGTTGGTTTTGGTTCTATAGTTAGCGACTACGTATCCCGCTATCTTATAAAGCCAGGCCAGCTCTTTACCTTTTGGAGCCTGATTTGCCTTGCGCCAAGCAACTTCGATAATGTCGCTGGCTAGGTCTTCGACCATGTTTACGGGGACTCGCCTAACCAGGTATTTAGAGAGGGCAGGCAGATGCTCTCGGTATAACGCCGAGAATTCTTCAGTATTCATAGCCACCCTAAATCTGGATTACATAAAGAATACTTAGTGAACTGGGGGAATCTTTCAGTTAAGTTCAGATCTTCTAAAACACCCAGGGGCATGGTCATTTATTAGCCCCGTTGCCTGCATTAGCGCATACATCGTAGTTGAACCCACGAACCCAAAGCCCAACTTCCTCAGTTCCTTGCTCATGGCATCAGATTCAGGTGAGGTTGCCTTCCACTGGAATTCTTTGGTAGCAGAAGTTTTCTTCTTAGGGGCAAAATTCCAAACAACATCGCTGATGCTGATGTCTTCTTTTTGAAGATTTTGGACAAGCTTGGCGTTATTGATGGTGCTAACAATCTTGGCTCTATTACGAATGATGCCTTCGTTTAGCATAAGTTTTTCAACGTCTTTTTCGGTTAGCTTGGCTACTTTACTCACTTCAAAGTTTTTGAAAGCCTTTCTGAAGCCTTCTCTTCTTTTGAGAATAGTGATCCATGAAAGTCCTGCTTGGAAACCTTCTAGTGCTATTCGTTCAAACATTTCGTCATCACCAAATACTGGAACACCCCATTCAGTGTCATGGTAGTTGATGTATAGCTCGTCTTTACCTGGCCAGCGACAGCGCTTCAATCCGTCTTCGTATTTGTGAATGTGTTCACTCATGCTTTTGATTCAATGCCTTCGTGTTTTAGAAGCCACTGTTTGGTTGGTATACCTTTACCACCCGAATAGCCAGTGATCTTTCCACTTGCACCCAGAACTCTGTGACAGCCAATAACAAGGGGGATGGGGTTAGCGCCAACGGCACCACCAACAGCTCTGGAAGCTTTAGGTTTTCCTATAGCTTTAGCGATGTCTGCGTAAGAGACATGCTTACCGAAACCTATTTTGGCTATCTGTTTCCAAACAGCTTGCTGAAATTCTGTTCCATTTTCTAATGCAACTGGAAGATTGAACTTAGTGAGTTTGCCCTCAAAATATTGGGTGATTTGTTGGGCTGCGTCCTTTAAAGCTGGGCTTGGCTTTTCTGGTTGTTTGTTTAGCTTTTTTGCGGCTAAATCTATGCCGGTGATCCGGTTGTTGTATTCAAAGATTCGTATTAGCCCAATCGGGGATTGAACATCAAGCCAGTTTTCTCTAATCACCTTAGAAGAATACCCAAGAATGAGCTAAGCCCGGTCTTATCAACAGACCGGGCTTCGCTTTAGTTCTCGAAGAGTTATTACATCAACTCAAACAGTTCGCCTGCCAGGGAAAGGCTGTGACGAAGTATCTGCTCAAGCTCATCAAACTCTTTTTGACCAATAGTTAGCGGTGGCGCTAACTGAACTACAGGGTCCCCACGGTCATCTGAGCGGCAATACAGACCGTTGTCATACATGTGGTGACTTAGGAACTGTCTTAGCAACTTCTCAGACTCTTCGTCGTTAAAGGATTCCTTGGTGTCTTTATCTCGCACTAGTTCAATAGCGTAGAAGTAACCTTCACCACGAACATCGCCAACGATAGGGAGATCCTTTAGTTTTTCAAGGGTCTTTCTGAATGCTGGAGCATTGCGAGCAACGTTACCGACTAGGTCTTCTTCGTCAAAGATGTCTAGGTTCTCTAATGCAACAGCACAAGCCACTGGGTGACCTGCGAAAGTGTAGCCGTGAGAGAAGATAGTGGTTCCGTGCTTAAACGGTTCGAATAGCTTCTCTGAAAGCAACAAAGCACCTAACGGCTGGTATGCAGAGGTTATGCCCTTTGCACAAACCAACATGTCTGGCTCAAGTCCATAGAACTCTGAAGCAAACATGGTTCCGATACGACCAAAACCATCGATGGTCTCATCTGCAACTAAAAGAACGTCATACTTATCGCAGATCTCACGAACGCGCTTGTAGTAAGACTTAGGTGCAGTGAAGCAACCGCCAGAGTTCTGAACTGGTTCCATGTAGAAGGCCGCGACAGTGTCAGGGTCTTCGAACAGAATCATTTCTTCTAAGCGGTTAGCTGCCCACATGGCGAATTCTTCTTCAGTTTCGAAATCGTCCTGTGCGCGGTACCAGTTGGTGTTGGGAATTCGGAAGGTGCTAGGAACCAACGGTTCATACATCTTCTTCATTGAAGGAATACCAGTAAGTGAAAGCGCACCGTGAGATGTTCCGTGATAGGCAACAGCTCTGGTAATAACTTTGTGCTTAGTTGGTTTTCCTTGGATCTTGAAGTACTGCTTAGCTAGCTTCCAGGCGGTCTCGTTCGCCTCGCCACCACCGGTGGTGAAGAACACGCGACTAAGGTTCTTAGGTGCATATGACAACACACGCTCAGCTAATTCAATGCCTGGCTTGTGTGCATGTGACCACATAGGGAAGTAGTCCAGTTCCTTCATTTGCTTTGCAGCAGCCTCAGCTAAACGTTGCCGACCATGGCCGACGTTTACTGAGAACAACGATGAGATTCCATCGAAGTATTTTTTTCCATTTATATCCCAGAAGTGATGCCCATCAGCTTTAGTGATGATAGGAATGTCACTTGTTTGGAATGGACTATGTCTTGTGAAGTGCAAGAAAAGGTTTTCCTTAGCTGACTTCTGCAACATAGCTGGAGTTGCTTCCTGACCTGCTTTACGCGCATCAGTTAGCGGGGTGGCGTGGTCGGCTTTTGCTTCGGCCGGCTTTGTTGCCGGAGCCTTACCTGGCTTTAGAGCCGAGATAAGCTTGCTCGCTTTGCTCTCCTTGGTTGCCATTTGATATCACTCTTTACATTGTTTGTGTTGCACTTTTGGGTAATCGTTTGATTATCCACTTCGAGTACCTTTCGATACTCAAACCTTTATCTCTCGTTACATGACACCCCAGTTATAGAACTGCTTGTGGAGTTTCAGGTAAACGAAAGTCTCTGTTGAGATCACTCCGGGGAGTGCTCGAATTTTGGTATTTAGAACGTCAATGAGGTCTTTATCTGTTTCAACAACCACTTCGACCAGAATGTCGAAAGAACCAGCGGTCATCACCACATAGTCTGCTTCAGGCATAGCAGAGAGTTTGTCTGCAATCTCAGTCATGTCTCCAGTGCAGCGAATACCAATCATGGCTTGCCTATAGAAACCCATCTGTAGAGGGTCAGTTACAGCCACCACCTGCATCACACCTGAGTCAGTGAGCTTTTGCATTCTCTGGCGAACAGCAGCCTCAGACAGGCCAACAGCCTTAGCTATCTCGCTGTATGGCTTTCGGCCATCATGCTGAAGCAACTCGATGATCTCCTTAGAGATGTCATCGAGAGTACTGGCCTTGGCCCTATCTGTTCTAGACATACTGCGATTTTGGCACACTTTTTGCCAATATCGCGCAGAAATCGTAGTGAATTTATCAATTTGGTATAGATTCCATACCATTTAGGCCTTTTTTACTTCGGATTGTTCCCCAAGGTTAGGTTTGTAATAGTGTTATGGCAGGATAAAACACCTATTTATAAGGCTCGAAGGAGAGTTTCCAATGTCCGTTCGTGAATTGAAGAACTTCGTAAACGGTGAGCAGGTTGCCTCAAAATCAGGCGAAACCATCGACATCATCAATCCAGCTACCGGTGAAGTGTATGCAACCTCACCGATCTCAAATGAAGCAGATATAGATGCTGCTTACAAAGCTGCCGATAAAGCTTTTGAAAGTTGGAGTCAAAGCACTCCAGGTGAGCGTCAACTAGCCCTCTTTAGAATTGCTGATGCTCTTGAGGCGAGAGCCGAAGAGATGGCTGATCGTGAATCAGAGAACACAGGTAAGCCAAGAAGCACTCTTGTTGAGTATGAGGTGATGGTTTCTGTTGATCAGATCCGATTCTTTGCTGGAGCTGCAAGAAACCTAGAGGGTCGTGCAACGGCAGAATACGCAAAAGATCACACTTCCTCTATTAGACGTGAACCTATCGGAGTTATCGGTCAGGTCACACCATGGAACTATCCACTAAACATGGCTACATGGAAATTTGCTCCTGCAATTGCTGCAGGTAACACAGTAGTGATTAAGCCTTCGGATACAACACCTGCATCAACTTTGTTGCTTGCAGAAATTGCAGCAGAATTCCTGCCAGCAGGTGTTTTTAACGTTGTAACTGGTAACCGTGATTCAGGTCGAGCAATGATCGAACACGAAATTCCTCAAATGGTTTCAATCACTGGTTCAGTTCGTGCTGGTATGGAAGTTGCTAAGACTGCAGCACTAGACCTCAAGAGAGTTCACCTTGAACTTGGTGGTAAAGCTCCGGTAATTATTTTTGAAGATGCAGATCTTCACAAAGCTGCTGCTCAGATTGTTACCGCTGGTTTCTTCAACGCAGGTCAAGACTGTACTGCAGCAACTCGTTTGCTGGTTCATGAAAGCGTTCACGACGAATTCGTGGAGATTTTGGTTAAGGAAGTTGCAGCTAACGCTAAGACAGGAGATCCTTCAAGAGATGACATTCTGTTTGGTCCAGTAAACAATGTTAACCAGTTGGCTCAGGTGACTGGATTTATTGACCGTTTGCCAGATCACGCATCTATAGCTATCGGTGGTCACGCTATCGAAGGTAAAGGGTACTTCCACGAGGCAACAGTTCTTACTGGTTTGCAACAAAAAGATGAGCACATCCAGCGTGAAATATTTGGCCCTGTAGTCACAGTTCAGAAGTTCAAGAACGATGCAGAAGCAATGCTCTGGGCTAACGATGTGAAGTATGGTTTGGCCTCATCTGTTTGGACTGCCTCTCACACCCGTGCGATGCGCTTTGCTAAAGGCCTAAACTTCGGTTGTGTTTGGATCAACACTCACATTCCTCTAGTTGCTGAAATGCCTCACGGTGGTTTCCGTCACTCAGGTTACGGTAAAGACCTATCCATGTATGGTTTTGAGGACTACACCCGTATCAAGCACGTCATGAGCTACATCGGGGATTAGTTTCAAGATTTACTAAAGCTGCCCGTTCTCCACAGTTCGAGAGCGGGCAGTTTTATTTAAAGCTTATTTTTGGCAACATCACAAGGTGCGGTTTATTGCCTTGATACCAGCTCTATTGATAGCCCTAATCATGGGGTTCATGACTGGCATGTGGCAATTCGCTATTTTCTCTTTTGTTTCCATCGCTTCCGGTTTACTCACTTCTAGTTTGATAAAGCTAAAGCGCAAAGAACCTGACCTTGATTACAGTGATCAACCTATTTGGATTCACCCAAAAGCGATAGCGATAGGAGATAAGGTTCTTCCAAAAACAGGTTTGTTTTTCAGAGACCCGTTCAATGAAATCTTCTTTCAGCATTTTAACAAACTGGCTTTAGAGCGGGATGTTGCCAAGAAAGCAATTGCATTAGAGAAGTCTCATTACCAATCAAGAAAACCCGGTGCTTTACCTTTCTGGGCTGGGGTAAGCGAAGGTGCAGACTTGGAATTTGATTTAGCTCGGGATGGACCGCACGCACTTGTAGTTGGTTCAACTGGTGCAGGCAAAAGTGAGTTTCTAAAACTGATTACAGGCTCAATGCTGGCCTCTGTCCAAGATATGCAGATGGCTATGGTCCTAATCGATTTCAAAGGCGGAGCTGCTTTGACTGCTCTAAACACGCATCCATGTTCGCTTACCTTGCTTACAGATATTGATGGAACGAACCATGAAAGGTTTTGGCTTTATCTACTGGGTGAACTCAAACAGCGAGAGTTTAGTTTGGCTCAAGCTGGTAAATCTTCGATAGAGCAGATGCCTGAACTCCCGAGACTATTGGTGTTGGCTGATGAGCTACCAGCCATCCTCACTTCTCATAATCTTGCTCCAACCGCGATGGAGGCGATAGCTGCTAGAGGAAGATCCTTGGGAGTGCATTTGGTTGCGACAAGTCAATCGCTTTCTGGTATTCCAAGATCGTTGATTACGAACCTAACTTTGAGGTTTGCCTTAGGTGTAACTGACCCAGGTGATTTAGTTTCGTTGTCACCTACCATGCGACCATCTAATATCAGTACCTCGAAAGCAGTTGCTTTCAATGGTGCAAAAACTTTTCCTTTTGATTTTCCGATGACTAAAGCACTGCCGAATTTAGGAGGGGGGAAGTTTTTTCCAGAGCAGGTCAGTGGCTGGTCTATTGGTTTACCAAAAGCCATCTCGGAAGTTGGAGACTTAGTTGCTCTGATGGATTTTCCTTTGGAACACCGCTTTGAGGAGATCAGGCTTACAAGTTTTGGGTCGGGTTCTGTATTGTTGGTTGGAGCCCAAGGGTCAGGTAAGAGCACGTTCTGGAAGTTGCTGAAGAGCATTTCTATATCTCAAGTGTTAGATGAACCAACAATTGAAGAGTTGGAAAATGCCTTAACAGCTGGTCCCGTATATTGCTGTGTGGGCAGCAACATGGTTTTGCCACTTTCTATTCAAAGAAAGTTTGATCACGTCATTTACCTGCGTCAAGGTAACCTCGAACAACACATGGCAGCTGGTCTACCTAAAGCTCAATGGAATGAAAAGTTACCACCGGGTAGAGGCTGGTACAGAAATCAAACGATTCAGTTGGTTATGCCAATACCGAGTCAAGTGAAACGTGAGCCATTGAGTGAGCAGCTGCAACAGGTTCGTTGACTAGGTGACCACCGTGAGTGTTCAGACCTAGAGCAAGTGAACCATCAGCCTGACATGCCGCCTTCCAGCCCTTGTTTGCTAACGCTTTCGCATAGCTAAGGGTTGCGTTGGTAAGGGCATAGGTTGAGGTGTTTGCAACAGCGCCTGGCATGTTTGCAACGCAATAGAAGATTGAGTTGTGAACTTTGAAGGTTGGCTCCGCGTGTGTGGTTGCGTGTGAATCTTCGAAACAGCCACCCTGGTCAATTGCAATGTCAACCAAAACTGAACCTGGCTTCATCTTCTTTACTAGAGCGTTGGTAACCAACTTAGGAGCTTTAGCTCCTGGGATTAGAACAGATCCGATAACTAGGTCTGCTTGGGTTACGGCTCTATCAATCTCGAAGCTGTTGCTTGCAAGAGTGTTTAGGCGGCCGTGGTAAAGAGCGTCAAGTTCTCTTAGACGGTTAATGTTGGTGTCTAGAACAGTTACTTCAGCTCCTAGACCAACAGCCATAGCAATCGCGTTTGTTCCGGCAACTCCACCACCTAGTACTACTACTTTGGCTGATCTAGTACCTGGAACACCACCTAGAAGGATTCCGTTACCACCATTTTGAGCAAACAGTGTTTGAGCTCCAACTAGAGCAGAAAGTCTTCCAGCAACTTCGCTCATAGGAGCTAGTAGCGGTAACTGACGGTTAGGAGTCTGAACTGTTTCGTAAGCAATAGCTGTTACCTTCTTGGCAACAAGTTCCTTGGTTAGTTCAAGATCTGCAGCAAGGTGAAGATATGTGAAAAGGAGAAGTCCTGGGCGAAGGTATTGGTATTCGCTTTCAATAGGTTCTTTAACCTTAAGTACCATGTCTGCTTCAGCCCAAGTGCTTGGAGCATCAGGCAGGATGGTAGCACCAGCGTCCTTGTAGTCTTCGTCAGTGATACTAGAGCCGACTCCAGCGTTAGCTTGAATGAAAACTTGGTGGCCTTGGGAAACTAGCTCGTGGACACCAGATGGCGTAATAGCCACTCTGAATTCGTTGTTTTTGATCTCTGCAGGGACAGCGACCTTCATAATTCTCCTTTGGGGAGGCACCTTTGCCACACCAGATACGAGAATACCGCATTGGAAGATGGCTTTCTGGAACCCCTTGATTTTATTGACCAGTTTGGGGGTTTTTGGTCTAAAGAAGGCCGAACATGTGGCATTATTTTTATCAATGCGTTCTTTTTCGCGCAGTCGGTGTGACTTGGCCGTCTGACGGCCCTTCCCTTTAGGAGCAAGTGGTTATGAACCAAAACCAACCAGAAGATCCACAACTGCGTGAAGTGGTTAAATCTGCTTTATCAAGCAAGGTAACCAGAAGAGCTGTTATCGGCGGCGCTATCGCTACTTCAGCGGCTGCGCTGCTAGCTGCATGTTCCCCAGGTGGTGGCAAGAAGACTCTGAAGCCTGCCAAAGATATTTCAGCTACAGATAAGCAGGTGACTTGGGACAACTGGCCTTACTACATGGATGGTGAAGACGGTTCATTCCCTTCATTGAAAGCTTTCCAAAAGGAGAGCGGTATCAAGGTTCACTACAACATCAAGATTGATGACAACAACACATACTTTGCTCTAATTAAGAATCAACTTGCTTCAGGTCAAGACACCGGTGCAGACACAATGTGTTTGACTGACTGGATGGTCGCACGTTTGATTGACAACGGTTACGTTCGTGAACTTGATTACTCACTTATGCCAAACGTGACTAAATATCTAAACTCTGCATACAAAGATCAGTTTGGTTCTTTCGATCCGGGACGTAAGTATTCACTTCCTTGGAAGGGAATCATCGCAACCATCGGTTATCACAAAGCTAACTACAAGAAGCTAACTGGCAAGGACGCGCCAACTTCTGTTGAAGATCTTTGGGACCCAAGACTAAAAGGTAAGGTCGAAGTTCTTTCAGAGATGCGCGACACTCTTGGTGTGATGATGATGGCTGATGGCATCGACATCACCAAGTTCACTTCAGACGAATTTTACGCAACTCTAGACAAGTTCAAGAAGCACGTTTCTTCAGGCCAGATTCGAAGCATTAAGGGCAACAGCTACATCGATGACTTCAAGAACGGTGACGCTGTTGCAGGTATCATCTGGGCTGGTGACTTGATTGGTGCCAACATTGAGCTTGGTAGTGAAGATCTAGGTGTTGTTCTAGTTGAGACTGGTTCAACTTTTGCTTGCGATAACTTCGTTATCCCTATGGGTTCACCTCACTTCGCTAACGCTGAAGCAATTATCGATAACTACTTCCGCCCTGAGGTTTCGGCTCAGGTAGCACTTGCCGGTGTTTACTATGTTGAACCAGTTGATGGCGTGAAGGAAATCGTCACAGCTAAGGAACCAGCTTTGGGATCTAACCCATTGATGTTCCCAACCGCTGAAATGTTTGCTACAAAGTTGAAGCAGTTCCGTGCTTTGACTGCAAGCGAAGATAAAGACTTCTCTAAGGCTTGGTCTGATGCATCGAACGGAGTTGTTTAGTTGGCAACAAGCAACGCTTTCGCAGGCGCTGACCTCGAACTAATCGACATCAGAAAAGATTTCCCAGGCTTCACAGCTCTAGATGACATGGATCTAACGATCCCAGCAGGGCAGTTCTTTGCTTTGCTTGGTCCTTCTGGTTGCGGTAAGACAACAACCCTTCGAATTGTTGCAGGCTTGGAAACTCCAACCCAAGGTCAGGTGATGCTTGGTGGTAAAGACATCACGTCAGCCAAACCTCACGAGCGTCCAATCAACACTGTGTTCCAGTCATACGCTTTATTCCCACACATGACTGTGCTGGATAACGTAGCGTTTGGTTTACGTCAACGTAAAGTTGCTGATGCACAAAAACTTGCTGAAGATGCTTTGAATCTTGTTGAGCTAGGCCACCTAGGCGATAGAAGACCGCAGCAGCTTTCTGGTGGTCAGCAGCAACGTGTTGCTTTGGCTCGTGCACTGGTTAACCGTCCATCACTTTTGTTGTTGGATGAACCTCTAGGTGCTTTGGATCTAAAACTTCGTCGGCAAATGCAAATTGAACTTAAAGCCATTCAGCTTGAAGTTGGGCTAACCTTCTTGCACGTAACTCACGATCAAGAAGAAGCCATGGACATGGCAGACATCGTAGCTGTTATGAACAAGGGTCGCATTGAGCAGATGGGTGCGCCTGAAGTCTTGTATGACCGTCCTAAGACTGTTTTCGTCTCTAAGTTCTTGGGTCAATCAAACTTGTTTGTTGGTGAAGTTGTTGAAAAGAATGCCACTTCGGTTTCTATTGAAGTTGGTGGCAACAAGATCACTGTTGATAAGAAACGTGCCGAGAAGCACACAGGCAAGATTGCAATCGGTGTTAGACCAGAGAAAGCTGACTTCCACGAGAAGAAGCCAAAGCTTGGTTCAGACCACATTGTTATCGGTCCTGGAGAAATCATCGACATTCGTTTTACCGGAGTGAGCAACCAGTACCTAATCGATATCCCTAATGTTGGTGAAGTAACAGTATTTGCTCAGAACGTCGGAAAGTCACCTGAAATCGCTCTTGGAGCTAACGTGTATGTTTCTTGGAAGGTTGAACACAGCTACGGCTTAGCCGATCTTCCTAGCGGAAGCGAAGAGGAATAGACGTGGCTTTCGCTGCATTCGGTGGTGGAGCACCAGCTAAAGATAATTCAGCTTCGCGTAAAGGCGGACCTATTGTTTTAGCTCTGTTGCTTCCAGGCATGATTTACCTTGGCCTGTTCTTCATGACACCGCTACTTTCACTTTTAGTTACGGCTTTAGAATCTCCAGATCCTTCTGGTGCAATTGGTGCTTATTTCTATGATGTGAACTTTGGTAATTTCCTAACTGTTGTAACTTCATACTGGCCACAGATTCTTAGATCTTTTGGCTACGCATTTGCTGCGACCGTTTTTGCGCTAGCTATTAGTTACCCGTTGGCTTATTTCATCGGAGTTAAGTTACGCACCAGCCCTCTGATTCAAAGACTTTTGCTAACCCTGGTTATTGCACCATTCTTTATTTCATTCCTTTTGAGAACCATTGCGTGGAAGCAACTTCTAAGTGACGACTCAGCTTTTGTCTCATTGCTGCACGCATTGAACATTCTTGGCCCAACACAATTCTTTATTGGTTCGGATGCTGCAGTTATCTTTGGTTTGACTTACAACTTCATTCCATTCATGACACTGCCTTTATTCACAAACCTTGAACGTCTGGACACCAGACTGCTTGAAGCCGCTAGTGATCTGTATGCAAGTCCAAACAAAGTCTTTAGAAAAGTTACCTTGCCACTGTCAATGCCTGGAATCATCTCAGGAACTCTATTGACTTTCATTCCTATTGCTGGTGACTATGTGAACGCCAGCCGTGACTTCTTAGGTTCATCTAAGACTTCAATGATTGGAACCATGGTTGAAGCAGACTTCCTGCAAAACTGGAACTACCCTTCAGCTTCAGCGCTATCAGTACTGCTAATGGGGTTAATCTTGGTCATGGTCACTTTCTACGTTCGCAAATCTGGAACGGATGATCTCCTGTGAGAAAGTTTTCTTTCGGCAAGCTCGCTCTGCCTATTTATTCAGTTTTCGCCTTGGTGTTTTTACTAACACCAATCGTTTACACAATCATCTTCTCGTTCAACGACTCAACTCGCTCAAATACAGTCTGGGAAGG
>CANGBK010000028.1 GCA_947452235.1 Micrococcales bacterium
AGATTTCCACCAATAGCTTTATCAATAAGTGGAGATCCTTTAGTCGTTAGAAGCGTCTTGTAATTCTCAGCAGCATCAGAGGTGTTGTGTGTGGAAAGTAAATTCGGATCAAAGCCAGGCTTCGAAACTAAAGCAAGAATTTTTCCAGTTTTTGGATCCATTGCAATAACAGCTCCGCGTTTATTTCCTAAAGCATCCCACGCAGCTTTTTGAACCTTCGGGTCAATTGTTAGTTCAACTGATGCTCCGGTAACCGGATTCCCACTGAAAAGGGCATTCAACTGTTCAAAGAACTGCGCAGAGTTATCTCCGCGGAGAGAACTGTCCAAGAAATTCTCTAACCCAGTACGACCCAGGTAGAGAGAATAGAAACCGGTGATAGCCGAGTATTCTTTTCCAGAATATTTGCGTAGGTAATGATATGTATCTGAAGTTTGGATAGATTCAGCGATTGGTTTGTTGTCGACGAGAATCGCACCTCGTTGAGTTTTATAGCCGTCATAAACAGCTCTTTGATTTCTTGAGTCATTATTTAGGGAATCTGCGTTGATAACTTGCATCGCACTCGAAGCTGCAAACAAACACACAAACATCAAAAGAATTACATTTGTTACTCGACGGATTTCTCTTTTCATTCAGTCACCGTCCCAGCTTTAGGAAGAGTGTCTGAAAGACGAAGCAGTAAACCTATGATGATCCAGTTGGCGACCAAAGAAGAACCACCCGCGGTTAGTAATGGCGTAGTTAGACCTGTTAGAGGGACAACTCTTAATACCCCACCAACAACAATGAATAACTGAAGCGCTATAACGAAACCAAGCCCGATAGATAGCAGCTTGCTGAAATCATCTGCGTGAGCATTAGCAATACGAAGTGCTCTTGCGATTAGAACAAGATAGAGCGAGAAGACGGCAAACAGTCCAACAAGGCCCAGCTCTTCACCAATGGCAGAAACAATGAAGTCGCTTTGAGCCAAAGGAACTATTTGAGGAAGACCTCCCCCTAGACCTGTTCCAAAGAGGCCACCATGGGCAAGCCCAAACATGGACTGGACTAGCTGGTAGGAACCACCAGGGGCTTGATATAAGGCGTCATTTAGTGGATCAAGCCAGGCATCAAAACGACCCCCGACATAGCTCATTAGCCGAGAAGCCACCAAAGCGCCTGCCACAAACATCACAAATCCAACTAAAACGTAGAAAACACGTCCGGTTGCGACATAAATCATGACTAAAAAGAGTCCAAAGAACAGAAGAGAGGTTCCAAGGTCGCGTTGGAGGACCAAAACACCTAGGCTAGCCAACCAAATGAAAGCGATAGGCCCTAATTCCCTAGCCGGCGGGATTCGAAGCCCAAAAGCCTTGCGACCAACAACAGATAGCGATTCTCTTCTTGATGTTAGGTAGCCGGCGAAGAAAATACACAAAGCTATTTTGGCTAACTCGCCTGGTTGGAAACTGAGCGGTCCAATGGAAACCCAAAGATGAGCACCGCTAACCGTCTTACCTATAACAGGAACCAATGGAAGAACAAGAAGCAGAACACCAACAGCCATCGAGATGTAAATGTATCGACGTAAAGATAGATGAGTCTTCACTAGAAACAGAACGGTGGCAGCAATCAGAATTGCAACAACTGTCCAAATAACTTGACGGTAAGCAACAGAGTTATCTTCGTTTGCCGACTTCACGAGATCAAGACGATAAATCATCATGATGCCCAAAACGTTGAGCAGGAAACCAATTGGAAGAATCAGTGGATCAGCATCGCTTGCTCTAAATCGTAAAACTAAATGAAAAACAGTTGCGGCAACAACAGGAAGTGACCAGTAAAACCAGCCGTCAGGTCTAAGAATCAAAATGGTTGCTAGTTGAACTTGAGCTAAAGCGAACGCGTATAGACCAAAACCAAATAGCAGCATGAACAACTCGAGGTTGCGCTTTTTTGGAACAACACGATTGGCTCTAGCCATTAGTTGTGCTCTTTAGTATTTCAGCTAGCTTACGTTTGGCTTCAGTTAGATTATCTGCAGAGATAGTTCTTGAAAGTAGTTCCTGTTGAAAAGCTGGAAGGTTAGTTGCAGATACTGCAGACTTTTCATAAAGGTGACTAAAACCAAAACCACCAAAACTTTCTTTGATGCCTTGGTAGATAGCAACCTTCCCATTTTCAACGCCGATGTAGTAGCGAGTTTGTGTGTATGAATAAACTCCGGCTAAACCGCCAATAACTAAACCACTGATTAGAAAAGCAAGAACGAATCCTCTGATTTTGAAGCGACGAATCTTTCCATCGAATTCAGCGATTGCCTTGTTTAGTAGCGGATCTTTTTCAGATCGATACTCTTCACGAGAGAGACGCTCACGAAGAGACTCATACCAACGAATTGGACTAAAGATTTCTAGAAGTCCATCAGGACCCTTACCTTCTTTAATCGCAACCTGGTTTGCGGCTGAACCTAACCAGGTGATCGAATGGGTTGGAGCTAGCTCTTCAGTTTCTTCAACATCAATCAAAATCACTGTTACGTTATCTGGAGCGCCATACTCTCTTGTTTCTGCAACTAAGAGATCGCTCGCCTCTTCCAAATCGGCTACCCGCATATTTTCATAAATGATTGTTTGTGGAACATATCCATACAAACCATCAGAACAAAGTAAGAAGCGATCGCCGGCTTGAATCTCAAATTGGTGAACATCAAACTCTGGTTCATCTGAGGAATCACCAAGAACACGAAGCAAAACATTTCTTCGTGGGTGATACAAAGCCTCTTCTTCGGTGATACGACCGGTGTCTATTAGCTTCTGCACGAAAGTGTGATCCTTGGTGACTTGTTTCAAAATGCCATCACGTAGAAGGTAAACACGAGAGTCGCCGATGTGAACTACGTTGGCCATGTTGCCAGTAAATACAAGGGAATCCATGGTGGTACCCATGCCAGCTAGATAGCGATACTTGTTCACTGTATCGATTAGTTTCTGGTTAGCTTCCTTCATGCCTCTAAGAATTGCTGCGGTTGCCGTCTCGGAATCAGCGTATGCGTCCTCGAACTGAGCAACGTGTTGTGTAGCTAAAGCTGATGCAATGTCACCGCCAGCGTGACCACCCATACCGTCAGCAACAACGAAAAGGTTCACACCTGCGTAGCCGCTGTCTTGGTTGCTGGCACGCACTTTACCTTTGTCGCTTTTAGCTGCGCTAATAAAACTTAAGGCCACGACTAACCTCTTATCTCGAAGATAGTTTTGCCAATGCGGATCTGCATGTCAGGTTTGATGTTCACCGGAGCGCCAATTCTTTGACCATCAACATAAGTTCCGTTAGTTGAATTCAAATCCTGTATTACCCAACCGTCATCGATTCTTTGAATACGAGCATGTTGTGTTGAAACATAGTCATCATCTAAAACGAGATCACTGTTAGGTGCTCTACCGATACGTAGTTCTTTACGATCAAGAATAAGTTCAGTTCCTTGAAGAGGGCCATCTATGACAACCAGAATGCTAGGAGTAGCATTTATCGCAGTAACGATAGATGAAGATCCAGGAGCTGCAGAGAAATCACCAAGATTAGTAATGCCTGTTGTTGGTGATGAAAGAGCTGTTGGCATATTCTTTTCAACTACTTTGGTGAGCACCCGCTCACTAAATAGATCTGCACGAATAATGGCAATAATGCTGAGGATGAACAGCCAAAGCACCAGCAGGAAACCTGCTCTAACAATAAATAGTGCTAGCTCACTCATTTAGATCCACCGTTCGATGCAACAACTCTAAAAACAAAACTTGTTCGCCCAGCTTCGATAACAGTATCTGCAGGCAATGACATTGAAGAGATTTTAGTTCCAGCAACCTTAGTTCCATTTGTTGAACCTAGATCTTCAACCGTTGCGTTAGAGCCATCCCAAATAATCGCAAAGTGTGTCCTTGATAAACCGGTGTCATCAACTTGAAGATCAGCTGTTGCATCTCTTCCAACGGTTGTTCTTGGTTTAGCTAATAGATATCTCTTGCCACCAAAATCAAGTGCTGGTTTCCAAGAAACTGCTGCCACGTTCTCAGACTTTGAACCACTGGCACTAACTTGAACTTGCCCTAAACCAAGAGAGGCCAATGCTTCAATCTTGATTTCTAGTTCTTCGGCAAACTGATAGCGCTGCTTCTTAGCGTGATTAGAAACCTGTTTAGTGATCTCTGAGATCAGGGAACCGTGTTGGATCAGTCTCGCGTAATCAGATTCAGACACCTTTATTACATAAGCATTAGGAGCCAGGATGCGGTCACGATCAACTACCGCTGCACCTTTATCCATCTTGGCCTTCACAGCCGAAGCTAATTCAACCGGTTGGATCTGCGACTTGAAAGCCTTCGAAAAGGCACCATTAACGAATCTCTCAATTCGTTTTTCAAACTTGTCTATAAGACCCACGACTAAAGTTTCCTCACCTTTATCTATGCCAAGTTTAAAGGCGTAAGCCCAGTATCTCGGCTAGGCACCAGAAGGACTAAAGCCTAACCTGTGAGAAACCTGCCAAAAGGGTTAGGTAAACCTGAAATTCCCAAGGTCAAAACTCAATGTTCTATATCTTTGAACTTGTCAGCACCAAAGAGAAAGTTAGAAGAATGAACCTAAAGAACAAAGCGACAGTAGTTGCAACTTCAGTTATCGCTGTTGCAGCTATCGCAATTGCCTCTCCGGCTCTTGCCAGCAAGAACACCACTCATTCGACCAGCAAGGTCACCTCTAAGAGTGTTGCAACTTCAACAGCAGCCCCAACTCCGAGCACAACACCTACCCCACCTAACTTTGGCGGAGGCTTCGGTGACGGAGATCACGATGGTGGCCGCGGCCATGGACCAAAAGGCCCTAAGGGTGACTTTGCTCCTATTACCAAGACAGTGACCGTTGATGTTCCAGCTACTGGCACATACCAACTTCTAGTAACCGAGGTTGCTCCAGCTAACGCTCCAACTGCTCCAGCTGGTGCTCCTAGCCGTCCTGATCACAGCTTCACCGTTGCTGTTACAGGAACGGGTTCACAGACCGTAACTTTGAACGTGCCTCACCCAGGTGATTACAAGGTTTCCCTAATCAACGTAGTTTCTTCACAAAGCATCACAGTTACTAAGTAGTTTCTCCTCTCTGGTTAAACAAATAACCCCCGGTTTGATTGCCGGGGGTTATTTGTTTAAGTATTAGCCAACCTGTTGGCGTCGCTTACCTCTTGTGTGGGTTGGTGAGCAACCAAGGTTCTCTGGAACTTCAGCACATGAATCACATAAAAGGATCAAATCTCTACAACCCAGAGCAGAACAGTTTCTGAAACTAGAGGTCGGTGCTTCACACTTCTCACATTTACCTATGGTTTTAGCCTCATCGGTGAAATTAATGTTTAGACGATCATCGAAAACATATAGGGAACCTTCCCAAAGAGAGCTATCCCCTTGGCTTTCACCGTAACGAACGATTCCGCCATCAATCTGGTAAACCTCTTTGAAGCCGTTATCAATCATGATTGCACTCAAGATCTCACAGCGAACACCGCCGGTGCAGTATGTCACGACAGCCTTGTCTTTGATGTGGTCATATTTACCACTCTTGATTTCAGCTACGAAATCATGTGAAGTTTGAACATCGGGAACGATTGCTCCCTTAAAACGACCGATCTCAGCCTCAAAAGCGTTTCTTCCATCAAAGAAGACAACATCATCGCCACGTTCAGCAACCAACTGGTCAACAGCTTTAGGCTTCAGGTGTTTACCACCATTGGTAATACCGCCTTCAGCAACCTTGATTGCATCTGGGGCATCGAAAGCAACCAGTTCCTTACGAACACGAACTCTTAGACGAGGGAAGTCATTACCAGTTCCCATAGACCACTTGAAGTCGATCTTTCTAAAACCTGGATACTGCTTAGTCTTCTTTACATATTCCTTTAGAGCAGACATGTCACCACCGAGGGTTCCATTGATTCCATGCTCAGAGATAAGGATGCGACCTTTAAGGCCTAGCTTCTCGCACAGCTCTTGCTGCCACAGCTTTAGGGCAACTGGGTCTTTGACCGGGGTGAACCCGTAATAAAGAATGATTTTTTGTAGTTCCACAACCCAATTCTAAGCAAAACCAAGGGCTGGTTCTAGTCGTAAGATTAAGCCCATGACTGACATTAAAGGCATCAACAAAAGTGGCTTCGACTCAACTGTTCGTCCTCAGGACGACCTCTTCAAACACACCAACGGTGACTGGCTGAAGAACGAAGAAATCCCAGCAGACCAGGCGGTTCACGGCTCTTTCTATAAGCTACGTGACGACTCTGAAGCCGCGGTTAAGGAGATTCTTGAAGAAGCTCAAGCAAACCCAAAGCCTGGTGTTAGCCAGCAGATTGGTGACATGTATGCATCATTCTTGGATGAAGCTCGTGCGAACGAACTAGGTGCTGCGCCTATCGCTGAAGATCTAAAGAGAATCAAAGATGCATCTTTCTCTGAACTAACTCGTTTGATGGGTGAACTTGAGAGAAGTGGTTCAAGCGGTCTATTCGGTTTCTATGTCAACAATGACCCAGGTAACCCTGAACGTTACCTAGTAAACATGTATCAGGGTGGTCTAGGTCTACCTGATGAGTCTTACTATCACGATGAGAAGTATGCAGAGTTCAGAGATGCTTACGTTCCATACATCTCTTCTATGCTTCAGCACGCAGGTTGGTCAGCAGCAGAAGCAGATGCAGATGCAGCAAAGATCATGTCTTTCGAAACTAAGTTATCTAAGCACCACTGGAACGTAGTTGATTCTCGTGATGCCGAGAAGACATACAACCTTGTTACTTTCGAACACCTAAACAAGATGATGCCAACCTTTGATTGGGCTGCTTACTTGTCAGGCATGCAGTTCGATTCCAAGATTCTTTTTGAAACTGTAGTGATGATGCCTTCATTCTTTGAAGGCGTTAAAGATGCTTTCAACGAAGACAACATTCAAGAAGTTAAGTTGTGGTTGTCATGGCAGGTAATTAACTCTGCAGCGCCATACCTAAGCGATGACTTTGTTGACACTCGTTTTGATTTCTACGGCAAGAAGCTAACCGGTCAGCCTGAGATGCGTGCTCGTTGGAAGCGCGGAGTTCAGCTTGTTGAATCATCTCTAGGTGAAGCAGTTGGAAAGATTTACGTTGAGAAGCACTTCCCGCCTGCAGCTAAGGCTCGCATGGATGAACTAGTTAAGTGGCTAATCAAGGCTTATGAAGAGTCAATCAAGAACCTTGACTGGATGACTGAAGAGACCAAGAAGAAGGCTTTGGTTAAGCTTTCAAAGTTCAACCCAAAGATTGGTTACCCAAACAAGTGGAAGGACTACTCATCTCTAACTATTGAGCGTGGAGATCTTCTAGGTAACGTAAGACGTGCATCAGCATGGCAGGCAGATAAAGAATCAGCCAAGATTGGTGCTCCACTAGACCGTGACGAGTGGTTCATGACTCCTCAAACAGTTAACGCTTACTACAACCCAGGTTTCAACGAAATCGTTTTCCCTGCAGCTATCTTGCAGCCACCATTCTTTAGTTTGGATGCAGATGATGCAGTCAACTTTGGTGGAATCGGTGGCGTTATTGGTCACGAAATCGGTCACGGTTTTGATGACCAGGGTTCAAAGTATGACGGCGATGGAGCACTTATTTCTTGGTGGACCGAAGACGACCGTAAAGCATTCGAAGATCGCACCAAGGTGCTTATCGAGCAATACAACGAGCTAACTCCTGAAGGTCTTGGTGAGGAATACAAAGTCAACGGAGCTCTAACCATTGGTGAGAACATCGGTGACCTTGGTGGAATCACTATTGCATACAAGGCATACCTAATGAGCTTGGAAGGCAAAGAGCAAGAAGTCATTGATGGCCTAACTGGTGCTCAGAGATTCTTCCTTTCATGGGGTCTGATCTGGAGAGGTAAGTCACGCGACGCAATCGCTATTCAGCGTCTAGCAACTGACCCTCACTCACCAAGCGAATTCAGATGTAACCAGGTTGCTCGTAACTTTGATTCGTTCTATGACGCTTTCGGTGTTACAGAATCAGACGCGATGTGGCTGGACCCAGCCAAGCGCGTTTCTATCTGGTAATCAATGAAGCTTTGGCTGAGGCTTATCTGGGCTCACCTTAGTTGGCGTTTGCGTAGCAAATTAAAAGTCAGCGATGTTGGCGTACGCTCTTTTCTTGTTTGGCCAACCGACATAGATATTTTCCGGCACATGAATAACGGAATTTATCTAACCCTGTTGGATCTGGCTCGCTTTGATCTGATGAAACGTTCAGGTGGTTGGCAAACACTAAAGAAGCAGAAGATTCACCCAGTAGTTGTTCAAGAGACTATTACTTTTAGAAAGTCCCTAACCCCTTGGCAGAAATTTGAAATTGAAACCAAGATTCTTGGTTGGGATGAGATGGCATTTTATATCGGGCAACGCTTTGTTGTTGAAAAAGAAATCTATGCTGAAGCCGTTGTGAAGCTACGCTTCTTGATGTCCCCTAAGGGAACGCCTAACTCTAAAGATGTCAACGAGCGTCTTGGTGGTTGGCCTGGTGAAGAGCCGGTATTACCTGAATGGGTTTTGGACTGGAACAAAGAGGTTGCTTTACCTAAAGGTAAAGAAGCTGCTCCATCAAACTGGACTGAATAGTTTTGTAAAACCCTCGGTGGCTTGTAAGTCCCCGTTGGGATAAACAAGAAGTGCTTGTAATTCACCAACATGCTTATTAAGTAGTGCCAGAGCTTGGTCACCAGCTGCAAATGCAGCAGTTGCGAAAATGTCCGCTGTAACAATATCTTTTGCAACAACAGTTACCTGAACTAGTTCATTAGAAACCAAACCTGTTTTAGGATTCCAAATGTGTTCGCCACGTTCGGCAGTTCCACTGGTTGCAACAGCATAATAGTCACTACCGTTTAGATCTAAAACAGTAAGCGCGCCGGCTTTTTCCGCAATGCTAACTGGTTTAGAAATACCAATTCTTTTTGGTATTCCTTCGCTGATGTTTTTGCTCAAACGAATATCCCCACCAGCGTTCATAGCAAAATCTGTAATGCCAAGTTCTTCTAGTCTC
This sequence comes from Micrococcales bacterium, assembly GCA_947452235.1. GTDB lineage: Bacteria > Actinomycetota > Actinomycetes > Actinomycetales > Microbacteriaceae > Rhodoluna. The sequence continues at coordinate 9,101 of CANGBK010000028.1, forward strand.
AAGCACGCATTCTCAGCCGCCCAGGTTTTAACTAAACCTGAAGGATCAAACATGTTGTTTTGATTGAAAGGTTTAAACCAGCCTTCAGTTCTTTCACCCCACATTTCACACAGGTCCCAAACTTCACTAACAACTTGAGGAAGTCTTTCTAGAGAGGTTTCACCTCGAGCAAGTCTTGATAAAGGTGATTCAGGTTTATACAGTGAAAAGATTTCATCAGCTTGATGAAGTATTTGAGCAGATGATCTAACTGCTGCTTCAACTTCTGCTGATGGTCTATCTGTTCGACCAAAATAGGTGAACGCAGTTCCCATGCAGAATTCGGTATGACGGAATTCGCGCATGGAACTAAACCTAACTTAGAACTGACTTAGGGCATCGCCTAATGCCTGCATGAAAGCATTAGTTGAATATGTGGCACCACCCATCATTGAGGTGTCGAAGGTTGCGCTTTGTGCAGCTTCGGCTAACTGAATGAGATATGGGAAAGCAGCACCACGACCTGCGGTTGCACCGGCTTGATTCATCACGATGTTGGTGATCTGTGAGCCCTGCTTAGTAACTGTTAGCTGAACTGTTCCATAGCGGTAGTAAACAGGTGAGCTTTGGTGACTAACTGTTCCACCGGTTGAAGGTGTGGTCTTGGTTGGGGCTGGTGTTGGTTTTGTAGTTTTAGTTGGCTTAGGCGTGCTTGTTGAACCACCGCCACTTGTCTTTGTAGGAGTCGGGGTTGAAGTAATTGTGGTGCTTGGGTTTGGATCTGGAGTTGTGGTTGGAATCGTGCTAGGGCTAAAGCTCGAACTCTTAGCGCTTGCGCCAACCTGGAAACCAGTAGCGATGGTGACTAAGCTCACCGCTCCCATTAGAACTTGACTTGATTTTCTCACCAGGCGAACTCCTCTGCATGTATTTGTTTCGCTGGGGTTCCAGCTTTAAGTAATGAGTTGCTAACTGCGTGGGTGAAAGCGGCCGGACCACAGATATAAACATCAGCTTTGGCAACTTTCGGTGCAAGTGATTGCAAGATGCGGTCATCAGCAAAAGTGTCGTTAGCTGATTTAGGCAACCAGGACTTAGGGTGCCGACGTGAACCTTCAAGAATATGGATATAGAAGCCACGCTTTTTAGCAATCTGGTTTAGCTCTGCAACTAGCGGGGCATCTTCTTTGTCTTTTACGCGATAGATGATTGTGACATCGCCTGGTTTAGCAGCAATGCTTTCTGCTAGTGCTCTAATTGGTGGAGCACCGATACCGGCAGCAATCAAGATGACGTGATCTTGAGTTCTTCTGGCTTCAGTGAAAACACCGTAAGGGCCTTCGAGGATAACTTTTGTTCCAGGCTTAGCGTTTTGTAATAGTGAAGTGTCATCACCTCGGTTACCAATAGTGAAACGTATTTGTTCATTAGTTGGTGCTGCAGAAATACTGAAAGGGTGTGCTCTCCACCATTGTGATGGGGTTACCAATCTTAGAATGAAGAACTGACCTGATTCAGTGTTGAAACTCTTTAGGTTTTTACCGTTGACATAGATAGAAACTGAATCAGATGATTCTCTTACTACCTGACCAATTTGAAGGTTGTGTGTCAGGGAAAGCACGATTGGGCTCAACAATCTGAACCACAAAATGTTTAGGCCAACGAAAATATAAACAGAAATCCAAAAAGTTTGAGCTAACGGTTTTCCAGCAATGTCTATTCCGGTTGAGATCTGGTGAGGGATAGCAAACATTACTGACCCGTAAGCAAATAGGTGAACTAAGTACCAAGCCTCGTAGCTTAGTTTCTTTCTAGCAATCTTGATTGATGTAACAACAACAAGAATCATTAAAGCAAAAGCGATGCTAGCTGTGATCAAATCCGGAATGGTGTTTAGAAGTGACAAATACTCATCAACAACGTTTCTTCCATCAGCGATTGCGTAACCCCAGACCACAGCAAGGAAGTGAGCGATGATCATGTATAGAACTGGCTTACCCAACTTCTTGTGAGTTAAGGTTGCGCGGTCATGACCATAAAGTTTGTCTAGCCATGGAACACGAGCGATGAGAAGCAACTGGATTAGTAATAAATCAGTTGCAACAAGAGCAGTCAAGCGATCGATTGCACCCAATGCCGAGTGAAGGTCAGTTACTTGGCTAACTCCACCGTCGATTAGGAAAGTGAAAACAACCCAGAGAATGCTTAGCCAGCCAATACCTTCAACGAAGTCCTGGCTGCGGTTGAGCTTGGTCCAACGCTTAGGGGATAGGGCAGTCTTAGGGTTTGGCTCGATTAGCGGATACTCCGCTAGAGCTCTACCTGTTTGGCTGTCGAAAGATGTCATGCATAAATCCTTGTATTTGAACCTGTACGATTCCTGAGAACGACCTGAATGTACGCTACTAACCTTATGGTCTGGGATGATTGATTTATCCAGCAAAAACAACGATGTTTACATGAATTTGGAGTGTTTGGGTGAACCGAGAAGAGCGCGAATTAGTAGCAGCCGAAGCTATCTATTTAGTAGAGCAATGGCTAGCAGCAGCGGATAAAGAGGGAGCTAGATCACCAGCTGAGAAGCGGTTAGCCAAGATTTTGAAAGACCCAGCTGGTCTTGATTGGACCCTCAAGTTCGTTGATCGGGTAATTAGGCCTACCGATAAGAAGGTAGCGGCTTCCGAGCTAGCCAAATTATCCAAGAAACTACCCAAAAGCCTTAGTGCGCTAGATCGTATGACCATTAGCTTTGGCGGTTTATTAGCTAAACCTTTCAGCTTTATTGTGATTCCAACCGCTAAAGCAAGATTGAGACAGCTGGTTGGTCACCTAATTGCTGACGCTAGACCAGGAAAACTAACCAAACACATCTCTAAGAGCAAATCTGATGGCATCAGCTTGAACCT
>CANGBK010000029.1 GCA_947452235.1 Micrococcales bacterium
ACCGTGAAGCACACTACGCAAAAGTCCTGCTAGATGCTTTATTCGGCAGAGAGTGTTTCTTGAACGAAATCATTTGGGCTTATGACTACGGAGGCAAAGCCAAATCTCGCTGGCCAGCTAAGCACGACACTATCTTGGTGTACGTAAAAAATCCAGCTAAGTATTTCTTCAATAATGAAACAGTTGATCGTGAACCCTATATGGCACCAGGGCTAGTCACACCTGAAAAGGTTGAACGAGGAAAACTACCAACAGATGTTTGGTGGCACACCATCGTCTCACCAACCGGTAACGAGAAGACTGGTTACCCAACTCAAAAGCCGCTAGGTATTCTTCGACGCGTTATCCAGGCAAGTTCTCAAGAAGGCGATGTTGTTCTAGATTTCTTTGCTGGTAGTGGAACAACTGGAGACGCAGCTGCATCGCTTAATAGAAGTTTTATTCTGGTTGATCAGAATCCTGAAGCTATTCAAGTAATGAAAGAAAGATTCAGTTCACTTCCTGTTTCTTTTGAATGATTTTCTTTCATAACTAACTAGAACAACAATCACAGTTGTTAGTAAAGCCAAAATTGCCGAAACAGCTAAAGCCATTCCGTAATTCTGTGAACCTGGTCTTGAAATCAATTGGAATAACAACATCGGAACTGTTGATTGATTGCCGTAGGTTAATAAACTTGCTGCACCAAACTCACCAAGTGAAACTAGGGCAGTGAAAGCGAAAGCTGTTTTCAGAGCAGGTCTAATTAAACCTAAATCAATTTGAAAGAAAACCTGTCTTGCTTTAGCACCATCGGTCAATGCTTGTTCACGAGGTGCGTGATCGATGCCAACAAGTGCCGGGTATAGAACTCTAATCACCATCGGTATAGCAACAACGGATTGAACCAGAGGTAAAGTAAACCAACTTGTTCTAAGTGCACCAAGAGAAATCAAGAAACCTAATCCTAAAACAACAGATGAAACACCGACCGGCATAAGGAAGAACGCATCTAAAGCAACCTCGAGAGGATCAACCTTCTTGTTTCGATTCGCTGTTCTTCTAGTTCTATCGGCCAACAGGTAACTTACTAACCCACCGATAAGCATGGCTATCAGTGTTGCTATAAGAAGATTTCTAAGTGAGTTCAATGCTGCTTCAAGGAAAGTGATGTTTAGAACATCCCGGTATCCCCTGGAATCTAATAACAAGAAATTACTCAAACTGATTCCCTGCTCAGTAATCAACGATTTCCCGAAAACTAACAGCATGGGCAGAATTAGCAAAATCAGAATTACAAGAAAACTAAAAATGGTTGCAGGTAAATCCCGCTTGTCTAAGCGTTGCGCTTTACCGGTGCTTGGTTCAAAACTTAAAGGGTTGGTCCCACCCCAACGACTAACCGTGAAAGCAGCAACCGTGAAAAGCATCTGCAGGATAGCTAAGGCAGCACCATGTTGAAGATCTAGCCTTTGCAGAACAGTAATACTGATAGCTGTTTCTAAAGTGTTGACTTTACCACCACCGAGTGAAAGAACTAAGCCGTAGCTACTCGCACAATAAAGAACAATTAATGCAGCTGAAGATCTAATTGAACTTCGGAGTTGGGGAAGTGCCACTCTAATTGTTGAAACAAATCGCCCTGCACCAGCTATCTCAGCTTCTTCGTCACTTTGAATGTTTAGGGTTTGCCACTGCGATCCAACAGTTCTAACTACGACTGCATAGTTAGCAAACACGTTAGCGATGATGATTGCTGTTATTGGATTGAGTCCACCAACTACTTTTCCAAGTTCCGTAATGGCTATCGCAACAACCAAGCTTGGAAGCATAAAAGGAACAGTGATTAGAGAGCGAAGCAGATTAGCTCCAGGGAAGCTCTTTCTATAAAGAATGTATGCACCTGGAATGCCTAAAACTAAACAAATAACTGTTGAGAGCACCGCTTGCCAAGTGGTAAACCAGAGGACAGGCCAAACACCTATTTCACTGGAGCTAGTTGCTGTGAAATGACCGCCTACTCCAAGATTCAGAACTGAGATAACCGGGTAGTAAAAGCTAACCCCCACAAAAACTAATGGGATTAGCCAAAGAAGTTTGCGGTTACGGTGCAACGTCGAAGACCCAGTTGTAATCTGCTAACCATTGGTCACGCTTGTTGGCGATATCCAGCTCGCCTCCAAGAACAGAAGTCGCAGGGGCTCCATAGAGTAACCAGGACTGAGGAATTTTTACACTCTGATCAATTGGATATACATACATGCTGGTCGGAAGCGCAGTTTGGAAATCTTTGCCAGTAAAGAACTTGATCAGGGCTTTAGCTCCTTCTGGATTACTTGCCTTTTTCAACACTGCAGCGTATTCGGTTTGTCTGAAACAGTCATTGCTTAGTGACTGTGTTCTTGAGATTCCGTTGGCATCAACTTCATCAGCAGGGGATGAAGAGTATGAGAGAACGATTGGGTAATTACCTTTTCCAGCTGAACCAGAAAAGTCTGTGTAATAGGCATCTTCCCAGCTAGCTGCAACTTTCACACCGTTATCTCTAAGCGCTAGCCACCAGTTGAGGTTCGGCGGGATATCTGATGCTGGGTTTTTGAAATAGCTTTCAGTCAATGCAAGGAAAGCCAAACCGGTTGAAGAGGTGTTTGGGTTTTCAATAACAGTTAGGTTTTTGTATTGAGGTCTGGTTAGTTCTTCCCAGTGTTTTGGAATTACAAGATTATGTGATTTGAAATATCCTTTATCAACATTGAAACAAACATCTGCATAATCAATTGCAGTTTTATCGGTAGCAAGAATGTTGTTCTTTTCAGCAACCGGTGCAAACGTGTTGTCTATTCCGTAGACAAGATCACCAATCGGCGCATCTTTAGTTAGAACAAGTTTCGATGTCATAGCTCCAACATCTCCAGCTCGAACAACATCTAGTTTGTATCCAGATTCGGTTTCAAATTTCTTGACCAGCTCACTACTAATCACGAATGAGTCATGAGCTATTAGAGTCACTGTTTTTGGTTGACTAGTTGAACAGCCCGTTAGGGCGAAAGTAATTAGAGCTAGAGATACGATAAAACGTTTCATAGTTTCCTTCCTACGCTGGCATTATCCAGATCAGGTTTGACGGTCTTAGGCAGTAGCTTCTTCTCAGTTCGGTCATCCGAACTCCCGTGTATTAAAAGAATAAGGCCTCGAGAACTAATCCCGAGGCCTTTATCTTTAATACCCTTAGTGCATGCTTGCTGCAGCGTCTTCAGCTCGCTCCTGGAAACCAGACTTCTGACGAAGTGCAATCTCCTTGATGAACAAAGACAAGGCGAGAGCAATAACAACCACGAAGCTAGCTACCATGAAAACGTTGGCAGCTGACTGAGCAAAAGCTTCCTTGATTGGGTTAGCCAACTCAGGGCTAGCCTTCTTCAAGAATGATGAGTCAGTCTGAATAAGGGAACCAAGGTTAGAACCTTGCTTGAAAGCAGCGTTCTTTGGATCAGCCAGTAATGCTGGGTTCTTAATGATTGCAGCAGCAATCTTTTGACCCATCTGAGGACCCTTATCTGCAAGGTTGTTGAACAAGATAGATAGGAACACGGCAACACCGAGAGTTCCACCCATCTGTCTGAAGAATGTTGCTGACGATGTTGCAACACCGATGTCTTTCGCTGAAACTGCGTTCTGTGAAGCAATTGTTAGCGTTTGCATCAGCTGACCTAAACCTAGACCCATAACGATCATGCCAACTGAGATAAACCAGATAGGCCAGGTGAAGTTAAGAGTTGATAGGTAGAAATATGAAAGAGCCATTAGAGCTGTTCCAACAATCATGAAGATCTTGTATTTACCAGTCTTAGATGTCATGCGACCGCTAACGATAGATGCTGTCATCAGACCCATAACCATAGGAATCATCAGATAACCAGCTTCAGTTGGTGATGCACCATAAACAATCTGCAAAACCAAAGGAAGTGAAATCATTCCACCAAACATTCCAACACCGACCATAACACCAAGAATGGTGGTCAGTGTGAAGGTTCTTGATTTGAACAAGTAAAGCGGAAGTAGTGCATCTTCTTTCATGATGTTTTCAACAACTATGAATGCTGCGATACCAACACCACCAACGATGTATGCGGTGATTGAGTTGAATGAAGTCCAACCCCATTCGCGACCCTGCTCAGCAACGATCAAAAGTGGAACAACACCAACGATGATGGTTAGAACACCGAACCAGTCAATGCGCTTGGTCTTGTGTTCGTGGTGAGGTAGGTGAAGGAATGACACAACCATTACTAGAGCACCGGCACCTAAAGGTAGGTTCATCAAGAAGATCCAGCGCCATCCAGTAACACCTAGGAACTGGTCAACACCTGCTAGTAGTCCACCGATTAGTGGTCCAAGAACAGATGATGTTCCAAACACTGCCAAGAACATACCTTGATAACGTGCACGATCCTTAGGTGGAACGATGTCAGCAAGAATCGTTAGCGCTAGAGCAAACAAACCACCAGCACCGATACCTTGAACTGCACGGTATGCAGCTAATTCATACATGGTGGTAGCGAAAGCTGAGATCACAGAACCAAAGATGAAGATTGAGATTGCGGTGATGAAAAGGTAACGACGTCCGAAGATATCTCCTAGCTTTCCATAGATAGGTGTTGCGATAGTAGATGTGATTAGGTAAGCGGTTGTTACCCAGGCTTGAGCAGAAAGACCGTGAAGATCATCTGCGATTGTTCTCATAGCGGTTCCAACTACGCTCTGATCTAGAGCTGACAGGAACATACCTGCCATAAGGCCAACGAGCACAAACACGATCTGTCTGTGGGTCATTACACCGGTTTTAGCTGATTCAGCTGCTGCTGCTTTGCGGTCTGCACGCGCCAAAGCATCCTCTTTTCTCTTATGTGAAAGTTAGACTTCTTGAATGGTTGGAAATAAAACTTTTAGAACTTTGATGGCTTATGTAGTCAGCCTTGTCGTTTTATTTCCCTCGGTAAACAATTTTACACCTGCATATGCCTTTGACCCTACAAGTAACTCGCTATCCACAGCCGACTCCCTCTGGGTGGTAGTCAACAAGCAGAGACCGCTAAATCCCATCCAATACATACCTAATGACCTGATGAAACCAAGTTTTGGCTCTATGGATTCAAACCCGTATGGAAGAAAACTCCGTAAAGAGGCAGCTTATGCTGCTATCGAACTGGGTAAGGCTATGTATAAAGATGGTAGCGGCTACCTAATTATTCAAAGCGCTTACCGCTCTTATAAAGAACAAACCGCGGTTCACACAAGACAGGTGAATCGCTTTGGACTAAAAGCAGGTGAAGCACTAGCTGCAAGGCCTGGTTATTCTGAACACCAAACCGGTTTAGCTATGGATGTCTCTGCTCGAGGTCAGGGATGTCAGATCAGAGTTTGCTTTGGTCAAACTAAAGCAGGCATTTGGCTCGCTGCTAATGCATATAAATATGGCTTCATTCTTAGATATCCAAATCATGGAACATCGGTAACCGGATACCAATATGAACCTTGGCATCTTCGGTTTGTTGGAGTTGAACTAGCAACAGAAATGAAGACCAAGAAAGTGCATGTTCTAGAGAAGTTCTTCAAACTTCCTTCAGCCCCAAACTATTAGGAACTCCACTACCCTTTATCTATGGCAAATAAAAGCACTTACGCATACTTAGGTCCGGTTGGGACCTTCACTGAACTTGCTTTGGCTCAAGTTAAGGATGCTAAGAATGCCTCTAAGCTACCTGTTTCAACTATTCAAGAAGCCATCGATGCTGTTTTATCTAAAAAGGCTTTCAGAGCAATCATTCCGGTAGAGAACTCCATCGAGGGCGGAGTTTCAGCAACTCTAGATGCGTTGGCTAACACTAAAGGCATTCGCATCTTTGGTGAATATCTTGTTCCAGTTACCTTCAATCTGGTTGCTAAACCTGGAATGAAGTTGAGTGATGTGAAAGTAATTTCAACTCACCCAACTGCTTATGCTCAGTGCCGTGGCTGGTTGCAAGAGAACCTGCCAAAGCATTCACAAATACCTGCAACTTCAACTGCTCAAGCTGCTCTAGCTCTTCTAGAGAAAGATTCTTATTTGGATGCTGCTATTGCAGCTAAGAGCATCACGGATCATTACAAGCTAACTGTTCTTGCAAAGAACATCGGTGATAACAAGAATGCTCAAACTAGATTTATTGAAATTGGCTTAGCCGATGTTCCAACTAAGCGTTCGGGTAAAGATAAGACTTCAATCATTGTTGAGCTACCTGATGACCGCCCAGGGGGACTATTGGAGATGTTGGAGCAGTTCGCTGCCCGTGGGGTAAACCTATCTCGAATTGAATCAAGACCGGTAGGAGATCAGCTAGGTCGATATCGGTTTAACATTGATGCTCAAGGGCATATCGATGATGAAGCTATGGCTGAAGCTCTAAAGGGACTTCACAGATTCAGTCCAAACATCATATTCCTAGGTTCATATCCAAGAGCTGATAAAGGCAAGAGTGAGCACAGAGGCAATAACTCCAATAAAGAGTTCGATAACGCAGATAGCTGGTTAAAGCAGTTGCGTAAGGGTCGCTAAAGGTAACCTTTAACCATGATTGACGCCAACCTGCTTAGGGAAAATCCAGAAGCCATCAAGGCTAGCCAAAAAGCTCGTGGAGCCAGTGCTGAACTGGTCGACCAGGCTGTTGCAGCAGATCTTGCTTGGCGTAAAGCTCTAGCCGAGTTTGAAAACCTAAGAGCAACTCAAAACGCTAAATCAAAGCTGGTAGCTTCTGCATCTAAAGAAGAAAGACCTGCTCTTATTGCTGAAAGCCAAGAGCTTGCTGCTTCTGTGAAGCAGGCTGAAACTCTTGCTTCTGAAAAGGAAGCCGAATTACAAAAAATCATTTGGCAGATCGAGAACGTGGTTATCGATGGTGTTCCAGTTGGTGGCGAAGATGACTTCGTTGTTCTTCGTGAAGAAGGAACTAAACCTAACTTCTCATTTGAACCTAGAGACCATGTTTCTCTTGGTGAACTTTTGGATGTAATTGACATTGAACGAGGGGCCAAGATATCTGGTTCACGTTTCTATTTCCTTAAAGGTTGGGGAGCAAGACTAGAGCTTGCTCTAATGAACCTTGCTTTAGACCAAGCAGCTAATGCAGGCTTCACTGCGTTGATCACGCCAACTCTTGTGAAGCCAGAAGTTATGGCTGGAACTGGTTTCTTAGGTTCACATGCAGATGAGATCTATTACCTACCTGCAGATGATTTGTATTTAACTGGAACCAGTGAAGTTGCTCTCGCGGGTTATCACAGTGATGAAATTGTTGACATCACTAATGGACCAAAGAGATATGCAGGATGGTCAACTTGTTATAGACGTGAAGCGGGAAGCCACGGTAAAGACACCAGAGGTATTTTACGTGTGCACCAGTTCAACAAACTAGAAATGTTTAGCTATTGCAACCCTGAAGATGCAGAAGCAGAACACCAGAGATTACTTGCCTGGCAAGAAGAGATGTTGAAAAAGTGTGAGCTTCCATACAGAGTCATTGACACTGCTGCCGGAGATCTTGGATCATCAGCTGCTAGAAAATATGACATTGAGGCGTGGGTTCCAACTCAAGGAGCTTTCAGAGAACTAACTTCAACTTCTAACTGCACAACATATCAGGCAAGAAGATTGAATGTTCGTTACAGAAAAGAAGACGGTAAGACTGCAACCATTGCAACTCTTAACGGGACTCTTGCAACAACCAGATGGTTGGTTGCAATTTTAGAGAACCACCAACAAGAAGATGGAACAGTGAGAATTCCTGCTGCGCTTCGTCCATACCTTGGTGGAGCAGAATTTATACCGGTTGCATAAATGGAACCTTGGCTAATTGCCATCGACATCGATGGAACTCTCGTTCATGATGACGGTTTCCTTTCTCCTGCAAATGTCAAAGAAGTTCAACGAGTTGTTGAGCTAGGCCATCACGTTGTTATAGCAACTGGTAGAGCTGCCGCTAACGCTATTCCTGTTGTTAAAGATGTTGGCATCGAAACTGGTTTTGTTGTTTGCTCTAACGGTGCTGTGACTGTTGAAGTTGATTGGAATCACCCATCCGGTTATCACGTTCGTGAAGTCATCGGTTTTGATCCCCAACCGGTGTTATCTCAACTGATTGAAAAACTTCCTGAAGCACACTTTGCCGTTGAAGACATTGATGGCACCTATAGATTTCATAAACCTTTCCCTGCCTATGCTCTTGGGGCTAAGAACATTGAGACACCTTTAGATGAACTTATGCATGGCGAAGTTAGCCGTGTTGTTGTTCTGTCGCCAGAACAAGATGCCAACGATTTTCTACACATTATTGAACAGATTGGCCTTCAGTCTGTTTCTTATGCCATTGGCTATACCGCCTGGCTGGATATTGCTCCTCAAGGGGTCACCAAATCAAGTGCTTTAGAGCAGCGAAGAAAAGCCCTAAACATCCCAGCCAACAGGGTAATCACCATTGGGGATGGGCGTAATGACATCAACATGTTTGAGTGGGCCAATGCCGGTGGTGGGCTATCTTTTGCTATGGGTCAGGGCCCTGAAGAAGTAAAGGCCGCAGCCAGTATGGTCACTTCAAGCGTTGAAGATGACGGAGTTGCCAAAGTCCTAGCTGGCCTTGAAGGCATCATTTATAGCCAAAACTAGACTCACAGGCTAACCACAGGTTCTAACTGTATTTTCATAACAAGCGCATTTTAGTTAGACTTATCCACGGAGGTCTGTCCGAGCGGCCGAAGGAGCTAGTCTTGAAAACTAGTGAAGTGAAAGCTTCCGTGGGTTCGAATCCCACGGCCTCCGCCAGTTTTTAGTTCTAACTAAGACGTGAAGCCAAGTTCCATGAAGGGATCATGCAATTGACTGAGCAGTCTAAGAAAAGAAGAGCCGAACGAGCTATTGCTCGTCACGGCAATGTTCAAGCCGCTGGTCGCGCTAGAACTGTTTTTGGAATTCTAGGTAAAGCTCTAGTTGTTGTTTTAGTTTCAACTATCACCGTTGCGGGCATCTCTGCTTATCAGCTCACCCAAGATCTATCTCGCAATAAAGTTCACCTGATGGACTCTGAAGGTAAAGATATAAAGATTCCACCTTTAGATGGCCCACTAAATCTTTTGCTTGTTGGTAGTGACACTCGTCAAGGCTCAGGTAACTCGCAGTTCGGAAACATCACATCTAATCTTGCTGACGTAATTATCTTGATGCACATCTCAGCAGATCGTAAGAGTGCTGTTGGTTTATCTTTCCCTCGTGACCTGATGGTTCCTTGGCCTAAGTGTCCTTCAACAACCGGTGGTCCTGGTTACTACGCTCAGTCTCTAGGTCAGATTAACGCCACTATTTCTAACGGTGGTCCTGGCTGTACTCTGCTAACAGTTGAAGCTCTAACCGGTTTGCAGATTCCATATCTTGCGATGATTGATTTCAACGGTGTTATCGAATTATCTAACGCTGTTGGTGGTGTTGAAGTTTGTGTTGCTGAAGACATCAACGACACGTACACAAACACACACCTAAAAGCAGGTTTGCACACACTTCAGGGTATGCAGGCTTTGCAGTTCCTAAGAACTCGTCACGGCGTTGGAGATGGCTCGGATCTGTCAAGAATTAGCAACCAACAGGTTTACCTAACCTCGCTTGTTAGAAAACTTAAGGGCAAGGATATTTTGAATAACCCTGTTGCTCTTTACTCGCTAGCTAAAACAGCAGCTAAGAACATGAAGCTAAGTGACACTCTTTCATCACCAGATACTTTGGCCGGTGTTGCATCTGCATTGAAGTCAATCCCTATGAGCCACATCACATTCTTGCAGTTGCCTTCAGTTGGTGGAATGCCTGCACCTAATGAGGGCAGAGTTCAACCTGATTATGAGAAGGCGCAAGTCCTCTTCGACATGCTAGCTGCTGATCAGCCTATGGTTCTGGGTAAGGTAACAAACGCTGGTTCCGGTGCGGTAGTTGCACCAACCCCAACTCCAAAGCCAACCAAGACTAAGAAGTCGACCAAGTCGCCAACCCCGACCCCAACACCAACCGAGACTATTACTCCGTTGCCAGACTGGGCTCAGGGAACTAACGCAAACACGAAGACTTGCTCGAAATAATAAGCCAACCTAGTTAGGCTTAAACCATGCCAGATTACATCTCGGCGCTAGATTTATTCACCATCGGTATTGGGCCTTCCAGCTCACACACCGTTGGACCTATGCGAGCAGCGTTGCTCTTTGCTCAAGCCGTTGTGGCTGAAGGCAAACTGCCGTTGACGCATAAAGTCAGCGTCACACTATACGGATCGCTCGGTGCAACAGGACCAGGTCACGGAACAACTAACGCTATCGTCGCTGGTCTTTCAGGTAATACTCCAGAAACATGTGATCCTGAATTAGTTCTCACTGCTTGGGATCGAGCAACTCAATCGCAAAAGATTCTCCTTTTCAACAAAGAGATTTCTTTCAGATCTGATGACTTTAGCTTTCAACCCTTAATTCGGTTAGAGAAGCATTCAAATGCAATGAAGCTTAAAGCCCTCGATGAAGACAACAATGTTTTACTCGAACAGGTTTACTACTCTGTTGGCGGCGGCTTTGTTGAAGCAGATCACGAATTACAAAATCTTTCAAGAGAATACGCAACTTACGATTTCAGAACTGCTGAACATCTTTTAGAACTTTGTGAAAAAGAAAACATGACAATCGCTGAATTGGCTTACGCCAATGAAAGCGTTATTCATGGAGAATTACAGGTTCTCACAAAGCTTGAAGATATTTGGGTGGCCATGAAAGGCTGCATAGAAAACGGCCTTATAACCAAAGGTGTTCTCCCTGGTTACCTTGCAGTTGATCGCAGAGCAGCAGACATGGCTGAACAACTCTTGCAAGCAGAAGACCAAAATGAAGTTTCTAACGAATGGCTTCAGGCTTATGCCATAGCTGTTAATGAGCAGAATGCTGCAGGCATGAGAGTTGTTACCGCACCAACTAACGGTGCGGCTGGAATCATTCCTGCAGTTGCTTATTACGCAATGAAGTTCAAAGGCGTTAGTGAAGATTCAATTCAGAAAGACTATTTACTAACAGCCGCAGCTATCGGTTCTCTATATAAGAGGAATGCATC
>CANGBK010000030.1 GCA_947452235.1 Micrococcales bacterium
AAGTTCGCCAAAGTTAACCAGAGGTCGTTCATACCCGAACGATTCCTTGAACTCGACAAGGAGATTTAATGTCTAAAGAAGTAACCGACAACACCCTGCGTAAAAACCGCCTTGGTGTTCTCGGAATTGTATTTTTCGTAGTTGCAGCTTCAGCACCACTAGTTGGTATGACCGGTGCTGTTCCAATCGCGATCGTGCTAGGAAACGGCGCAGCCGCACCTGGTGCCTACCTATTCGTTGGTATCACTCTGATTTTGTTCAGCGTAGGCTTCACCGCTATGACCACTAAGGTGACTAACGCCGGTGCGTTCTTTGCTTATGTTGGTCGAGGCTTGGGCAAGAACTGGGGCATTGGTTCGGCCTTTGCTTCGGTAGTTGGCTATGTAACCATTCAGTTGGCTATTTATGGTTTCTTCGGTGGGATCTTGGCTTACCAAATGAACACCGATGTTGGTGTCGACATGCCTTGGTATGTTTGGGCGGCAATCGCATGGATTTTAGTGACCGCACTCTCACTTCTAAGTGTCGATGTTGGTGCAAAGGTTCTTGGAACACTTATGGCACTGGAAGTTTTGTCTCTGTTTATTTCAGGAATTGCAATTCTTATCAACCACTCAGGTTCAATGGACTTCGCTGCTTCATTCTCACCATCTAACATCTTCGCTGGAGGATTCACCGGTGGTGCTGGTGTTGCCATTGCTTTTGCTTTAGCTTCCTTTATTGGTTTCGAAGCAACTGCAATCTATGGTGAAGAGTCGAAAGACCCAAAGCGTGCAGTTCCTCGCGCAACTTACTGGGCTATTGGCTTGATTACAGTTCTGTTCACAGTTGTTTCTTTCGCAATGGTGACCGGCCTTGGTTCTGAGAATGTTATTGGCGAAACTTTGGCTTCGAGCAACAACTTGGCTGACCCAGCTGGAGTTCTGTTCGGCTTGGTTGATGCGAACGTAGGACATTGGCTAACCGTAATCATGGAATGGCTGGTTGTCTCAAGTTTGTTCGCGGGTCTTTTGGCTTTCCAGAATGCCAACTCTCGTTACATCTTTGCACTAGGCCGTGCTGGCGTTCTACCTCGCGCACTAGGTAAGACCAACAAGTCCGGTGCACCTCAGGGTGGTGTGATTGTCACCTCAGTTCTAGCTGGAATTGTGATCGCCAGCTTCGTAGCAGGAAATCTAGACCCAATTGCAAACCTATTCACTTGGATGAGTGCTGTAACAGCGATTGCGATCATGCTTGTTGAACTTTTGGTTAGCATCGCGGTTATTCGCTTCTTCATGAAGAACCCTGGAACCCACTGGTTTAAGGCAATCGTTGCTCCTGCAATCTCAGTGATTTCACTTGGTTTCGGCGAGTACCTTTTGATGTCTAGATTCAATCTGCTTTCAAACCTTGCAGTTGAGGTCGATGGCAATGGAATTCCTGTTCTATGGTCAATGAACACCTTAGGTTGGGTCCTAGTCCTTCTACCTTTCATCGCTTTAGTTCTTGGAATCCTTTGGGGTGTCATCAACAAAAATGATGAAGGCAAGATCAGCGAAGACGTACTTTCCTAAATAGCTCTAAACACAAAAGCCCAGGTGCATTTGCCTGGGCTTTTGTGTGTCTGGGGGAGCCTTATTTAGTTTTGATTTAGGATGGAGTTATGTCAGCAATGAGGCTTGAACACGACCTGCTCGGTAATTACGAGATCCCTACGACCGCTTATTGGGGGGTGCATTCCGCCAGAGCAGCGGAGAACTTTCCGATAACTGGAGTTCCTATCGGTCACTACCGATCACTTATCAAAGCTTTAGCAATCGTTAAAGAAGCTGCAGCCAAAGCTAACCAAGAAGTTGGTGAACTAGATGATGAGATTGCAAGCGCAATTATCGCTGCCTGTCACGAAGTTGCTGCCGGTAAGTTCGATAAAGAATTTATTGTTGATGCGATTCAAGGTGGTGCTGGAACCAGTACCAACATGAACGCGAATGAAGTTATAGCTAACCGTGCCTTGGAACTAGCTGGTTTTGAAAAAGGTGACTACGAAAAGATTCACCCACTGAACCATGTGAACATGTCTCAGTCAACTAACGACGTTTATCCAACTGCTCTAAAGGTTGCCTTGATTCTTGAAATCAGAGAACTGATGAAGGCCATGGAATATCTTCGTGCTTCATATACTCGTAAAGCAGATGAGTTCAAAGATGTCATCAAGATGGGTCGCACTCAGCTTCAAGATGCAGTGCCTATGACTTTGGGCCAGGAGTTTGCAACCTTTGCTCGTATGACTCAAGAAGATGAACAACGTCTAGCTGAAGTTATCCCATTGCTGAGTGAAATCAACCTCGGTGGAACTGCTATTGGAACACAGTTGAACGCGCCTCAAGGTTATGCCGCTGCTGCTTGTCGTCACCTCTCTGATCTTGCTGGGTGGCAGTTTGTGGTTGCTGGAGATATGGTTGAGGCAACCCAAGACACCGGTGTTTTCGTTCTAGTTTCTGGTGTTCTAAAGCGCGTAGCTGTGAAGCTATCTAAAGAAGCTAACGATCTTCGTCTGCTATCTTCAGGTCCTCGTGCAGGTCTTGGTGAAATTAACCTTCCTGCTCGTCAAGCTGGATCATCAATCATGCCAGGTAAGGTCAACCCGGTTATTCCTGAGGTTGTCAACCAGATTGCTTTCTCTGTAATTGGTAACGATGTAACAGTGACTATGGCTTGTGAAGCAGGACAGTTACAGCTAAACGCCTTCGAACCTATCATCGCGAGAGCACTAATGATGAGCATCATTTATCTTCGTCAAGGTTGTTACACACTCGCAGATCGTTGTGTTGATGGCATTACTGCAAACGTTGACAAGATGCGTAAAGACGTTGAGAACTCTATTGGTACTGTTACAGCTCTATCACCACTACTTGGTTATGAGAATGCAACTCTGGTAGCTCAAACAGCTTTAGCTGAAAACAGTACTGTCAAGGAAGTTGTTTTGAAGTTGAACCTTATGACTGAAACAGAATTTGATTCAATTCTGGGTGATGTTGACAAACTGGTTAGACCTAACGCCTAGCGTCTTTTTGTCTTCTTATATTCAATGCACCAATAAGCGACCCTAAGACCACAAACACTGCAGCCCAAACAAGCCCCGTTACAAAACCATCGCCCTGCTGAACCTTCTTAGATAACAGTTCTTGTTTAGAAATGTCTAGTTCTTGACCGTTTTCGTCAAAACACTGATTGCCTGGTTTGTTTGTTGTGTAGTTGATGTTATTGGTGAGGGTGAAATTGAATTCACCTGAAACCACGTGACCATCGTCTGAAGCTTCACGCCAAAGAACTTTGTATTCACCTGGGGCCGAAAGGTTAGCCGTTGTGATCAAATGATTATCTTGAATTCGAGCACAGGCAGGGCCTAGTTGTTCACCAGTATCAGCTTTAGCAATAGCAATTAGGTTGCCTTGACCAAAAGGTAGATCTAGGGGAGCTTCTTCAAAGGTTAGGTCTATGTGTACGGGGCCAGCTTCAACAGTTGAGCCAGCTGCTGGATATGTGTCCTCGATCTGGTTATGAGCCAAAGCTGGGGTGCTAAAACCCACTAAACCTAGACAAATGAAGGCAGATATAGACAACTTACGCATGAGCCCATTCTATTGGGTGCTAATCGTCTAAAATTGGGAGTATTAGAGCCGTTCGGAGCAGAAATGTCTACATCTAACTCACCGTTGAATTACCTGCGTCAGATAGCTATCGGTGCAGCTTCTGGGCTGCTCATCCTAGTTCTAATCATCGGGGGATTTACGCTAGCTTCTACCGGTTCAGGTAGTAATCCGACTGCTTCTAACACTCCAACAGACAGCCCAACCGTTACGCCAACCACTGATGGCCGTACCTGTTCAATTGTTGACTTAGCTTCAGATAAAAGACTTATCAACCTGCACGCTCAGGTAATCAACCCTGAAACCAATGAGGTTCTTTTTGATCTTCAGGGCAATGACCCAGCCCCAACTGCTTCTGTTATGAAGCTTCTAACGGCCGCTGCAGCTCTTCAAGTTTTAGGTCCTAACTATCGAGTTCAAACCAAAGTCTTTGCAGACCTAGATCACCCAGGTCAGATTGTTTTTGTTGGTGCCGGTGATCCAACTCTGTCTCGAGTCAAGGTTGGTAAAGAAAGTGTTTATGTTGGTGCACCTAAGCTCAATGACCTTGCCGTTCAGATTAATGCTTGGGCAAGGGCAACACCTATTACTTCTATAGTTTTAGACTCAACATATTTCACTGGAGCAACATGGGAGCCAGGTGTTCCTGACTCTGAAAGAACTCTTGGCTACCAACCTCTTATCACTGCTCTTACCGTTGACGGTGACCGTGATAACCCAACTAGAGAGACCTCACCGAGGTCTTTAGATCCGGTTGGGCGTGCTGGAACAGCTTTGAAGAAAGCCATTGGTTCGCTTGCAACTAATGCGTCTATCACTCAGGCTCAAGCTGGATCAAACCTTTTGCAAATTGCCTATGTTCAATCACAACCGATTAGTAAGTGGATTACCCACATGCTGCAGGTTAGCGATAACACCGAAGCTGAATATTTGGCTCGACTTGTTTCAAAGCAGTTAGGTTATGACGGTTCATTCACATCTATTGATGCTGCTATCAAGGCAGCGCTAACCAGATCAGGCTTAGACACCACAGGGCTGCTACTCAAAGATGGTTCAGGCGAAAGCGAAGATAACCGCGTCACCGCAACCTTCTTGAACACTTTGTTGAAGAAGATCTTGAACTCTGAAGGTAACTTTGGGGTTATCAAGCAGGGCTTACCTATCTCGGGTGAATCAGGCTCCCTAGCTAACCGTTTCACCGGAGATAACGTTGATGCGACCGGTCACATCCTGGCTAAAACTGGTTGGACTAAACATGTTTATTCTCTTGCTGGTTTAGTTACCGCTAAAGATGGCACTGACCTAACATTCTCAATAGCAACTATTGGTGATGTTAATGACACCGCTAAGGAAGCTATCGATAATCTAGCCACCGGTATTTACAGATGTGGCAACAAACTTTCAGCAGACATTCCAAAAAAGATTAACTAAGGAAGGTAGCAATGACGCTAACCGAGAAAGACCTTTTAGCAAAGGTTCCAACCAAGTTATATATAAATGGTGATTGGGTTGATGGCCATGGCGAAGGAACTATTGCTGTTGAAGATCCAGCTACCGGTAAAGTCCTAGCTGACATCGCTAACGCCAACGAGAAAGATGGCTTACTTGCGCTAAGCGCTGCAAGCGACGCGCAAGAGTCTTGGGCTAAAGTTCCACCACGTGAACGGGCAGAGATTCTTCGTAGAACTTTTGAACTGGTTAAAGCTAGAAGCGAAGAGTTCGCGATGCTTATCAGTTTGGAAATGGGTAAGCCGTTAACTGAAGCCCGAGGTGAGGTTACCTACGGTAATGAGTTCTTGCGCTGGTTCTCTGAAGAGGCAGTTCGAATCTCAGGTCGTTATGGTTCATCACCTGAAGGAACCGGACGTATGTTGGTCACCCAAAGACCCGTTGGTCCTGCTTTTGCTATTACGCCTTGGAATTTCCCACTAGCTATGGCAACTCGAAAGATCGGTCCTGCTATTGCCGCTGGTTGCACCATGGTGGTTAAGCCTGCTGAGCTAACACCATTAACCACCTTGTTGCTGGTTGCAACTTTGGAAGAAGCTGGCCTACCTAAAGGTGTTGTTAACGTAATCACAACCAGCACCTCGGCTCAGACCAGTGCACCGATTATTGCTGACCCTAGATTGAGGAAGATTACTTTCACTGGTTCAACTGCTGTTGGTGTGAAATTACTAGAGCAGTCAGCTAAGCAGGTGCTAAGAACGTCTATGGAACTAGGTGGCAATGCTCCGTTCCTAGTTTTTGAAGATGCCGATATTGATGCTGCTGTTTCCGGAGCAATGCTAGCTAAGCTTCGTAACATCGGTCAGGCTTGCACCGCTGCTAATCGTTTTATTGTTCACGAATCTCTTGCTGACGAGTTTGCTCAAAAGATGGCTGCTCAGATGGAAGCGATGCCACTTGGTCGTGGTGTTGATCCTGAAACCAAGATCGGTCCAGTCATTAACGAGAAGGCTAGAGCGAACCTGAAGCGTCTAGTCGATGCAACCACCAGTGAAGGTGGAAAGATTGTTACCGGTGGTAATGCCGTTGTTGGTGAAGGATACTTCTTCCAGCCAACAGTGCTAAACGATGTGAAGCCAGGTTCAACAATTCTGAATGAAGAAATCTTTGGACCAGTTGCACCTATCGTTCGCTTTAAGAGTGAAGACGAAGCTATTCGTCTAGCCAATGACACCGAGTATGGTTTGGTTTCTTATGCCTATACTCAAGATCTCAAACGTGGCCTTCGTCTTATCGAAAGACTTGATACCGGTATGACTGGTCTTAATACTGGTTTGGTTTCTAACGCTGCAGCCCCATTCGGTGGAGTGAAACAATCAGGTTTAGGTCGCGAAGGTGGCCTCGAAGGTATTCACGAGTACCTTGAAACTAAATACGTAATGATCCCAGACCCAAGCATCTAGTTAGGAAAGTTATTGTCTACACACGAAGTCAAATTCAACTCCGGTCTTAGCTACTGGCTGAAACTCACTGTTCCATTCCTAGTAGCGTTAGCAGCCTGTGTTCCAGCAATCATGTTGAGATTGGATGCAGAGCACCACGCAGACCCTGTAATTGGTTTAGTTGCTTACGGTTTAGCCATTGTTGCAGCCGCATTCATTCTGGGTTGGATTGGTGAGGCAGCTGAACTTGATCTATCTGGTGGTCTTGCAGTTAGCATCCTGGCTTTGGTTGCTATCTTGCCTGAGTATGTTGTGTCTATTTACTTCAGCTGGGCCGCTGGAAAAGATCCAAACATGGTTCCTTACGCAACTGCGAACCTAACCGGTGCAAACAGAATTGTTCAGGGCTTTGGTTGGCCGATTGTTGCCCTAATCGCCTTCGCATCGGTTCGAGCTGTCAAAGCCCGTAAAGAAGGTAGCAAGAAGAAGTTTGGTATCCAACTTGAAGAAGACTCAAGAGCTGATCTTGGTTTCCTAATCTTCGGTTCAATCGTGATGTTGATTGTTCCACTAACTTCAGCAATGCACCTTCTAGTTGGCATCTTGCTGGTTGTTATCTACGTTGTTTACCTTTGGAGAGTTTCAGGTTCAGCTCGTGAAGAGCCAGAGCTTGAAGGAACTGCCGCTTATGTTGGAGCGCTTCCTAAGATTGCAAGAAGAATCTTCATTCTTGTTTTCCTAACTGTTGCTGCTGTAATCATCTTCATGTGTGCTCACCCATTCGGTGACAGCCTGATTGAAGCAGGTAAATCACTAAACATCGATGAATACATCTTGGTTCAGTGGTTAGCGCCTATCGCATCTGAAGCTCCTGAGTTCACACTTGCTTTCCTTTTTGCAGCTCGCGGTAAAGAAGCAGCGGCGCTAGCTATCTTGATCTCAAGCAAGCTAAACCAGTGGACACTACTTGCTGGCTCTATGCCGATTGCATACGTAATCGGCGGTGGAGCC
The DNA here is from genome assembly GCA_947452235.1 of Micrococcales bacterium. Classification (GTDB taxonomy): domain Bacteria; phylum Actinomycetota; class Actinomycetes; order Actinomycetales; family Microbacteriaceae; genus Rhodoluna. Next base: position 7,535 of record CANGBK010000030.1, read on the forward strand.
GATGCAGCACTACCGGTTGCTGGTCGTAGCGCTGAAGAACTTTGGCTAACCACAGCGCAAACACTTTTGGGTGTTGCTATCTTGCTAACTCTTCGTTGGGGTCTAGGCTCATCGTTGCTAATGCTTGGTCTTTTCCTAGTCAGCATCGTTCCTGATGAAATGTTTAGAAACATCCTTGGTGCGGTTCACTTAGCTATTGCTCTTTATTACTTCTATATCAACAGAGCAAAGATTATGCCTACGCTTCGAGCACCGTTTAGTAAACCTAAAGGTTAAGAATGAAGCCAATTGGCAAAATTGAGGCACCAGCGCTCTGGGCAATTACTCTAGGGCCGTTGGTTACCTTCTCCGGTTACACAATCGGAGCAATGCTGTGGCCAGGCTATGACGGCATGATTCACACCATCAGCGATCTAGCTGCCAATGATTCACCGGTTCAGTTATTTGTTTCTGTTGTTTTTCTTTTTGGTGCTCTATGCGATGTTGTCGTCAGTCACTACTCAAAGGCACTGGCTAAACCAGGTCGTTTTGCCATTTTGATTGCAGCCATAGCAACCGTTGGTTTGACTGTTTTCTCAACACCGAGCCAAACCGGTCACTCTATTCCACACAGAATCTTTGCCATTACTTCCTTTGCTCTATTGGCTATTTGGCCTGTTCTTTCTATGCGTAAAGGCCCTAACGTGCCACCACTTCTGAGGCCAAGAGCAGCTGTTATGGAGACTCTAATTCTTGTTATTACCTGTGTTTGGTTCCTAAGCCTCTGGGCAGATAAAAGCTCACCAATAACTGGATTAGGGGAGCGCATCGGGGTTGCTGTTGAGGGCATAGTCCCAGCTGTTGTCCTTTGGCACAGTTACATTTGGCAGCGTAAGAACAACTGATGGCTTTTACTTTTATAGATAACCAAGGCAAAGCCATTGGTTCAACTGCTTTAGGTAAGCAGGTAATTTTAGAAGCCCTCAAAGGCACTTCTTCAAGAGATCTGGTTGATGGTCTATCTAGCTGGCGTGATGATTACCTAATTGCATTTAGAGAAACTGCTAAAGCAGAACTGATGAAGGATCAGTCTGCGCTTGAGGTTGCTAAAGCAGGGCTAACAATGTTTGAGAAGTCCGTAATGACTTCGAACAACATTCTGTTGATTGATGAAATCAAAGATGCTTGGCGTCTAAACAAAGATTTAGTTTCAACAGTTGTTGTTAGTGGAACTGGCGTTAGTAAATTCCAAGTGCCGGATGCAACTAATGAAGTTTTAGATCATCTTGCTGAACCTAAAGTGATAGAAGCATTACAAAATCTTTCGAATGAAAATATTCAGAATGAACTTTTGATTGCACTTGCCGGTGGTGCTGAATATTCACCTGCAAGAACCTGGTTGGACTGGGGTGGTGTAACAGCTATTGTTGCTCGCAATCGTAAAGAGCTTTGGTTAGAACTCATTATTCGGGCTAGAAGTTCGTCTGGAACTTTATACGTTCCTGTTTTGAAATCTAGAACCAACAAAAGCATTCAAGAACTATCAGATGAAGAGTTAGCTGAAGTTGCTGGTTTGGATTTGATTGAAGATTATGTTGCTATCTCGGGTTGGTTATCTTCTTTAGCAAGATCTGAAACTAGGAGACTGGTTTTAGGCAGTTATGCATATGCTCCTGGTGTTAAACATATAGAGGTGCAGGCTGTTCAACACTGTTTGGCTAGGGTCCTAACTGAGAACCTCCCTAAGAGCAGAGTGGTTCTAACCTGGTTGGCTACCCCAACTGATTCGTATGGAGTTTCTTTGGATGTCTTGGCAGAGATAAAAGATCGTTATTTCAAACGAAGCTTTGGAACAAAGATCAGAGACTTCATTTTTGGTTTGAGAGCAAATAACCCCGAGATCTTCCAAACAGATAAAGGGGAGTCTTTGGTGGTTATCGATTCAACTTCATCTATGCAGGGACCCTCATATGCTCTAGCCAAGCGAGTTCAACGGTGGTTAGCCTATGAGCAGCTCTATGCCGATAGGGGTGTGGCATACCTGGTTTCACCACCGGCCAAGACCCATTCGGTTTTGAGTAAAAAGATCTTGAAGGCTACATATAAAGGAGCGCCTGCTTTTGGGCTGAAACCCTTTGAAACCCAGAAAGCAGTGGATTTGAGCGCTGCATTGCTTCTCAGTGAGCTGAGAGACCCGAAACGGGTCAAACCGATGGCTAGTTACCTTGATTTAGCGGTTCATGGTGGTCTCTGGAGGCTTATTTATAGTCCTAAGAGTGTCTGGCGGG
>CANGBK010000031.1 GCA_947452235.1 Micrococcales bacterium
ACACCAAAGCCAAACATTCCAAGGGGTATATGCGTCGTCATAACGCTGGTAATGGATCTTTATGTGGTGATTTCCAGCAGCTAAAGATGGCTTGGAATCGATTGCTACAAGTCCTGTAACCAGGGTCAATGCAGCTAAAACAAGGCCTAGAAGGCGTCTTACAGGGGCAACGTTGCGCACAATAACAACTCTTTCGTGTAGGTGTTATTTAAGACTGTAAGCGTTTACCTATGGGTTTTGGGGCTGATATTCGCTTTATTACAGAGTTGTTATCTAAGCGTAATCTGGTGGGGCGTGCGGGACTTGAACCCGCGACCGACGGATTATGAGTCCGCTGCTCTAACCGGCTGAGCTAACGCCCCCAGCCACTTCTAATTTACTCGTCTAAACGCTTTATAGCCTTCTTAGCCTTGCCGACGGTCTTTTTGACGCCTTTACGGACCTGTTTGTCTACCTTCTTGGCCTGCTTGACCACATCGGCTCTAAACTCGTCTAAACCGTCTTTGATGTCATCGCCCAGATCTGTGATCTTGCCTAGTGCAACCAAAGCTTGACGTCTAACCCTAGCCTCTGCCTTACGAACAGCCTCGCTTAGGCGACCAATAGGTCGGAAATACTCTTCAAGGTTGTCATCAGACTGCTGCCTAGCATCCTGGTCTCCCCTGTATAGTCCCTCGAAGATAGCCAAAGTTCTCTTGATGTCGTGAGACTGGATCAAGTGAATCGAGTTCTCGGAAAGGCGATCCAGTTCCTTTTGGTCTGCTGTCGCAATCTTCAAAAGACAGTTAGCAAAATCATCAACATCATCAGGCTCGAAAAGGTAACCATTATCGCCTGAGTGAACTAGGTGCGGTAGCGCCATCGCATTTGCCGCAACAACCGGGCGACCTGAAGCCATAGCCTCCATGGTTGCAATTGATTGAAGTTCAGCAATTGAAGGCATGGCAAAAACAGTTGCTCGCTCGTAAGCCAAAGGTAGCTCTTCTTCAGTGATGTGACCTAGGAATTTCACTCGATCACGGATTTTAAGAGACGTTGCAAGTTCCTCAAGATACTTGCGCTGGGAACCATCACCAGCAATCTCAATCTCGAAGTCAATCTCTTTAGGAAGCTTCGCCATAGCCTTTATTAGGTTGTGGATGTGCTTCTCCCAGTCCAAACGACCTAGGAACAAAACTCTGAAAGGCTTATTGCTGGTCTTAGTGTCGTTAGCAAACTTAGTTGCATCAATACCGCAAGAGATTGAAAGCACATTCTCAATACCAGCAGCATTTTCCAATAACTCAGCAGCTCGTCTAGTTGGCGTGGTTACGTGATCGAACTTAGCCAGAACTTTTCCAGAGTCTTTCCAAAGCCTTGCTTTGATTCTCTTATCTAGGAATTCAGGTAAGTGCAAATAGCGAAGAATGTTCTCTGGCATTAGGTGGTTAGTTGCAATCAAACGGATGTTGCGTTCTTTACCGCTTCGCACCAAAACACGACCTAAAACCATGTGTGACTGCGAGTGAATGGCATCTGGTTCAAAACCATCAAGAATCAAATCAACTTTCTTCTTGAGTGTAAAAGGCCAAACAAATCTCAGAGTTTTGTGAACAATAAGCTTGTGGGATCTGATCCGGTGAACAGTCATAGGAACACCATCGTGGACCTCAGTAAAGGTTCCCCACTGCTTGTTATAGGCGGGTGCAATAACATGAATGTCGTTGCCGTTACGAACCAGCCCTCCAGCCAATCTTTCGGTGAAACGAGCGGCACCGTTGATATCTGGTGGGAAAGTATCAGAGGCGATCAGAACCCTAAGTGGGTGACCTGGATGTCTGGTTGATTGAGCCAAGGATAGAACCTTTTCTAGTGGTGGGACCTACCTAAAAGTTTACCCTAGACCTTACTCAGGAGCTCTGGATGGTACTTCGATAGCAAGTAAACACCGGTAACAGCTACTGCCCCAGAGCCCAGAAAGCCCAAAATAATAGGCAAAGGAGCATCCATAGCCTCATTCAAAAGAATCACACCGATGCTAACGGCAACCAGCGGATCAATGACTGTAAGACCAGCAATCACTAAATCAGGCGGTCCTGAAGTGTAAGCATTCTGAACAAACCAACCGCCCAGAAGAGCTGCCGTAATCAATCCCCCGAAAGCTAGAACAGTTAACCCGTCTGTAAAAAACTCGAACCTAAAGCTCAAGACACGATCAAACCCACCCTGGCTAAAAGCTCGCTTGATGACGACCTTAGTCAAAGTAGCTACAAAGCCATAGAGCACGCCGGCACCGATAATGAAAGTCAATGGGTTGAAACGAGAGCTTCCCCTGAAGAAGATGAATGCAAATATCGCTATCAAAGCAGCAACCATCAACAAGATAGTTACTAAAGCTGAATCATCAATATTTGGTTCCACCGAAACCTGGTGAGCCATGACCACAAAAGCACCTAGTCCAACGGTGCTCATGGTGATCGCAAAAATGGATGCCTTGTTCAGCTTCGTTTTAGTGATTCTTGCGTTCATCACAGAAGTTACGACCAATGCGATTGCACCAATTGGTTGAACCAAAATCAATGGGGCTAAAGTCAGTGCAGTGAATTGAAGTGCTAAAGCAAAAGCAGAAACGGCGAGGCCTGAAACCCAGCGCGGTTGTTTAGCAATTGATACTAATTGCTTAAAGGTTAGGTGAGATCTTCCAGACAGAGCAGCCTTCTTCTGAAGGTCAACAGCACCATTCTGGAGTTGCGTTCCAACTGCTAGAGCCACCGCCGAAAGCAGAGCCAAACAGATAGCTAGAATCTTCAATTAGTTCCCACCTGACTAGATACCTTCTAGCCTACCCACACACATGAAAATAGCCGTTTAGGGTAAATTTGATTCATGCCCATAAGACCTATCTGTATAACCGGTGACCCTGTTTTACACACTAAAGCCCAAGAAGTGACCGTATTTGACGATAATTTGCGCCAACTCGTTGAAGACATGTATTTGACCATGGATGAAGCTCCAGGTGTTGGATTAGCCGCCCCGCAGATAGGTGTAAACCTGCGAGTCTTCGTTTATGACTGGGATAAAGAAGATGGAACGCCTCAACGTGGAGTTGTGATCAATCCAACCCTTGAATTATCAGAGATACCTGACGGCGAACCTGAATGGGAAACTGAGTCGGAAGGCTGTCTATCTGTTCCAGGAGAACGCTTCCCCCTAAAGCGAGCTCACCGCGCTCACCTAAAGGGTGTCGATCTTGAGCAGAATCCTGTGGATATAAAAGCTGAAGGCTGGTTCGCAAGAATTTTCCAGCATGAGTTCGATCATTTGAATGGAACGTTATACGTTGACCGCTTAGCTGAACCATACAAATCAGATGCCAACAATGTTGTCATCGAAAGAGGTTGGGGCACTCCAGGGCTTAATTGGATGCCAGGTGAAGAAAGACTTGAAGGCTAGATAGCGTCAAGTCTTCGCAAAAGTAATAGCAACTGCGAACGAGTGTTGAGCATCAAAAGATTCTGCACCTTAATCAGCGTTGTTCTAACCTTCAACTTAGGAACCTTAACCAACTGAGCTATCTGGCTATCTGTCTTTAGATCACAGAATGCTCTGAGCACCAAAGATTCCTTCTCATCTAGAGAATCAAGTGCTCGTTCAGCGAATCCATACTTATCACTATCAACCAGTGAAGTGTCAACTTCAGGCATAATTTCCCGAATACCAAAATCGGCATCAACATCTGTCGCAGCTCTAATGACATCCACAAACCTGGATAATCCATCGCTAACAAAAACAGCATCAACTGCCCCAGCTTCTATGGCACCTAACCGAGCCGGAGTTTCGCTAAAGGTTGAAGAGATAAGGATTCTACCGAGTTCTGTTCCGGTTACTTTCGCAACAGCCTGAATAGCCGACACAAACTCATAAGCTGAGCCACTGGTCAATTTTTGATCGATGATTGCCACATCGAAAGTAATTTCTAGAAAAGCTTCTTGAGTTAGACCAAAACCATCAGAGTCATAAACAACAGTGAAGTTATTCTCCCGTTCCAAAGTTTCTCTTCTAGCCTGACGGATAGCATCAGAACCTCCGAGTAGTGCAATACGATAACGAGAAGCCAAACTACTTGGCCTTCGCGTATTTTCTAACATCAGGGAAAGCAGCAGAGACCTTGAAGCCAACTCCAGGCACTTTAGCAAACTCGATAGTGGCATCGTAAAGCTTTACCATCTCAGCTAAAGCTGTTAGCCCAGCCCCAGTTGGTCGTTCTGTCAAAGCCTGTTGGTCATCTTGAACTGTGTATGAGGATGAGTCCTTGGAGTTAGCTTTGAGAGTCTCTTCTCCATTGTCTTTGATAAGAATCTGAAGAGCAGAGTCTGTCCAAATGAAGTCAACATCGATGCCAGTGTTTGAAGGAGCATGCTGTCTTACGTTGGAAAGAGTTTCACTCACAATGCGATAGACCACTAGAGACGCGTTTTCAACCAAGTCAATCGATTGACCGTTCTCTCGGAAATTAACATTGAAACCAAGTTCACGATAGGTAACAAACAAATTATTTAGATCTCTAATTCCAGGTAGCGCTAGAGACTTACTCTCTTGAAGTGCAAGAAGATCAGATAATCTTCTGATTTCTGAGAAAGCTTCCCTAATTGAGGAAGAAACAGATTCGAGTAATCTATTTGCAACACTCGGATCGGCTTTGATGGCGTAACTGCCAGATTCAACTTGAACCATAGTTGCGCTTACCTTTTCAAGGAGTAGATCTGTCACATCCCTAGCAACGCCAAAGCGTCTGTTCTGTTCAGCCAGATTCAACTGACTTATCGAAACCTGAGACTCAAGATTAGCTAGATCTACTTCGCTACCCACGTGAGTGATTTGGGTGAACACGTATCTGCCAATAAACCAAGCATTAGCACTGATTGCAACTATTGCAACACAACCTAAAAGACCAAAAGCAATTTTTGATGAGTCAGTAGGAAGTTGAACGCCGTAAAGGGAGTTTCCGTAACTGAGATTGCCTATACACACAAGGTATGCGATAAAACCAAAAACAATGTTGGCGATGAAAGCAATGCGCCTTTGAATTTTTGAAGAAAAACCAGACAGAATCAAAAGAGCAACTGAAGAACCAATTTGAGAAACCTGCGGCTGAAGATTCCAAAATAGCGGCGAAAGAAGCCCAGCAGAAGTGAGAGCTATGGCTAGCCACGGCAAAGACCGAGTGAAAAGAATTGAAAGTGAAATAAGTGAAGCTGCAACCAGAGCCAGTGGCCCTTGAAGGAAATAGTCGGAGCCACCAAAAACCAGAATAGTTATAAGGCCTAGGTAGAGCGTCGGTAGCCACTTCTGATCACGTATCCAAAGGAACATTAGATCTCCTTAGAAGGGCCTACAAATAGACGCTCCCCGGCTTGGACTCGAACCAAGAACCTATCGGTTAACAGCCGATTGCTCTGCCAATTGAGCTACCGAGGATTACTGCCTAAAAGGCAACCTGATTACTTTATCAAAAAGTTGTGGCTTAGGCGAACTAGTAGCCAAGTTCAGGGTCAACAAGGCCTACCCAGTCCCCTTGCCCCCTATAAGCGGCTAAATTCTCCCTGATACGTATTGAGAAGGCAGTAATCACTTGAACGTTGGTATCGGCTGTATGAGGGGTAATAATCACGTTTTTGGCACTCCAAAGCGGATGCCCTTCAGGCAGTGGCTCAGGATCAGTGACATCCACACCAGCACCTGCGATAACCTCTGAATTCAAGGCCTCCACCAAGTCTTCGGTCACGATCACAGAACCCCGGGCTATGTTCACCAGATAACTGGTTGGCTGCATAAGTTCAAACCGAGCCTTATTGAATAAACCTCTGGTCTTATCAGTCAAAGAACAGGCCAGGATAACCCAGTCGGCCGATGGCAACTCTTTATCTAGTTCATCAAAGAGAACTACTTTGCTTGCGCCTTCGAGTGGCAAATCTCTGTTTCTAACCACAGTTATGTTGACTCTGAAAGGTGTAAGCAACTTGATTAGTTCTTCTGTGATGCCACCGCCACCCACGATAAGAATGTTGGCATCATATAGAGAATCTGCGTGCTTACGCCCCCAACTTGTTGCCCTAACCCGCTCAGGAATAACTCTTCCTAGCGACAAAGCTAGTGTCAACGCATGTTCCGCTACTGGTTCACGGTATGACCCTTTAGCGCAAGCGAATCTAACTGGAAGATTTAGAATATCAACAAATGCATCAACACCGGCAAAAGGTAACTGAACAAACTCAAGTTGCGGGTTCTCATGAATCATCTTGGCTAAACCCTGAGGATCAGAGTAATCAGTCCAGATAAGTGCTCCAACATTTTCATTCATGGTGCTAACTGAACAGCCAGATGAAACAACGGCGTCTTCATAAGCCTGAAAAGACTTAGGTGCAATAGTGACTAAGGATTTATCTAAAGTCATGACAGCTCTCTAATCTTTGCTTCCAGTGCCATAAGGTCCTGTTGAATCTTCAGGTGTTCAGCAGAGTTAGTTTCATGGTTCAACATTGCTAAAGCACTTCTTAGAGCGTCGCGGTTTCTAACCAGAATCTTCTTGATAGCCATCTGAATAACACCCTTGGCATACTCTTGAGCTTCATCACTTGAAGCCACCGGCATTGGCTTTGAACCAAGTGTTCTCAGAAGTGGATGTAAGACTTCAGGGGTCTTGGTTGCAATTCGATTGAACCAGAACACTTCAGCTAAAGCATCTAAGGACTGTAAAGCTGCTTGAGCGATAACGACATAGGATGCGGTTGCAAATAGCTCTGAACAAACAAGTTTCACTTGTTCTACATTCCAAGCTGAGGGGACCTGCATCAAAACAGCTAGCACCTCTTGTTCAAATCTAGTGTTTGGATCATTCAGGTTAGGAATTGGGAACTCTGGGAGCTCGTCCTCAAAATCCGGTGCTTGAGGCTCAAACTCTGCTCTTCTCATGTTTGAGACATTTTGAGCACGTTGCTTTGATAGCTCTAAAGAGAGTAGTCGGTTGATTTCATCAGCACCGAGTTGGACCTTACCTGAAAGCAAGCGCACATACTCTTCACGAGCGCCAAGGTCAGTGATTCTCGTCAAAACTGTCACCGCAGCGGTTGCAGCCGATAGACGACCAGGATAAGAAGTTAGATCGTGACCGACTAGCTTTTGATCTAACGCGAATTCAAAGATTGGCCTTCTGGAGGAAATCATTTGTTGAACCGCAGCATCACCTTTTTGGATACGAAGATCACAAGGGTCTAAACCGTCAGGGCCAATAGCTACAAATGTTGTTGCAATGAATTTGCCTGAAGATTCAAAAGCACGCATAGCCGCCTTCTGACCGGCAGCATCAGGGTCGAAAGTGAAAATAACTTCAGAAGGTAAGTCTGAGGTTCCAAGCAACTGATTGATCTTTCTGATGTGCTCATCACCAAAAGCTGTTCCACAAGTTGCTACCGCTGTTGTTATCCCCGCCATGTGACATGCCATCACATCCGTATAGCCTTCAACAACAACGACCTGGCGTTTAGAAGCAATGTCTTTCTTGGCTAGATCAAGACCATAGAGCACCTGAGACTTGTGATAAACCGGAGTCTCAGAGCTATTCACGTATTTAGCAAGGGGATCATCTTCGTAGATTTTCCTTGCACCAAAACCAACTACAGAGTTAGCTGTGTCTCTAATCGGCCAGACCAAACGACCTCTGAACTTATCATAAGTTCTGCCATCTTTAGCAACTAATAAATCAACCTTGACTAACTCTTCTTCAGTAAATCCTTGGGACTTCAAAGCATTGCCAAGCGAGTTCCACCCTTTAGGTGCATAACCTAACCCAAAATGAAGTGCAGCTTGCTTATCAAAATTGCGCTTAGTTAGAAACTCGATAGCGGTAGCAGCCTCCGCTGTATTGAGTTGTTCTTGGTAGAACTTGGCTGCAGCTTCGTTAGCAGCAAAAAGCCTGGCGCGGTTAACGCCATCGTCTCTTGAACCTGCTTCGTATGTAATCTGATAACCAATTTTGTTGGCGATCTTTTCAACAGCCTCATAGAAAGTGATGTTTTCTATCTTTTGTAAAAACTTATAAACATCGCCACCTTCTGAACAACCAAAACAGTGGTAAAAGCCCTGATCGCTACGAACGTTAAACGAAGGTGACTTCTCATCATGGAAAGGGCACAGTCCTTTAAGCGAACCGGTGCCAGAGTTCTTTAGTTGAACATAATCCCCAACCACGTCAGCGATGTTCACTCGCTGCTTGATGGCTTCAATGTCCTTAGGCGGAATACGGCCAACCATTAGTTGATGCTCCGCTTAGATGCAACTAGCGCTTGATACATTCTTTCGGCAGCTTCATCTGTGTAACAAGCAATTTGATCAACCACGACTCGATACTGCTCTTCTAGAGTTGAAGCTTTAGCCCAAGCTGCTGATGCGAGTGAATCCAGGTGTTTGCCATTACTTGCCAGAAGGACATCCGCTAACTCAGTAAGTAGGCTTCGTTGCATCTCATAGTACGGCTTACGCTCATCTGTAGACATCAAAAAGTAAGAAACTAAGCCCTTGAAGATTGCTATTTCAGCGGCAACTTCACTTGGAACAACAACATCTGCTGCGTATCTTGCAAATTCCGAACCTTGGTTCTGATCAAAAGTTGCTCTGGTAGTTCTTGAAACAAATGAACCAATAACAGATGAGGTTAGATTTTTTAACTGACCTAGTTCGTTTGGTGTATCAGACCAGCTGTGCAACCAATAAGAATTAGCCTGCAATCTATCGAGAGCGCTCGCCAATAGTTCTGTTGGAATACGATGACCGTTCCATCTTTCAATCTCGGCAACAATCTGCGCTTCGTGATTATCTAGTTGATCTAACTTGAGGAAACCTTCAACTATTGCATCTTCAAAATCGTGAACAGAGTATGCAACATCATCACTGAAATCCATGATTTGAGCTTCGAAACATTTAACCCCAGCTGGCGATTCTGCTCTAATCCATTCAAAGACTGGAACATCATCAGAGAAGACTCCGAACTTCAATGACCTATCAGCACCTGAGTCTTCAACTGCAGCCTCTCTGGTCCAAGGGTATTTACAGCATGCGTCAAGAGTTGCTCTAGTTAGATTCAGACCAAAGGCATTACCTCTGTCATCGAAAACTTTCTGTTCAATGCGAGTCAGGATTCGAAGCGTCTGAGCATTACCTTCAAAGCCACCGAAATCTTTTGACCACTCGTTCAAAGCTTTCTCACCGTTGTGACCAAAAGGTGGATGCCCTAGATCGTGAGCCAAGCAAGCTGTGTCAACGATGTCTGGATCGATTCCAAATTCAACAGCCATCTCTCGACCAACCTGAGCGACCTCAAGAGAGTGAGTCAATCTTGTTCTTGCAAAATCTCCGTGACCTGGGGTTAGGACTTGCGTCTTAGCGCCGAGTCTTCTCAGTGCTGAAGAGTGAGTGACTCTAGCTCTATCTCTAGCGAATTCTGTGCGTGCGGAACGTCCAGGACCAGCTTCAGCTAAGAAGCGCTCCTCATCAAAACTTGAATATTTACTCATCCGCCTGAAACACCAATCTCAGCATCCATGAGCATTCTTCGTTCCGCACCAACAAGCTCCCTAGAGTTCAACCAATTTTCAGGCAAAGCACATGACTTCGCACCACCTAGGCGACCTCTTGGACCTTCAGCAAGTTCACCTGGGTATGGCAAAGACCAGTCTAAGCTTCCAAGTAAATCATCTATCTGTTGCAATGTTTCAACCTGAGCTAATGCA
>CANGBK010000032.1 GCA_947452235.1 Micrococcales bacterium
ATTTCGGACCAGGCTCCGATTAGAGGCAAACAAGGTGTTAGCAAGTTCGTTACTCGCGTAGTTAGAAATGTTGATGCCTCTAAGGCAACACCAGCATGGATGGTTAGCCGACTAAAGCTTTCAGGCATGAGATCTATTTCTGTTGTTGTTGACATCACTAACTATGTGATGTTGGAGTTGGGTCAACCAATTCACGCTTATGACCTAGATAAAGTTGGTTCGCAGTTTGGTGTTAGGAGAGCTAACGCAGGGGAGAAGCTAACAACTCTTGATGGAGTTGAGAGAACCTTAAATTCAGAGGATCTAGTAATCGTTGATTCAACTGGTCCTATTGGGTTAGCTGGTGTTATGGGTGGAGCATCGACAGAGGTTGGTGATTCAACAAAGAATGTTTTGATTGAAGCAGCTAACTTCGATGGTGTTTCTATTGCACGTTCAGCTAGAAGGCACAAACTGCCAAGCGAAGCATCAAAACGTTTTGAACGTGGAGTTGACCCTAAGGTTACTGAATATGCTGCGGCTCGAGTTGCTGAATTGTTAGTTGAACTTACTGGTGCAACTGTTGACGCTTTGGGTTCCATTTTTGATGAGAGCGTTCCTTCTTCAGCAATATTCTTGCCTGCAGATTTCGCTCAATCGCTTACCGGAGTTCAATACAGTTCAGAAAACATTGATGAAACTCTTAGAGCTATTGGTTGCGTAGTTGCTTCGGTTGCAGGTGGCTTTGAAGTCATCCCACCTTCATGGCGACCTGATCTAACTCACAAGACTGATTTGGTTGAAGAGGTAGCAAGAATTATTGGCTACCAGCACATTCCTTCTCGTCTTCCAGTGGCGCCTCCAGGGCGAGGGTTAACCAGGAAACAAAAGTTACGTCGAATAGTTGCGAACACTCTTGCCTTCACAGGCCACACTGAAGTTTTGAACTACCCGTTCTTAAGCACTGAACAGAACTCTTACTTCCACGCACCAGACTTCAAACGGGTGGTTCTGGCTAATGCAATGCAAGAAAGCAGTAATGAACTTCGGTTGAGTTTGCTACCTGGCTTGATCGATGCAGCTAAACGTAACGCGTCGAGAACTTTGGTTGATCTTGCCATTTATGAAATTGGTTTAGTTTTCTTGCCAGCAAAATCAGGCGAAGAAGTTTCACTTCCTTTGGGAACTAAATTACCAAGTGAAGCTGAGCTCCAGAAACTTCATGACAGCATTCCGGTTCAGCCTTTGACTCTTGCTGCACTATTTATGGGCGACCGTTTGAACCAACAGGTTGGTCGAAAGAGCGTTCGTTCTTCTTACGCAGATGCTATTTCTTTGGTTAGAAACATCGCGAATGTTCTCTCTGTTGAGTTGGTGCTCGAACAGGCCGAGCCTAAAGGTTTCCACCCTGGAAGAACTGCAGCAGTGAAAACAGTTGATGGAGTTCTTCTTGGCTTTGCCGGTGAGTTAAACCCTGAGTTAACTGCAGCCAATGATCTTCCAAGACAGGTTAGCGTCGTTGAGCTGAACCTTGATTTATTGTTTGCTTCTGTTCCGGCAACTGTTTCAGCGTCAGCAATTCACACTTATCCAGCTGCAACACAAGATTTATCTTTGGTTCTTGACCAAGGTATTCCGGCAGCGGCAGTTCTTGAAGTGATCAAGAGCGCTAGTGGTGAATTACTAGAAGAAGTTGTTTTAGTTGATGACTATCGTGGCGGCAACCTTGAGGCTAACCAGAAGTCACTAACTTTTGCCCTGCGATTTAGAGCAGAAGATAGGACCTTGACACAGGTCGAGGCATCGGAAGCTAGAGACAGAGCTGTCTCAGAAGCTAATCGCCTTTTTGGCGCAACTCTTCGAGCCTGAGGCACGCCATGACTTATAAGGTGGCCGTTGTTGGTGCCAGCGGATATGTTGGCGGTGAGCTCTTGCGTCTGATCGCAGAACACAAAGATTTAGAGCTTAAGACAGTTACAGCAAACAGTAATGTTGGCGAAACTGTTTCCAGGTTCCACGATTTGAAGCAGTTTGCGGATCTGAAATTCGTTGAGACCAACCAAGAAAACCTTTCAGGACACAATGTTATCTTTTTGGCTTTGCCACACACAAAATCTGCTGAGGTTGCAGCTTGGTTGCCAGAGAATGTTTTGGTTTTAGATTGTGGTGCAGATTTCCGTCTGGAATCAAGTGAAGAGTTTGAAAAGTTTTATGGAACTAAACATGCCGGAACTTGGACCTATGGAATGCCCGAACTTCTAGCATCTCAAACAGCGAAGCTTCGAAAGAACTTAGTTGGCGTTAAGAGAGTTGCAGTTCCTGGTTGTAATGCAACTGCGATGAGTTTGGCTTACGCACCCTTATTGGCTGCCGGCGTAATTGAATCAGATGATCTCGTTTCAACTTTGTCTGTTGGAACCAGTGGTGCCGGTAGAAATTCTGAAGCTAATAAAGATAATTCTCCAGCGATTGATTCGGCATATGCGTACCAAGTTGGTGGAGTTCACAGACACATCCCTGAAGTTATACAGAACTTGCAAAGACTGGTTTCAAGCAAAGTTACACTGAGCTTTACACCTGTTCTAGTTCCGATGTTCAGGGGAATTCTTGCGGTCAATACAGCCAAACTCAAGTCTGGTGTTAGCGCTTCTGATATTCGTTCTGCATTTGAAAAGGCATACGCAGAGGAAGTTCACATCGATTTACTTCCTGAAGGGTCATTCCCGAACACATCTGAAGTTGAACTGACGAATAAAGTTCAAATTGGTTTCAAAGTTGATGAATCGAACAATCGCGTGATTGTGATTAGCGCCATCGACAACTTAGTCAAGGGAACAGCAGGGGCAGCTATCCAAAGCATGAACTTAGCTCTTGGGTTACCTGAAAATACTGGCATCGAGTCCTAATGAGCGGCTGGATTAAGGGTCTTAGAGGTAAGACTATTGTGATCAAGTTTGGTGGAAACGCCATGATTGATGCTCAACTCGTTTCAAGTTTTTGTAAAGATGTTGCTGAATTAGCAAAAGAGGGTGTTCGTGTCGTTGTGGTGCACGGTGGTGGGCCGCAGATTTCTCGCGCTTTAGAAGTCGCTGGAATTCCAAATGAGTTCATAGATGGACTACGAGTTACATCAAAAGAGGCAACTTCAGTAATCAAAAAGGTTTTGCACGATGAAATCAGCATGCCTTTGGCTGAATTAATTAGTGGGTTTGGTGTTCCTGCCGTAGTGATGGATGGTTCTTGTATGGTGGCGTTGGTCACCAAACCTGAACTTGGTTTTGTTGGTGAGATTATTTCGGTTACAGCAGAACATTTCGAAAAGTTTCTAGAAGCAACCCAGGTTCCAGTTATCGGATCTATCGCTCCTGATGCTAATGATGATTTGGTAAATGTGAATGCAGATCTTGCGGCAGCTAGTGTTGCGATTGCTCTTAATGCTGAAGTTTTATTAGTCCTAACCGATGTTGAAGGTCTGTATTCAAACTGGCCAGACAAGAGTTCTTTGGTTCGAGAAATTTCTTCAAAAGAATTGGAAGAACTTATGCCTTCTCTTGAATCTGGGATGATTCCAAAAATGCAGGGATGTTTAGCCGCGGTTCAAAATGGCGTTGGTTTTGCACAAATTATTGATGGAAGTCAATTGCACGCCATCAGGCATTTAGCATCTTCTTCTGTTCCGGTCGGAACTAGGGTTAATAAATAGAGTTAGGTAGAAAAAATGACTAGACATTTTTTGAAAGATGATGATCTATCACCTGCAGAGCAGGCTGAAGTTCTCGCTCTGGCTTCAAGGTTGAAAACTAACCCGTATTCTGAGCGCCCTTTCGATGGGCCAAAGACCGTTGCGGTGATTTTTGACAAGACCTCGACTAGGACCCGAGTGTCCTTCGCGGTTGGGATTGCTGATTTGGGTGGATCTCCACTGATTATTGACTCGCAAAGCTCCCAACTAGGTGGCAAGGAGTCTGTTGCGGATACCGCAAAAGTCTTGGATCGCATGGTTTCCCAGATAGTGTGGCGAACCTATGCTCAGGCTGGACTTGAAGAGATGGCGGCTAATTCCAAGGTTCCGGTTATCAATGCTTTGAGCGATTTGTATCACCCTTGCCAGCTTTTGGCTGATTTGTTGACCATTCAGGAGCACAAAGGCAAGCTTTCTGGTCTAAAGCTGGTTTACATCGGTGATGGAAGTAACAATATGGCCCATTCCTACCTAGTCGCTGGGGCTACTGCCGGCATGCATGTAGTGGTTATTACCCCTGATATCTACCAACCTGAGGCAGCCATCGTGGCTAGAGCCCAGCAAATTGCTGAAAAAACAAGGGGATCGGTCCTTGTTACCTCAGATTTAGACGCAGTTTCAGGATCGGATGTTTTGGCTACAGATACCTGGGTTTCTATGGGGCAGGAAGATCAGAAAGCTCAAAGAGTGGCTGATTTTGCTGGATTCTGCATTGATTCGGACCTTTTGGCTAAAGCTAAGTCAGATGCGATTGTTTTGCACTGTTTACCTGCCTACCGAGGGTATGAGATCAGTGCCGAGGTCCTGGATGGAGCTCAGGCGGTCATTTGGGATGAAGCGGAGAATCGCCTTCATGCCCAAAAAGCTTTGATGGTGTGGCTTGCGGAGCGCGCCAAGTAAAATCTAAGTAATCCCAACGTTGCTAACTGGTGGCGGGTATTTAAGGAGCGAAATGTCTGAACGTGTAGTGCTTGCCTATTCTGGTGGCCTAGATACCTCGGTTGGTATCGGTTGGTTGAAGGAAGCTACAGGTAAGGAAGTTGTCGCTCTAGCCATTGACGTAGGTCAGGGTGGGGAAGACATGAACGTTATTCGCCAAAGAGCGCTGGACTGCGGTGCGGTTGAAGCAATCGTTATCGATGCCAAGGCTGAATTTGCTGACGAATATCTGATGCCAGCGTTGAAAGCGAATGCGATGTATCAAAAGCGTTACCCGCTAGTTTCCGCATTGTCTAGACCGTTGATTGGTAAGCATTTGGCTAGCGTTGCTAAATCGCTCGGCGCTGATTCAGTTGCCCACGGTTGCACTGGTAAAGGTAATGACCAGGTTCGTTTCGAGGCTGCGGTTGCGGCTATTGCTCCAGAACTTAAATCAATTGCTCCGATTAGAGATCTAGCGCTTACTCGCGATAAGGCGATTGAATTCGCTGAGAGAAATAACCTGCCAATTGCACAGAGCAAGAAATCTCCTTATTCGGTTGACCAAAATGTTTGGGGTCGAGCCGTTGAAACTGGGTTCCTAGAAGATCCTTGGAACGCACCAATTGAAGATTTGTATTCGTATACCCAAGATCCAGATGTTTTTAGAGAAGCAACCGAAGTAACTATTAGTTTTGAATCAGGTATTCCTGTTTCCATTGATGGTGTTCGGTACAGCGCTATCGAAATCATTCAGAAGATGAACGATTTAGCTGGAGCTCACGGTGTTGGACGTATCGACATTGTTGAAGACAGACTTGTAGGCATCAAGAGTCGTGAAGTTTATGAATCTCCTGCAGGTATTGCTTTGATAGCTGCTCACGAAGAACTAGAAAACCTTACTTTGGAGCGTGACGTAAATCGTTACAAACGCGGCGTTGAAGCTCGTTGGGCTGATTTGGTTTACGAGGGACTTTGGTTCTCAGGTTTGAAGAAATCTCTTGATGTGTTTATTGATCACACACAGGAGCATGTCACGGGTGAAGTTCGTTTGAAGCTTCAAGGTGGCAGGGCAGTGGTCACCGGTCGTAAATCTGAAGAGTCTCTTTATGATTTCAGCCTAGCTACCTATGACACAGGCGATACTTTTGATCAGTCGATGGCTAAGGGATTCATTGAACTTTGGGCTTTGCCAAGCAAGATTGCTGCACAGCGTGAAAGCAACAGGAAGAAAAAATAATGGCGGATAGCTCAAATCTTTGGGGTGGTCGTTTTAGCGGCGCCACCAATGACGCTGTTGCTGCTCTTAGCCGTTCAGTTCACTTCGATTGGCGTTTAGCTAAATACGACATCTTGGGTACTAAAGCGCACATACTCGCTCTAAAAGCTGCGGGATATTTATCCGAAGCTGAGCAAACCAGAATTGATAAATCACTAACAGAACTGGATAAGCGGGTTGCATCTGGAATGTTCCAGGCGAAGCCCACTGATGAGGATGTTCATTCAGCACTTGAACGCGGACTCATCGAAATGGTTGGACCAGAACTCGGCGGCAAGGTTCGTGCTGGCCGTTCTAGAAATGATCAGATCGCTACATTGATACGAATTTATCTTTTGGATCAGGCTGGTCTAATTCGCGAGCAAGTCTTAGATTTGATTGATGTTCTTGCAACTCTTGCACAGGAGCACATGAGTGAACCTATGCCAGGTAGAACACATTTCCAACATGCACAACCGGTATTACTTTCTCACCATTTGTTGGCACATGCATGGCCTTTGGTTAGAGACTTAGAGCGTTTAGTGGAGTGGAAGAACCGAGCATCATTCTCTCCTTACGGCGCAGGCGCTTTGGCAGGAACCTCTCTAGCACTAGATCCAAATATCGTCTCTCAAGCACTTGGCTTGACTGCGCCTATGGCTAATTCAATGGATGCTACTTCTAGCCGAGATGTTGTGGCTGAGTTCGCGTTCATCGGCTCTTTGATTTCAATTAACCTCTCAAGATTCGCAGAAGAAATCATTATTTGGGCAAGCGCTGAATTTAATTACGTAAAACTTGCTGATGCTTTCTCAACTGGCTCATCGATCATGCCTCAGAAGAAAAATCCTGATGTTGCTGAACTTGCAAGAGGTAAAGCTGGTCGAATCATCGGTGACCTAACTGGTTTGCTTGCAACACTAAAGGGGCTTCCGCTTTCTTACAACAGAGATCTCCAAGAGGACAAAGAACCTGTTTTTGACATCGTGGATAACTTACTTTTGATTCTTCCTGCATTCACTGGAATGGTTGCAACGTTGACTTTCAACACCGAGCGTATGGAAGAACTTTCTTCAGCCGGTTACTCACTTGCTACAGATGTTGCCGAGTGGCTAGTAAAGCAGAAAGTTCCATTTAGAGATGCACATGAAATAACTGGTCAATTAGTTTCGTTCGCGGAATCTAAAGGATTGGAATTGAGTGATGTCACAGATGTTGAATTTGCTTCAATCAGCAAATACTTGACTCCAGATGTTCGTGAAGTTTTGAGCGTTGCTGGTTCAATTAAGTCTCGAACCGGTGCTGGCGGAACTGCAGTTGCAAGAGTGTTGGATCAAATAAGTGCGTTGCGTAAACTCGTGCCGCAAGGTTCTAGATAGGTTTTATTATGGTGAACAGTCACACTCTAAATTCACAATCAAACGATTCTTCTTTCAAAGAGATTTGGGAAGAGCTTCGTTGGCGCGGTCTTATAGCTTTGTCGACTGATGAAGCTGAGCTTCGTAAAGCTTTGAACGATGGTTCGATTTCTTACTACTGTGGTTTTGATCCAACAGCACCAAGTTTGCATTTAGGTAACCTAGTGCAACTTCTAGTTATGCGACGCTTGCAGCTTGCCGGTCATAAACCAATCGCCTTGATTGGTGGGGCAACAGGTTTGATTGGTGACCCAAAGCCAACAGCTGAACGAACACTAAACACCAA
This sequence comes from Micrococcales bacterium, assembly GCA_947452235.1. Taxonomy (GTDB): domain Bacteria; phylum Actinomycetota; class Actinomycetes; order Actinomycetales; family Microbacteriaceae; genus Rhodoluna. The sequence continues at coordinate 7,602 of CANGBK010000032.1, forward strand.
AGACACCGTAGCTGAATGGGTTGAACGCTTAAGAAATCAAGCATCAAAGTTTCTTTCATTTGAAGGATCTAGTGCTGCGACCCTTGTGAACAATTTGGATTGGACTGCGTCTATGAGTTCAATTGATTTCTTGCGTGATGTTGGTAAGCACTTCAGAGTTGGAAAAATGTTGAGCAAAGATGCAGTTTCTGCTCGACTGAATTCTGATGCAGGTATTTCTTTTACAGAGTTCTCATATCAAATTCTTCAAGGCATGGATTTCCTGGAGCTGTACCGCAGAAACGAATGTGTTTTGCAAATCGGTGGAAGCGATCAGTGGGGGAACCTAACCAGTGGAACAGATTTGATTCACAAAGTTGAAGGTAAGAGTGCACACATACTCGCGACGCCTTTGATCACTGATTCTGAAGGTAAGAAGTTTGGTAAGTCTGAAGGTAATGCTGTTTGGCTTGATGCAGAACTAACTTCACCGTATGCGTTTTACCAATTCTGGCTAAACGTTGAAGATTCAAATGTCATCAACTTGCTTAGAGTCTTCACTTTCTTGACTAAAGCCGAGATTGAAGAACTTGAGAAGCAACTAGCAAATGAGCCCCACTTGCGTGCAGCCCAAAAAAGGCTTGCACTAGAGGTAACCACACTGGTGCACTCCACTGAAGCAGCCCGAGGTGCCATTGATGCTTCGGCTGCATTGTTTGGGCAAGGAGATCTAGAAGCTCTTGATAAGGCAACTCTCCAGGCTGCGCTTAAAGAACTTCCAAATACTTCAGCTCCGATAGGTGTTGCAGTAGTTGATTTGTTGGTAGAAACAGGCCTTGTTGCAAGTAACAGTGCTGGTCGCCGAGCTATCGCTGAAGGTGGCGTTTACATAAACAACATCAAAGTTGAAGATGAATTAGCCAAGCTGGAATCAGCTCTAATGGGGGAGTTTGCCGTCCTTCGTCGAGGCAAAAAGACCCTGGCCGGAATATTTATTCAAAAATAGTCAAAAAACCTTGAAAATAGGGGCATTTGGATTTGACTATATCGTTATTCAGGCGTAATCTATTGTCTCGTTGCCCAAAGTTTGAGAATCCTGCTTAGGAACTCGGCTCAAGTGCAACCAATCAAAGTTCAAGAAAAGCCTTGAAAATAGGCTGTTTTTGGTGTCTTTGGTTGAAAAATTTACTACTGAAAAGGCCTGAAAAATATTGGGTTTTTTCCGTCTAAGTATTTGCTTAACGGGAAAAAAGTGGTAAGTTAGTGAAGTTGCTCTGCGTAGGACCCTAGCGGGAAATCGTAGATGCATCCGATCCTTGAGAACTCAACAGCGTGCACAATGTCGATGCCAAGAACCTGGCTTCAAGAAGGCTTGCCTTTTTGATTGTTCAGTAGTAATTGGATTAGACAGATTGTCAGACAATCTGATTTAGTCAGATCAAATTGATGCCCCCAATTTCCGGGGGTTTCGTAAAACTTGGAACAGAGCTTGCTTTGTTCCTAAAAAACTTTTACGGAGAGTTTGATCCTGGCTCAGGATGAACGCTGGCGGCGTGCTTAACACATGCAAGTCGAACGATGAAGCTGGAGCTTGCTCCGGTGGATTAGTGGCGAACGGGTGAGTAAC
>CANGBK010000033.1 GCA_947452235.1 Micrococcales bacterium
ACTAGATAAACTTTGAACTGTTAATGCTTTTTGTTAGGAGCTCAAATGACTGATGGCAACCGAATCATAGCTGGACGCTATGAGTTGGGTGAACTTATTGGTCGCGGTGGTATGGCTGAGGTTTACTCAGGTACTGACACTCGACTCGGTAGAACTGTCGCCATCAAGTTGCTCAAAGCAGATCTAGCTGCTGACTCGTCTTTTGAGGTTCGATTCCGTCAAGAGGCTCAAGCTTCTGCTCGCATGGCTCACCCAACCATCGTTCGTGTTTACGACGCTGGTGATGAGGTTTCTGTTGATGCGAATGGTGTTGACCGTCACCTTCCATACATCGTTATGGAACTGGTGAAAGGTGAGGTTCTTAGAGACATTCTTAGATCCAGAAAACTAACTCAGCAAGAGGCGATTTCGTATACCAATGGTATTTTGACCGCTCTTGAGTTCTCTCACGCTGCTGGCGTTGTTCACAGAGACATTAAGCCAGCTAACGTCATGATCACCGAGTCCAACCAGGTTAAGGTGATGGATTTCGGTATTGCTCGAGCAGTTAGTGATTCTTCAGCAACCCTTGCTCACACCAACGGCATTGTTGGAACTGCCCAATACTTCTCACCTGAACAGGCTCGTGGTGAGACAGTTGACCTTAGAACTGATCTTTATTCAACCGGAGTTCTTCTTTATGAAATGCTCACCGGTAAACCACCTTTCACTGGTGACACAGCTGTTTCTGTTGCATACCAGCACGTAAGTGAAAACCCAGTTCCGCCTTCAATGGTTAACTCTTCGGTTTCGCTTGCAATCGATTCTGTTGTGATGAAGGCTCTATCTAAAGATAGATTCGCCAGATTCCAATCGGCCGGTGAATTCAGAGCAGCCCTTGCTGCCGCTGCATCAGGGGTTTCAATTGAGCAGTTCAATGATGGTGCTCAACCTGCAACTGCACCTATGGACCCTATCGCTGACGCAACTTTAGTTATGGAAGAAGTTGATCCGTTCGATCAGTTACTCGCTGAAGTCAATGAAGAAGCAACTGGAACTGTTGTTGAAGTTGCTGAAGAGGAATACGAAGAAGTTGAGAATGGTTTCAACCAACTAGGTTTTGAAACTGGGACAACTCAAGTTGTTACTAAAGTTCCAAAGAAAAAGAACGACTCTGATCGTCCTTCAACCGGGTTGTTCTGGGGTCTTGGTAGCGGTGGTGCTGTTGTTATCATCGGTCTAATCGTCTGGTTGATTGCTGGTGGCGCTTCACTTCTTAGCTTCGGTGGCGGAGGCGGTGGAAAGATTTCTGTCGCCGATGTTGTTGGTAAGACTTATGAAGAGGCATACACAACCCTAACCACGCAACAGCTTCTTGTTGATAGACAGCTGCAACAGAGTGACACGATTCCTATGGGCACTGTTATCTCGACCGATCCTCCTGCAGGTCAACAAGTTGGTATCAAAACAACCATCACTGTTTATGTCTCTGCTGGTGCGGAGCAAGTTGTCATGCCAGATCTTTCAGGTATGACAGAACAAGATGCAATGCTTGCAATTATTGATGCGAAGTTAGTGCTTGGGAAGATAACTCAAGCTGATTCAGCAACAGTTCCTCAGAACATGGTTATCTCAAGTAATCCTGCTGCAAACAAGAGCATTCCTGCTGGCTCAACTATTGACCTAGTGATTTCAACTGGAACAGTAATTGTTCCTAATGTTGTGAATTTGGATCTGAATGACGCCACAACACAGTTGACTTCTGCTTCTGTTGGTTATCTTGTTTCAACGGAGGTTCAAACTGGTTGTACTGGAACTGCTGGAACTACTGTTGTTGCGCAATCAATTCCTGAAGGTATTCAACCTCAAGGCCAAACAATTATTTTGACTTTGAATTGTTCTAATTAGAGGTTTACTAAAGGTGAAAGTGTTTTAGCTTTTGCAGCTGCACCGGTTAAACCTATTGACTCTAACCAGTTACCTAGCATTTGGTAACCGCCTTGGGTTAGAACAGATTCTGGGTGGAACTGAACACCGTAAATAGGCAAGTTCTTGTGTTGGATTCCCATGATGACTCCGCCTTGAGTTTTGCTTGTTACAAGCAGATCATCTGGAACAGTTGAGGCAACTACTGCCAGGGAGTGGTATCTGGTCGCTGTGAAGGGTTCAGGAACATCTTTATAGATCAAGCTGTTGTCGTGGTAAACCTGACTGGTTTTGCCATGCATGAGTTCTTCTGCTGAGGTTACTGTTGCCCCCATAGCCTCTGCTATTGCCTGATGGCCTAGACAAACACCAAAAATAGGTTGTTTGGTTTGGAGGGCCAGTTTCACCGTTGGGATGCTCAAACCGGCTTGGGCTGGGGTTCCAGGACCTGGAGAAATCAAGACAGCGTCGTATTTAGCCAATAATTCAGGTAATTCGGCTTCAGATACGACATCGTTACGCAACACCTCGGTTTGGGCTCCGAGCTGCTGGAGATACCCGTTCAGGGTGTATACGAAGGAGTCGTAGTTATCTAAAACTAATATCTTGACCATTGTTTTAAAGCCTAACTTGCTTACCTATTAGAATTACCACATGTCTGAAAATGAAAACAAGTCGAAGAAATTCCTAAAGCGTCCAGCTAAGCCTCAAGTGCCTGACTCAGTCAAAGCTAAGAAGGCTAGCGATGGCAACCCAGCATGGTTCTTGCCTGTGACCCTAACTTTGATGATTGTTGGTCTTTTGTGGATCATGGTTTACTACATCAGCCAGACTCTATACCCACTAGGTTCAGGAACTCCTATCAACCTAGGTGCAGGTAACATCATGATTGGTTTCGGAATGATGTTTGTTGGCTTCGGGTTTATGACCCGCTGGAAGTAATATCTTTACAAACTAAAACGGCAATATCGAATTGCCGTAGATCCAAAGTCCACCTAAAGCAACAGCGATTACGCCTATCAAAATATAGAGTGTTGCTTGTTCTGTTGGCTTTCTAAACTTTGCATAAACCAGAGTAATCAAACCACCTGCGAGAAAACCACCTAGGTGAGCTTGCCAAGAGATGCCTGGTGAGAAGCTCAAGGCAAAGTTCACTACCACCAAAATGATTACTTGTCTTGCATCTGATTTCAAAACACGCAAAACAACAATTAGGGCAGCCATCAAACCAAAAATGGCTCCGCTAGCGCCAACAACGCTTGTTTGAATATCGCTCAGTAATAACACTGCAATTACACCTGCGAATAACGATAAGAAATAGAGCAGGATGAATTTTAGTTTTCCCAAAACAGGTTCAAGCATTCTTCCAAGAATATATAAAGACCACATGTTGAATGCGATGTGAAGGAAGTCTGCAGTTGAATGCGCGAATCCGGATGTGAAAGCTCTCTCAAGAGTTGAGTAACCTGGGAACTTTGCATAAAGCAAAGCTTCGGTAAGTGTTGGGTCCATCAGCTGCAAAGCAAAAACAATAATGTTTGCTGCCATCAAAACTAAAGTCACTGGCATTAATTGCCAAATAGTTTTTTGGAAATTCGCTTTAACTACTGTGGAAGGAACGCCTGCATCTTCTGGGCAAAGGTAACCAACTGCTCCTGGTGTTGAACACTGAGGGCAAATGTATCGGTCGCATCTTTGACAAGAAACCCCGGTCTCACGATCGGGGTGCTTGTAACAATAAGTTAATTCGTCAGACATTACTAGTCGACTTTTTGAATTTCGATGTTTGAAATTACGACTGGCTCTAGTGGCTTATCTTGAGCACCAACCGCGACTCCAGCAATCTTGTCAACAACAGCTTGTGATGCTGCATCGGTTACTTCACCGAAAACAGTGTGCTTACCGTATAGCCAAGTGGTTGGAACAACTGTGATGAAGAACTGTGAACCGTTGGTTCCAGGTCCTGCGTTTGCCATGGCTAACTTGTATGGCTCGTTGAAGTTTAGATCACTGATTTCATCACCGAAGTTGTAGCCCGGTCCACCCATACCGGTTCCAGTTGGGTCTCCACCTTGAATCATGAAGTTCGCGATGATTCTGTGGAAGATAACGCCATCATAAAGCGGCTTGCCTTCGTGCTTTTCTCTGGTCTGTGGGTCAACCCAGCTCTGTGAACCATCAGCCAAACCAACAAAGTTGGCTACTGTCTTAGGGGCATGCAGGCCGAATAGGTCTACTTTGATGTCGCCGTGGTTGGTCTTAATGGTCGCAATGTGGGTTGGATTAGTCATGTCTTTATTCTCCCACAGCATGCAATTGTGGGCGGATAGGCGTGGCTTTTGGTTGTCAGTGGCTATGGTTAATATGCTTAATGAGTTCCCACTTGGGAAAATATCGTCCTCGACCGATGGGGGAAGTATGAATTTAGAGCTACACATCATGCGCGGTGAGACCGTGACCTGCTTAGAGTCGCATGAAGCAGGTTTGATCGTCGCCAAGTTCCAGATGGGAACCTCTAAGGAGGCTCTTATTGAAAAGCTGAGCCCGGTGGCACACCCAGACATTTTGAGAAGAATCGTTGACCTTTACACAAACCCAGCGAATCTAGATCGACTAGAGCAGCTGGATGCCAAGCAAAGACACCTGGTTATCCGCGATTACGCTTAGGCTTTGCTGGCCAGTCCAAAGCACCAATAGTCTTCAGAAGTTCTTCTGGTGAGACCTTGAGTTCTGTGCAGAGCCTAATGATGGTTCCTGAAGGAATCTCGCGCTCAAGATGGAAATACCGGCTGAGGCTTGATTTTTGGAACCCAGTTGAGTTAGCGAATTGGTTAAGAGATTTATAACCTTGAGCTTCATATTTTGAAACAAACCAATTCCATGCGGTTTGGATTTGTTCGGCGCTGTATTTCTTTGCCATTAGTTCTTTACCTGACTTTTACTAAAGCCCCATGCTCTTGCATCCAAATTCATTTTATCCCCTTAACTGGGAACACGCTAGTTATACACATAACTTGGTGAAGTTAAACGTGAAAAACTTCTCCGAAGCCTTCGTGCTCATAAACCCGAATGTAATCAACAATAAGTTTGTTTGAATCGGGAAGATCCGCAGCGAGTGGTCCACCAAGATTTCCGCCAACAGCCATGTTTAGCAAGAAATAAAACTTCTGGTCATAGACCCAAGCATTAGGTTCAACGCTTTCAGGCGTTGCTGTGAAATAAACAATGTCATCAACGTGCCAAGAGATTTGTCCTGGTTTCCAATAGATTCCAAATTCATGCCAGTCATCAGACAGCGGTTCAGTTGCGTTTAGTTTCCCACCGCACCCATGATCGCCAAAGTAGCCTGGTCCATGCAGAGTTCCTAAGGCTTCAAGTGGTGCCTTGCCGACGTATTCCATGATGTCTATCTCGCCAGCTAACGGCCAACCCTGTTCATCCATGCGTGCACCCAACATCCAGAATGCTGGCCACAAACCAACACCGGCTGGCACCTTTGCTCTGATGACAATGTGTCCATACTGCACCTGAAGTGTGTGCTTAGTAACCAAACGAGCACTAGACCAAGTTGCTGGTCCATAGTATGCATCGCCTTCTGAACCATCCGTGATTCTTTTGGCTTCCAGCTCTAGCTGGTTTTGGCTATTAGTGAAGGCATTGGCTTTGGTATAAACCTGAAGTTCATTATTACCCCAGCCTGGGATGCCATAATCGGTGCCATCGCCTAGATCTCTCTCCCAGATGGTTGCATTAGGGGCGGAGCCTTCAGACAGGTTGAATTCTTCGGACCAAAGCAGTTTTTTATTAGTCATAGCCATCTCTCTCAGGATAATCACAGCCTAATCTCTATAAATTAGTTAGGTCATTCACTAGGCTGGTAGCAATCGAAAGGATTCAAATGAAACTAAGCAAAGTAGCTATTTTCACAGTTCTTTCAGGTGCAATGTTCTTTGCAACTGTTGGAAGCGCTCACGCAGAAGATGAGCAGCCAGTCCCAACTCTTTATTCAAGTGTTGTTTGCGCTGATGGATCAGATGCAGTAGTTGACGCTAACGGCGATTCAACATGTCCAAATGACGTTGCAATAACAGCAACAAGTGATGTTGTTTGTGATGAAACCAATGCACCAGATGCTTGCTCTGCTGATGGAGTAGGAACTATCAACTCTGTTGGTGGTTGGTGTGCAGTTGCGCCAGAGGGAGATAACGCAACATCTGATCCAGCATGCTACAAAAGAACATTGGCAGGATCTAACTGTGAAACTGACGGAACTGTAGATTCAACTAATGGCATCGATGTTCAAACTCCATGCGCGGTTATGTATGACTCCGTCCCTACTGACTCAACCGCTACTGACTCAACCTCTACAGACCCGGAGCTTGTCTCACTGCAGATGAAGTCTGGGGTTCTGACTAAGGAAGATTCAAACATTTATCTTCCACTAGCGGGTATTGCTTTTGTTTTAGCTCTAACTTTTGGAACAAGAAAACTTAGCAAGTAATCGTTATAGAGCTTTATCTAACAACCACGGTCAGAAATGACCGTGGTTGTTATCTTTAACTGGTGTCTGAACAACTAAACGTAACCAAGCAACCTGGTTTTATAAAACTGTGGGTTGGTCAAACTATCAGCTCTATTGGTTCTCAAATGACCGGTATTGCTTTACCCGTCATAGCGGTCACCATGCTTGGAGCAACAGAGCTTCAAATGGGTTTACTTAACGCTGCAGACACTTCTGCTTTTCTTATCTTTGGATTACTCGCCGGTGCATTAGTTGATCGTTGGATTAAGCGTCGTGTGATGTTGATTGCTGACCTAGTTCGCATGGTTGCGGTTGGGTTGATCCCCGTTCTTTGGTTCAACAACGCTCTAAACATTTATCAACTAGTAGTTATCGGAGCTGTTGTTAGCGTTGCAACGGTGTTCTTTGATGTTTCGTATCAAAGTTACATCCCAATTCTTTTGCCTAAAGAATATATTTCTATCGCTAATTCTCGACTAGAAATAACCGGGCAGATTTCTGGTATCGCCGGTCCTGGTGTGGTTGGTGCGCTGCTGAGGGTCATCAAAGCGCCGTTTCTTCTAATCTTCGATGCTTTTAGCTTCTTTGTTTCTGCTTTCTCGCTGTTCCTAATCAAAGATCGTGAACAACCAAAACCTAAAGCAGATCGAAGGCCCATCCAAAAAGAAATCGCTGAAGGGCTTAACTTCGTTTGGAATCAACGACTCATCAGAGCAATCTCGTTCACAACTTCCACAGGTAATCTTTTTGGAACTGTTACAGGAACTATGTTTGCCTTGTATTTCTTTAGACCTCAATATCTAGGGTTGGACACAGCGAGCTTTGGAATCATGATGTCCATCTCATCCATAGGTGGTTTAGCTGGAGCTGCTGCAACACCTAAGCTAATCAAATTAGTTGGTGAAGGGCCTCTAGTGGTGATCTCAGCTATGACCACAGGTGTTGTTCAACTACTGATACCTATAGCCTTCTTTATCCCTATGGAATTGGCCATCGTTCCACTTTGCATTCAAGGATTCATGACTTCCTTCACTGCACTTACCTACAACATCACTCAGGTGAGTGCCAGGCAGCGAATCTGCCCTGAACATCTACTTGGGCGCATGAATGCATCTATTAGGTTCATGGTGTGGGGTTGTATGCCTATTGGTGCCCTTATCTCAGGTGTCTTGGGTTCAACCATAGGTTTGCTTCCAACCATCTGGTTTGGAGCGATTATGTCCGTATTTGCATCTGGATTCGTTCTATTCTCCCCGCTTAGAACAATGCGTCAGATGCCTATGAGCCCTGAAGAGGCTAAATAACCTCACGGCTCATAAGGCCAATTTGGTTACCCTCTGAATCTTCAACGAAGGCTAGCCACTCGTTGCCTGGCTGATCGAAGATTCCGCCCTGGTCAGGGAAGACAACATGTGGTTCTGATGTGATCCTAAAACCACGTTCTTTCAAGTCCGCTACAGTTTCTTGAACATCCTTAACTTCAAGATAGATGAGTGATGCTGGCCCATTCTTTTCAATGAATAGACGAGGGCCACCTAAATCAAAGAATAGGAAACCCGGCTGTTCAAAAACAGCGATAGGTTCCTTGCCTAGAAGTCTTGTATAAAAATCTTGAGCTCTAGTTAGGTCTTGGCAACCCAAACCAATTTGACGTATCTTCATGAAACTAAAAATACATCAGTTTGAGGAAGTAGATTTGAATAGTGCCTAAATCCAACGCTTTGAGATCATTCAAGCATCGGAATTTCCGCATACTCTATCCAGCCAACGCACTATCGAATATTGGTACCTGGACTCAACGAGTTGCCCAAGACTGGCTAGTTCTTGAACTAACTGGCAACGACCCAGCAAACCTTGGCTTAGTTACAGCGATTCAATTCCTTCCAGCATTACTACTTAGCCTCTATGGTGGGCTACTAGCCGATAGGTTCAACAAACGTAAACTTCTTCTGCTAACTAACACTGGTGCTGGTTTATCCTCTGTTGTTCTAGGTCTGCTGGTCACATTTCACAATGTGCAGCTGTGGCACGTTTATGCTTTAGCTCTATTGCTAGGTATCTTCACTGCAGTTGATTCACCAATCAGAATCTCTTTCACAAGTGAACTAGTTGGTAAAGACGATTTAGCTAACGCCGTTAGTTTGAACTCAGCGAATTTCAACGCTGGAAGACTTATCGGTCCAGCCCTAAGTGGTTTTCTAATCGCCAATTATGGAACTGGTCCGTCATTTCTCATCAACACAGCAACCTACGTTGTGATGGTGGCAACGCTTCTGGTCATCAGAGATAAAGATCTTCACATCACAACAAAGCCAAAAAGAGATAGCAAACTCAAAGAAGCTTTCAGTTACGTTTTATCTCGCAGAGATATTTCTCTTGTTATGGTCATGGTGTTCTTCACCACCACATTTGGTTTGAACTTCCAGATATTCATCGCCCTAATGGCAACACACGAATTTGGTTTTGGTGCAGGAGAGTTTGGCGTTCTTGGAAGCATTCTTGCCGTGGGTTCACTCACCGGAGCTGTTCTAGCGGCTCGTTTAGAAAAGCACAGAACCATCAAAAACATCCTTCGTGGAGCGACCCTGTTTTCAGTTCTTCTTATGATCTCCGCATACTTACCTAACCCAGTTATTTATGCCTGCATGCTTCCACTTCTTGGAGCGTCCGTTCTATTGACTTTGATTTCAGCTAACACCTATGTTCAAAGCAATACTGATAGCAATCTGCGTGGCAGAGTCATGGGAATCTACCTAATGATTTTCATG
>CANGBK010000034.1 GCA_947452235.1 Micrococcales bacterium
TCAACATTTATTGGTTTTAGTTAGTTAGCAACAACGCTTCTAACAAGAGATTTTAGGCAGTATTTTTTCGAGGTGTGGGCGAAAAGGTTTGCCGGTACGGAGCACCAGAAATGGTGAAAAAGAAGAACAACGAGCCTGAGGCAGTTGAAGAAATCATTGAAGCGCCTAAGCGTGGTCGCAGACGTGGCAAAGCAGAACCTGTTGAGTCAGTTGAGCCTAAGAAGGCTAAAAAAGAAGAAAAGGCTTCTGAAGCTGAAGTTTCAGAAACACCTGCTCCAGCTGCTTCCGGCTTCTCACTAATTTTCAAGGCACCTGATCTGCCAACCCCCTCGATTTCATCGAAGCGTGGCAAGGGCAAAGTTCAGGATGAGTCGGACGACGCTTCTCATAAGCGTGTTCGTTCACGTAAGCGTCCAGGTGAAGCTGTTGAGGGTGAATTACCACCGAATGTGGTTGTGAAGGTTAGAACACCTCGTGAACCTAAACCAGTAAGTAATGAACCGACTCGTGTTAAAGGTTCAACAAGATTAGAAGCTAAGAAGCAGCGTAGACGTGATGGTCGTGACTCTGGCCGTAGATCTTCACGTATCACTGAATCAGAGTTCTTAGCTCGTCGTGAAGCCGTTGATCGCATCATGGTGGTTAGAAGCAAAGACGACAAGATTCAGATTGGTGTTTTAGAGGACAACGTTCTAGTTGAGCACTATGTTGCTAAAGCTCAAGACTCTTCTTTGATCGGAAACGTCTATTTGGGTAAAGTTCAGAACGTTCTTCCTTCAATGGAAGCAGCTTTCGTTGACATTGGTCGTGGCCGTAACGCTGTTTTGTATTCGGGTGAAGTTGACTGGGAGCTAGCTGAAACTGGTAACCAGCAGCGAAGAATTGAACTTGCACTCAAATCAGGGGATAAGGTTCTAGTCCAGGTAACTAAAGACCCAGTAGGTCAAAAGGGTGCTCGTCTAACCTCACAGATTTCACTTCCAGGTCGTTACCTGGTTTATGTTCCGTCAGGTAACGTGAACGGCATTAGCCGTAAGCTTCCTGAATCTGAACGTAACCGTCTAAAGAAGATCTTGAAAGAAATACTCCCTCCAGAAGCTGGCGTAATTGTTAGGACAGCAGCTGAAGGTGCAACAGAAGAGCAGCTAGCTGAAGATGTTCAAAGATTGCAAATTCAGTGGGAAGAGATTTCTCGTAATGCAGAGATTTCAACTCCACCATCACTTCTTTCTTCTGAACCTGATCTTCTAATCAAGATTGTTCGCGATGTTTTCAATGAAGATTTCCAGAAGATGATTATCGATGGCGATGCACCATTTGCAACAATCGAAGGTTACCTAAAAGATGTTGCACCAGATCTTCTTCCTCGTATAGAAAGATTCGAAGGCACTAATGACGCTTTCGATCACTTCAGAATCAACGAGCAGATTGTTAAGGCGTTGGACCGTAAGGTTTACCTACCTTCAGGTGGTTCACTGGTTATCGATAGAACCGAAGCTATGACCGTGGTTGATGTTAACACCGGTAAGTTTGTTGGTTCTGGTGGAAACCTTGAAGAGACTGTTACTAAGAACAACTTGGAAGCAGCTGAAGAGATCGTTAGACAGCTACGTCTTCGTGACATCGGTGGAATCATCGTTGTTGACTTTATTGACATGGTGTTGGAATCTAACCGTGATTTGGTCCTTCGAAGAATGATGGAATGTTTATCTAGGGATAGAACTAAGCACCAGGTGGCAGAAGTAACATCACTTGGTTTAGTTCAGATGACTAGAAAGAAGATCGGCATCGGTCTTCTAGAAGCTTTCAGTGAGCCTTGTGAGGTTTGTGCTGGAAGGGGAGTTATTGTTCACCACCATCCGGTGCTCAAAAACAAGCACATCAGCGATGACGACCGTCCTAAGCAAAAAGACGGTAAGAACAATAACAACAACAAAAACAAGAACAAGAACCAAAAGAACAACAACAAAGACAAGTCTGCAAGTGGTGACACTGAAGAGCGTCGTCCTAAGTCAGAGCCTGCCAAGGTGGTCACCCCGGAGAAGGCGCAAGAGGCTAAAAACCTGATGTCTAAGATCGCTGCTAGCACCATTTCAACTCCAGATACCGTTGAAAAGAGCCTAGAAAGCGTCCTAGATGCCTTACCTCAGGCTGAACAAGCTCCAAAGCGCAAGTCCAGGAGAGTCACCAGCGAGGGTGAAATAACCCCGGGGGAAACTCCGGTCTAAAAGGTTTGACCTTAGCCCTAGGAAAAGGCTAAGATAGAACCTTGTTGCCTGCTTTGCAGGACTTCCAATCCAAGATTTTTCGAACAAAGGGTATATCTGTGGTTTACGCAGTGGTACGGGCCGGTGGCCGCCAAGAAAAGGTGTCAGTAGGCACTATCGTCACGCTAGATCGTCTAAAGGTGAAGGCGGGAGAGAATGTTTCTCTACCTGTTCTTTTGCTTGTTGACGGTGACAAGGTAACTCACGAAGCAGCTGCGCTAGCTTCAGTGAAGGTTACAGCTACCGTTCTAGGTGATCTTCGTGGTCCTAAGATCGTTATCCAGAAGTACAAGAACAAGACTGGTTACAAGAAGCGTCAGGGTTTCCGCGCTGACCTAACCCGCGTTCAGATTACTGAAATCAAGTAAGGCGAAGGAGTAAAGCAAAATGGCATCCAAAAAAGGTGTTTCCTCCACAAGAAACGGTCGCGACTCTAACGCACAGCGTCTAGGTGTTAAGCGTTACGCAGGTCAAGAAGTTAACGCAGGCGAGATCTTGGTCCGTCAGCGTGGAACTCACTTCCACCCAGGCCGTAACGTAGGTAAAGGTAAAGACGACACACTATTTGCTCTAGCTGAAGGTGTTGTTCAGTTCGCTGAAAAGGGTGGACGTCGCGTAGTCAACATTGTTGTTGCTGCATAACCCACACAAGTTTTAATCAACAGGCGAGCATATTGCTCGCCTGTTGCTGTTTTAGGAAGGAGTAGTCATGGTTACTTTCGTTGACCAAGTTACCCTTCACCTACGCGCCGGTAATGGTGGCGATGGTTGTGTTTCTGTTCGTCGTGAAAAGTTCAAACCGCTAGCAGGCCCAGATGGTGCTGATGGTGGTAACGGTGGCTCAATCAAGCTTGTTGCAGATCCGAATGTGACGACCTTATTGGAATATCACTTCTCACCGCATAAAGCTGGTGGCGATGGTGGTGATGGCGCTGGAGATTTTCGTAACGGTGCTACCGGTAAAGATGTAATCTTGCCTGTTCCGATTGGAACTGTAGTTAAGGATGCTAAAGGCAAATTCATCGCTGACCTTGATGAATCCGGCATGGAACTTCTTGTTGCCGAAGGTGGCCAAGGTGGTTTAGGTAATGCTGCACTTTCAACTTCTAAACGTAAAGCTCCAGGCTTTGCGCTGCTAGGTGTTCCAGGTTGGAAGGGTGATGTCATCCTTGAACTTAAATCAGTTGCAGATATTGCTCTGGTTGGATATCCATCCGCTGGTAAGTCATCTTTGATTGCATCGATTAGCTCTGCTAAACCTAAGATTGCTGATTATCCGTTTACAACTCTTCACCCTAACCTTGGTGTTGTTCAAGCTGGCGATGTTCGCTTCACAGTTGCGGATGTTCCTGGTCTAATCGAAGGTGCCAGCGAAGGTAAAGGCCTAGGTTTGCAGTTCCTTCGTCACGTTGAACGCTGTGCTGCTTTATTGCACGTGTTGGACTGCGCAACTTTGGAACCTAACAGAGATCCAATTAGCGATCTTGATTTGATTTTGAATGAACTTAAACTCTATGAAGTTCCTGAGGGTGAAACACCTTTGATTGAGAGACCACAGTTGATTGCTTTAAACAAGGTTGATGTTCCTGATGGTAGGGAACTAGCTGAGTTTGTGAAAGCTGACCTTGAAGCTAGGGGATACCGTGTATTCCTTATTTCAGCTGCAACGCATGAGGGGCTTCGCGAACTTAATTTTGCTTTAGCTGAACTGGTTCGTGCAGATAGAGCATCCAAAGCTCAACTGCCAACCAAACCTCGTATTCATCTGATGAATGTTAGAAAAGAAGACAGTAAGTTTTCAGTTACCAAAGAGAGCTACGGCGATGAAGAAATCTTCCGCGTGGTTGGTTCAAAGCCTGAACGTTGGGTTGCCCAAACTATGTTTGGTAATGAAGAAGCGGTTGGTTACCTAGGTGATCGTCTTGCCAAACTTGGTATTGAAGATGCACTGCTAAAAGCCGGTGCTGTTGCTGGTTCAACTGTTGTGATTGGTGCTGGCGATGGAGTTATCTTCGACTGGGAGCCAACTATCGCTTCAGCCGGTGAACTTATTGCTGCTCCTCGTGGTTATGACCCAAGACTTGATACTAATGACAGAAGAACTACGCCTCAACGTAAGCGTGAATACAAAGAGATGATGGATGCCAGAGCTGCATTAAGAGCAGAGATGGAAAAGGAAGGTAATCCAATCAACATTGAACCTCAGGAGGATTAATGTCTATCTCAGCTCACAAACAAATACCAACCGCTAAAAGAATTGTTGTTAAGGTTGGATCGTCGTCTATTACTGGTGATAACCAAGGCAACCTGGTCAAATTGGTAAGCGCTATTGCAAGCTGTATTGCTAGAGGCCAGGAAGTTATTCTTGTTTCTTCCGGTGCTATTGCAACCGGTATGCCGCTTCTAAACATTGAATCTAAACCAAGTGATCTGCCAACTTCACAGGCTCTAGCTGCTGTTGGCCAAAGCAGATTGATGCTTAGGTATCAAAATGTTTTGGATTCATTCAAAGTTGTTGCTGGACAGGTTTTATTAACTGCGGCGGATCTTGAGTCGGCTGAAAGTTCATCAAATGCTAAAGCAGCAATTGAGCGAATGCTTGAGCTAGGTGTTTTACCGATTGTTAATGAAAATGACACTGTTGCTACAAATGAGATTCGATTTGGGGATAATGATCGCTTAGCTGCCCTAGTTGCTGTTCTGGTTCAGGCAGACTTACTGGTTCTATTTAGTGACATTGAAGCTCTTTATGACCGACCTCCAAGTGAGGATGGTGCTCAACCTATCGACTGGGTTGAGCCCTTGGATGATCTCTCAGGTATCAAGATGGGGGAGAGCTCATCAAAGGTTGGTACCGGTGGTGCCGTAACCAAGGTTGGGGCTGCTAGAACTGCTACAGATTCAGGGATTAGTGTTTTGCTGACCTCAATCAACAATGCTGAGAAGGCTCTAAATGGTGAAAGACTTGGAACCTGGTTTCAAGGTAAAGAACTAGCCTGACCCCAAGCCCTAGGAGACTAGGGTAGATTTGAAACATCGTTATAGGAGAACAAATGCACGTTTTGAACGCAGTAAAGAGCATGGCTGAAGCAGCCGTAACCTACCCTTTCCCAACCATCGTGTTTGGGGCTATCGCATTCAGTATCTTCACCGTTCTACTTCTTGTTACCTGGTCTTACCGTGACGTTGCTAACCGTCACGACCACAAAGATTCAGGCAATAAAGGTCACTAAAAGGTATTACTTTGACCGCTAGAGCACGTATAGGAGTCATGGGTGGCACCTTTGACCCCATACACAACGGTCACCTTGTTGCAGCTTCTGAAGTTGCTGCAGCTTTCAACCTTGATGAAGTTATTTTCGTTCCAACCGGTTCACCTTATCTAAAGCAGGAAGCTCTTCCGGCTGAACACAGATACTTGATGACTGTGATTGCAACGGCATCTAACCCTAGATTCAAAGTTTCCAGAATAGATATAGATCGTGGTGGCGATACATACACAGTTGATACCCTGACCGAAATGAAGGCAATGCATCCTGATGCTGATTTATTCTTCATCTCTGGTGCTGATGCTATCGCTCAGATTCTGGCTTGGAAAGAACCTGAGAGATTATGGGATCTAGCTCACTTTGTTGCAGTTAGTCGTCCAGGTCATAACTTAACTATTCCTAAAGCTCCTGAAGGATCTATCTCTTCACTTGAGATTCCTGCGCTGGCTATTTCATCAACCGATGTTAGATCGAGAGCTCGTTCAGGTAAACCTGTTTGGTATCTAGTTCCAGATGGTGTTGTTCAATACATTGCCAAAAACGAGTTATACGGTGCTCATGTCTGATAAGCCATTAACCCGTAAAGAGATGCGTGAGCAAGCTGAAGCTATTGCTCGTAAGCATAAGGAAGAACAGAATCTAGTTCACGAAGAAGCCGTCAAGCAGGTTGAAATAGATGATGAAGGTAATCCTCAGTTCAAGGTTTCAAATGCTCTAGCTGGGGAGACAACTGGAACTAATTTGGTTGTTGAATTACCACAGGACATAACTTCCGGTGGTGCAATCATCACTGATTCGGGTGAACTTGTTATCACAGGAAGCATTGACATCAGTGATCTGATTACTAACACTGGTGAAATAGATGTCATTCAAATGAATGATGATTCAGATAAAGATTTAGATAAAGATGCTCAGGCCGGATACATTCCTGGTATTCCACCGATTAGAGCAGCAGCGGTTATAGCTAAAACTCAAGGTCAACCAGGTATGCCTGGGGGAGCACACAGAGGGCTAAACCCTTACCTATACTTTGGTCTTTTGACCTTAGCTGCACTACTCATTGGTGGCGGCGTCGCTGTTGCTTTAATTTATGGCTTTTTCAAGTAAGGAACTCATTGACCGCATCCGATAGATCAGTAGCCATGGCAAGAGTTGTCAATGAGGCTTCATTAGACAAATTAGGCGAAAACATTGTTGCGTTGGATGTTTCTATTCCTTTTGCTCTAACCGACATCTTCATGTTTGTTTCTGCAAGGAACGAACGTCAGGTTGTTGCCATCTCTGATGGCATTGAAGAGAAGATGCTTGAAAGCAAATACAAGTTGATTCGTAAAGAGGGTAAGACGACAGCTCGCTGGATCTTGATGGACTATGGAGATATCATCATTCACGTTATGCATGAGCAGGAGCGAGTCTTCTATGACATCGAGCGACTTTGGAAAGATGCCCCTGCAGTCAAACTGTAGTAATCTAGAGAAGTTGTTTACGGGCCTATGGCGCAGCTGGTAGCGCACCTGCATGGCATGCAGGGGGTCAGGGGTTCAAATCCCCTTAGGTCCACCGTTAGAACTTAGGTCACCCTACCCTTACTAGATAAAACATCTATTTATTCATAATCTTCTCTTATAGGAACCATTTGGTTCCTAATGATTAGGAGAAGTAAAGATGTTTGGCAAAAAGTTCCGTTCAGTTGTGATAGCTGTTAGTGCTCTAGTAATAGCTATGGTTGGTCAGGCCCCAGCTCATGCTTCAGCTCAGATTAATGGATCTTTGAGCAACTTTGATACTTTCAATGACTCGGGGGTTGACGCTCACGGTTTTGAAATCGAACTAGATGGCATCTCAGCTTCCGATGTTCAATATTGGTTTGGTGCCCCATACAACCGTTACGGAACTCCCACCATCACAGATTTCACTAACGGATCTGTCAGCGGAGCGAAAGTTCGCTGGGAATCTCCACTAGATGGAAACAACAACTTCGTGAACACAACCGTGATGGCTCCAGCCAATCCAACCCCAACCGATGGTCATGCCTGTTACCTATATGGTCCTGCCGGTGCAACTCAGCAACTATATGATGCTTCTGGTTGTGAACACTTCGGTCTTGGTCTTATCAATAACCCGACCAATGAGATCTATAACTGGCTGGTTGATGACCCGAGCAATCATGGTCATCTGATTTATGCCAACACTCCAGTAAGCATTCCTGCTCCGGTTTGGACTGTTTCAAATAACGGTAACGTAGCTGCAGCTCTCCCAGCACCTGCACCACAGCCAATTGCTGCATTACCTGGTGTTCCAGCTTGTGCTCTCTGGGGAGATGCTGTGTGGGTGAAGGTATACAAAACTGAATCTCATAGCCCAGCCAGACTTGGTGCCCTTTTAACTGACTCTAAAGAAGTTCCAGAGAATTCGACCGAAGTTGAAACAGAGTGGGAGTTCTTGCAGGGAAGACCTACCTGTGATGACACTGGTAAAGCCCTTGCCGTTCAGCCAAACAATGAATTAGTTCATGAAGCAGCAGCAGGTGCTGGAAGCGAATCAGTAACCAGAAGATTTGAAATCTTCAAATACACCGGATCCTATGATGACACCGATGGTGGTAACCACGAAGCGTTACCACTGTGTGACAGCAATCCATACAAACAAAGCTGTTCTGGAAAAGTCAGCGCTACGCCTAACGCTGATCTAGGTGCCTATGTTGGAGCACAGATGGCAGCAGCTAACCTAATGGCAGCTGGTGTGAATACTTCAGCCATCAACGTCACTAAAGATGGCGATGGCACTGGAACCGTTACTGATGCATCGGGAGGTATTACCTGTGGTGATCTTTGCGGTGGAGATTATTCAACTGGAACCAGCATTACACTAACTGCAACGCCTGATGGAGGTAGTCATGTGGCGGGTTGGTCTATACCGGGCTGTAATACAAAGACTGTTTGTACATTCACGCTCACTCAAGACATAACCGTGAATGTCGCATTCTCGACTACTCAGGTAAACACACCAGCTCCAACCATTAGTTCCATTTCAACAACTACTGTGGCCGCTGGTCAAAGTATTACGATTACCGGAACTGATTTTGATACTTTGCAAACCGTGTCTTTAGGGAGCCAAGCTGCCACCGTGACATCATCATCTTCAACCTCAATTACTGTGTTGACTCCATGTGCTGTTTCAAGTGGTGCTCTAACAGTGACTACTGATGGTGGAAGTGCAACCAGCAGATCTGTAACAGTAAAGGCCGCTAAAGCAACCATAAGTTCACTAACCCCAACCAGTGTGATGCCAGGTCAAACCCTAACCATCAAGGGAACATATCTAGCCTGCTTGAGTGCTGTGAGCGTAAACTCTAAGCCGGCTGAAATCCAAAGCACTAGCTATTCTCAGGTGGCTATAACGGTTCCAAGTGATGCAACAACAGGATATGTCTCAGTAACAAGTTCA
>CANGBK010000035.1 GCA_947452235.1 Micrococcales bacterium
AACTCAGCTAAACGTAAGCTAACTAAGTTCTGGAGAATAGCTAGAGTTTCGGGGGATAAGTGGGATCTGAACTCACTGAACTCGTTCACTAACTTCCCAATACCTGATGATTACTTCACGAATGAGGCATCTAGACCTGCTTATAACTTGCAGGCTGCTCACTACATTGAATCTCTAGTGGCATACCTTCAATCTGAAGAGGGTCCTATCAAACAGGAGCAGCAGATTCTCCAAGGTTTCGGTATGTGTAGTGATGAGTTTGTCGATAATAACAACATCCCTTACCAGCCTTATATTCGTGAAGGTCGAAGACTGGTTGGCAAGAGCACCCTGTTGGTTACCTCTGAACTTAACGGTGATTCTTTCTCAGACTCTATCGGTATGGCTCAATATCCAGCTGATAACAAGCTCTCAATTAGCGTTCAATACGGTAACCAGTTATTCCGTGACTACACTTTCTTTGCTAACACCAAGGTGTATGAGATTCCTTTCTCAATAACCATTCCCAAATCAGGTCCTAGTAATCTCCTGGTTTCTGTAGCTGTTTCAACATCCCCTTTGGCTTATGGATCTTTACGTATGGAACCACACTTCATGAGCATAGGTCAGGCAACCGGCGTGGCAGCTGCGTTGGCTTTCAAAAATGACACTTCAGTAGCCGATGTTCCAATCAAATCTTTGAAAGCTGTGCTTAGTGCCTGGGGGCAGAAGCTTCACTTGAGTGCACTAGAAAAACCTTTAGGTAATTAATCGTATTTGGGTCTGTTCTTGATAACAGATGGACCTAGAGAAATAATGATTATCAACCCAAGTATTCCTGCACCAACAAAAACGTTTCTAACTCCAAAGCCGGCTATTAGCCCACCGGCTAAACCAGTACTGGTAACAGTTCCAACCGTTATCAAAGCTGAAACCGTAGCCATAACTCTGCCACGAACTTCATCAGGTGTTCTGTGTTGAATGAGTCCTGTTCCAAAGGTGTTTAGCAAAGACATTGAAACTCCACCTAGGAAACCAAAGACCATAACCACCCACCAGTGGTGGGCATTACCGATGATGATTACCGCGGTTGCCACATACAAAATTGCAACAGAAACAATCCAAAGGTGGAATTTAGCTGGAACTTTAGCGAAGGTTGCGAACACACCTCCGATAACAGCACCGGAGGCGAAGATAGCTCCCACTAGGCCATAGATCAAAGGTGTTCCTTGAAGTTCATCAATAATAAGGAACACTTCACCAACCTGGATAACACCAAGTGAAACAATCAACACGGTAACCAAGATAACTATGGATCTAACCAGCTTGTCTTTGAAGATGAATCTCACACCAGCTAGAACCTTGAGACCTTCATCTGATGTGATTCCAATTGTTCTATCAACATTCAAGAAAAGAATGACACCGATAAGCCCTAGGAATGAGACGCTATCGATGATGAAAGGCCAGAAGTATCCGGTGGTGCTAACCAGGATTCCACCCACTGCTGGAGCTATAAGGGAACCCATTGCAGAGAAAGTTGTTTGAAGACCATTCGCTCTAGTTAGATCTGCTTTAGTAGTTAGCGAAGGCAGTAGAGCGTTAAAGGAGGCATTAACAGCTGTGTTAGCACTAGCTGAAATAAGAAGAGCAATGTATGACCACCAGATAGGAAAGCCGAAAGCTAAAGAGAGGCTCGCTAGGCTCATCACAATAAGTACTGGCGGCATTAGCCTTTTGGTGCTGTAACGATCTGCTAGAAGACCTGCCCAGGGGGATAGGAAGATTGAGGGAAGCAGCATACATAAAAATAGGGCTGCAACACCGGCAGCTCCAGCAGCATTCTTATCTCTAAGGACCACAGCGAAGGTGGTTAGGGCACTTCCTAAGAAGGAAAGGCCGTTGGCTGCTGAAAGTATTTGGATTTTCAGCCATTGTGTCTCGGTAACCATGTTTCCTCCTCTCTTATAATCTAGTTGTAGCGGGGAAATGGACGGGCTTATAAATGGCACCAATAGGAAGCAGTTTGCCGCGTTGAATCAGAGAAGATTTGATCCACTAGATAGTGCTCGTTCGAGCATGATGGTGCTGGGTGTTTTTGTTCACACAGCCCTGATTTTGCCTTTCTTTTATCCAGACAGAAGTTACGACGATTCGCTGGCTTTGGCTGGAATCTATCAAGCTATTCACATTTTCAGGATGCCCACCTTCTTCTTTCTGGCTGGTATTTTCGGCTCTGCCTTGTTATTCAAATCAGGCTATTACGGCTTCATAGTTTCAAGATTCAAACGAATTGTTTCTGTTGTTTTGGTTGCAGGGGCAATCATTGCCGCTGTTTTGTTACCAACCGGCTGCACTGTTTGCAGTGCGGTTGGGAATACCAGCTACTTGGATAACGGTTGGTTACACCTTTGGTTCCTGGTTTATCTAGCAATTATCGCCCATGTGGTTTTAGGGGTTGACTGGTTACTAACTAGATATCTTGGAGACAAATATGCAAATGCAGTTATCTTTATCCTCAAGAGATTAACCTTCAACCCTCTAGTGATAGTTGTTATTGCTCTTCTAACGCTGCTAATCCCTGGTTATCTAGGTCGAGATGGTGCTCTGAAGATGACTTTTGCTTTGATCCCTGATCCATCATTACTAGCTGTGTTCACATTGTTTTATGTTATTGGCTGGATTTGTTTCTATGATATGAGGCAAGTCTTCAAGAACCTAGAGAAATACAGCTGGATCAATATTGTAGTTGGCTCTATTGCAGGTATTTCTACTGGCTTACTTTCTACTATTGGAATAAGTTTTATGTTCCACGCCTTTGTTTATACCTTGGGTATGTGGTTTATCACTTTGGGAATAGTTGGCATATTTATAAAATATTTTCCAGAAAGAACACGGTTCTTTGGTTTCCTAACCGATGCGAGTTACTGGGTTTATCTTTGGCATATCATTTTTGTTTTGCTCTTTGCTTTTGCCTTCAAACAAGTTGGTTTTAGTCTTTGGCTTTCGTTCTTCTGGACATCGCTGATATCACTTCTAGTCACAGCTTTTATGTATGAATGGTATGTGAAAGACACCCTGACCGATAAGTGGATTTCAGGTCGAAGAAGAAGAGAACTATCTAAGCGGGGACTTTAGTAGTCATTAGCTTGAGATGATGCTAAAAGTCGTCTTAGCGAATCAACTCTGCTGGCAACAGTCTCGCTTTTAGCTGCTGCTTCATCTAAAGCACAGTCTGGTGAATCAGCAAGATGTGAACAGTCTCTAGGACACGTTTTAACTATCTCCCAAAGATCTTCAAAGCTCTTCAAGAGGTTATTAGGTTGGATGTGCCCTAGACCAAAGGACCTAACCCCTGGAGTGTCAATGATCCAAGTTCCAGGATTGACTTGAAGTGCTCTGGCTGAGCTAGAGGTGTGTCTTCCACGTCCGGTAACAACATTCACTTCACCGGTAGATCGGTATGCTCCAGGAACTAAAGTGTTCACCAAAGTTGATTTACCAACACCGCTAGCTCCAACCAGAACAGTTATCTGGTTGTTTAGGAAGGAGAAGAGATCATCTAGTTCAGGTTTATCTTTTTGAGTCAAAATAACTGGAATTGATAAATCTGCAAAGTGTTCGGTCAGTGTCGTTGGGTCAGCTAGATCCACCTTGGTCAAGCAAAGCGCTGGGGATAAGCCAGCATCAAAAGCAGCAGCTAAGTATCTATCTATGAGTCTGGTTCTCGGTTCTGGGTTCGCTACGGCTGCAACAATCAGCATCTGTGTTGCGTTGGCAACAATAACTCTTTCAACTTGGTCACTGTCATCAGCGCTACGCCTAAGTAGTGATGTTCTGGGCTCAACTCTAACTATGAGAGCTAGAGCACCCTCAGCACCCGTTGTATCTCCCTGAAGGGCAACCCTGTCACCAACAACGGCTCCGGCTTTTCTAAGTTCTTTACCTAAGGTCGCTGTGATTTCAGTTCCATCTTCTAAGGCAACCTGATAACGACCTAAATCAACCTGAGTAATGATTGCTGGAACAGCATTCTCATGGGAAGGTCTGTTTTTGGTTCTTGGCTTATTGCCTTTGGGATTTGGTCTTATGCGAACATCTGATTCATCCAGATCGTGTTCTGGTTCATCGCCTTCGTATAACCAACTCAAATTAGTTAGCTCCAATTAGGGTTGACCACATTGAAACAAAGCCTGGCATGGTCTTAGACACGACTGAAACGTCAGAGACAACTATGCCCGGAACTCGAAGACCAATAATGGCTGCAGCTGTTGCCATTCTGTGATCTGCATAGGTTTCCCAGGTGGCCCCGTGCAAGTTGTTTGTTGGAGTTATTTCGATTCCGTCCTCAAGCTCTTTGGCATTGCCACCAATTTTGTTTATCTCTGTACTCAAGGCTAGTAATCGATTGGTCTCATGTCCACGAAGGTGAGCAATACCGGTTATCCTTGACGGACTATCGGCTAAGGCTGCAAGAGCAATGATTACTGGTGCTAGTTCGCCGCCGATACTCAAATCGATATCTATTCCGTTAATAACACCAGTGCCCTTGATTGTGAGATCCTGACCATCAAAAGAGATATTGGCACCCATCTGCTTCAAGATAACAACAAAATGCTTACCAACCTGAGTTGTTTCTATCGGCCAGTTTTTGATTCTGACTTCACCACCGGTTACCAGGGCTGCTGCTAAGAAAGGTCCAGCATTAGATAGGTCAGGTTCAATAACGACTTCTTTACCGTGGATGACACTTGGTTCAACAACCCAGAAGTTATCTTCTGGTTGATTCACTTCAACACCTCTAGCTCTAAGGCAAGCAATAGTCATTTCGATGTGCGGAAGGCTAGGAACTGATTCACCTACATGGCGAAGCCTCACGCCTTTAGTAAACCTAGGAGCGGCTAAAAGCAATCCTGAAACGAATTGACTTGAAGCACTGGCATCGATCTCAATCTCACCACCGGCAATTTCACCGTTAGAGGTAATTGTGAAGGGGAGTGTTCCACGCCCTTCATCTTCAACAATTACACCTAGTTTCCTTAGGGAATCTATGGTGGTTTTCATAGGTCTCAGACGAGCTTCTTTATCTCCATCAAAGGTCACAGATCCGCTAAAAAGAGCTGCCATCGGTGGAACAAAGCGCATTACCGTTCCAGCTAAACCGCAGTCAATATGGGCATTTAAGTCCATGTCAGTGGTTGCTGGGAGAATTACTATCTCGTTGTCCTTTCGAGTGATTTGGGTTCCTAGGCTAACTAGGGACCCAATCATTAGGGCAGAATCTCTGGATTCTAGGGCGTCAACGAGAGTAGAAGGACTGTTGGCTAGAGCTGAAAGGACTAACTCTCTATTGGTTAGGGATTTAGATCCTGGAAGTGAAACTGTTCCCGATACGGCATGGTCAACAGTTGGCGCAATCCAGCTCTTGTCTTCCGATTGGGAATAAGTTTTGTCAGTCATTAGTTATATCCTACTGAACTAAAAATTTGGGCTCTAAACTCAAGTTCATTTCAGACCTTTGAAAGGGGTTGGTATTTATTTCTCACACACTCACAATTCATGCTCCACAGGCTAAACGCCACCAATATCGCACATCAACCCCAACGGACGGAAGCGTAGACTACTCATCAATGACTGATAAAAGAACCCCGTCAACTCCAATGGAGCTATTGCTCTCATCTATGTATCAATGGCTGCGTATCCAGTGTTCATACATCGCCCACTCTGTTGGCGCTTCTAAAGGTGTAAAGATCAACGCGGACGATCTGTTCGTAGACACCGTAGCCAAAGCTATCCGCCTACAAAGTAACTACACAGACCAGGGTAAAACTCTAAAACCTTGGCTAAAAACCATTGCCAGTAACCAGGCCATCACCATGGGTAACAAGCTTAAGAAGCAGGCCCTCAAGCACGTTGACACTAACGTCGTGAACCAAGATGGTGACGAGATGGATCTCATGGACAACATGGAGAATCCAGAGTTAGCTGGTATCTCACTCGAGGACGATCTAATTTCTCGTGCCAACATCGAGCAGATCAACGCTTGCATCGATGAGATGAGTCCGGTGTTCCGTGACGTTATCCGTCTAAGCATTGTTGAAGGTCGCACCTATGCTGAGATTGCCAAGATTCTTGATATCCCTCAGAACACTGTTTCAAGCCGCCACTCTCGTGGTCGTGAAGAGCTCACTCTAAAGCTCAAAGATTTAGCCGCTGAATTCGGCATTCACTCAAAGAAGAAAGAAAAGTAATTCTCATGAGCAACATAACCTGCAAAGATGCCAAAGCAAATGTTTATGACTATCTGGCTCAAGAAGTTAGCGATGAAACAAGGGAGTCAATTACAGCTCACCTTAGGGATTGTGTTGACTGTGCTGGCGAGTATTCTCTTGAACTTCAAATCAGTTCCTTTATAAGCGCATCATCTTTGAATTCAAACAGCACAGATGATTTAGTAAACCGAGCTTACGCTCAGATTGAACTAGAAGAAGAGAATTAGAACTCTTGCTCAGGTAGGTCTAACCAGCTGTACCAGCTTTGGTTTAGAACCAACCAGGCAATCAAACCGTGGCCCTGTTGGCCAGGCATTCCAAAAGTAGAGTTACGCAGTTCGTCGTTGAAACCTTTGTGATCAACTAAAGGTCTGAAGGCATCAACGAACGGCAAGTTTCTTCTCGCAGCAACATCTTCAAAACCTGTTGATAGGTGCTCAATCTCGTAATTTAGTTGAGGGTTACGGCTCGGTATTGGGCTAACAATAAAACACTGAACACCTTTACTTGTTGCAGTATCCAGAATGTTAGCTAGGTTCAATCTTGAACGAGACATTGAAATACCAGCATTGATGTCATTTGCATTTAGGGCAATCACTAGACGGTTATCGGTATCCGCTGAGAATCTCTTGCCAGCCTCATCCAACCATTGCTCAGCCATCTGAGCTGTGTTGATTTCCGGTGTTGGAAGAGCATAGAAATCAACTCGAGGATATTCACTTTGAGTCTTAGCGACGATACGACCAACCCAACCAAGACCTTTTGGATCTCCGCCAGAACTAACCAGATCGTCACCAATGATGACGATTCTGATGTTCTTCCTGGTCTCGTTCATACGATTTAGCTAAATGCTCGCTCGATGAGGTCAGCCTGTTCAGCAGTGTGACGCTTAGCTGAACCGGTTGCAGGGGATGCGCTAGCTGGACGTGAAACCAACTTAGCAACCTGACCGTTCATGTATTTAGGTAGGAATAGTCCGATGTATGTCCAAGGACCCTGGTTAGCAGGTTCATCTTGAACCCAAACCAGTTCAGCGTTTGGATACTGAGAGTAAACAGCCTTAATTTCATCAACAGGAGTCGGGTATAGCTGTTCAACACGCACGATAGCGGTGGTGCTGTCGTTACGCTTTTCAGCTTCAGCCAAAAGATCCCAGTAGACCTTGCCTGAACAGAACAGAACCTTCTTGACGCTGGCTTTGTTTAGTCCACGTTCGTCATCAATAACTTCTTTGAATGAACCTGTGGTGAAATCAGAAACAGCAGATGAAGCTGCCTTCAGTCTCAACATTGACTTCGGTGTGAAGATAATCAACGGTCTTCTTGGACGAGAGTATGCCTGTTTGCGAAGCAAGTGGAAGTGGTTAGCCGGTGTTGAAGGCTGAGCAACAGTCATATTGTTTTCAGCACACAACTGCAAGTATCTTTCGATGCGTGCTGAAGAGTGGTCAGGTCCCTGACCTTCATAACCGTGAGGAAGTAGTAGAACTAGTGAAGAGTGTTGACCCCACTTCTGTTCTGCTGAAGAGATGAATTCATCCATGATGGTTTGTGCACCGTTACCAAAATCACCGAACTGTGCTTCCCAAAGAACTAGAGCGTCTTTACGTTCGACTGAGTAGCCATACTCAAAACCCATAGCTGCATACTCACTCAAAAGTGAGTCATAGATATAGAACTTGGCTTGGTCGGTTGCAAGGTTTCTAAGTGGCATCCACTCTTGACCGTTCACGCGATCGTGGAAAACAGCATGTCTTTGCACGAAAGTTCCACGACGAGAGTCCTGGCCAGCCATTCTGACGTTCACACCCTCAACAAGAAGTGAACCTAGAGCCATAAGCTCACCGAAGCCCCAGTCAATGCCACCGTCACGGCTCATCTCTACACGCTTAGCGAGAAGCTGCTGCAATTTAGGATGAACGTTGAAGTTCGGAGGCAAGTTGCTGTGAGCATCACCGATAAGTTCAACAACTTCCTTAGAAACCGCACTAACATGTTGAATCTCAGGGTGATCGCTAGCTGTGGTTCCAATACCAACTGGACGCTGTTGCAATTGAGCAGGAGCTGCGTTGGCTTCATGAACCTCAGTGAAAGCATTTTCAAGCTTGGCTTGGAAGTCAGCGTTAGATGCTTC
>CANGBK010000036.1 GCA_947452235.1 Micrococcales bacterium
CAATATCACAACTTCCGTGTGACTAGAAATGAAGACCTGGATGTTGATGAAGATGAAGCAGAGAACCTGCTTCAAGCATTAGAAGCTGAGCTTGCTAAACGTCGCTTTGGTCCAGCGGTTCGTCTTGAAGTTTCTAGCACCATTGATCCTGAGATCTTGGAATTGCTCAAAGAAGAACTAGATATTGAAAGTGAAGATGTTTACCGTCTTGATGGTCCACTGGATCTAACTGGGTTAAATGACATTGCTTTTATGAAACGTGCTGATCTTCACTACATTCCGCACCAGCGAGTCACCAATCGTTATCTGAAGAGCGCTAACGATGAAGGCCTAAGCATTTTCAGTGCTCTTCGTCAAAGAGATGTTTTGGTTCATCACCCTTACGAGTCTTTCTCAACCAGCGTGCAGGCTTTTATTGAGCAGGCCGCTCGTGACCCTAAGGTGTTTGCTATCAAACAGACCCTATACAGAACTAGCGGTGACTCACCTATCGTTGATGCACTTATCAGCGCTGCAAAGGCCGGTAAGCAGGTTTTGGCGCTAGTTGAAATCAAGGCTCGCTTTGATGAGCAGAACAACATTGGTTGGGCTAGAAAGCTTGAACAAGCTGGTGTTCACGTTGTTTACGGAATCGTAGGACTAAAGACTCACTGTAAATTGGCAATGGTTATCAGACAGGAAGATGGTCGCCTAAAGCGCTATGTTCACATCGGTACCGGTAACTACAACCCAAAGACTGCAAGATTCTATGAAGACTACGGCCTGCTAACTTCAAGAGATGAAGTTGGCGAAGATGTTGCAAAGCTGTTCAACCGTCTGTCCGCTTACGCTGAAGATCTTTCATTCAATGAGCTTCTGGTTTCACCGGTTGGTGTTCGTGAAGGGCTAACCAAGCTGATTGACGCTGAAGCGAGAAATGCTTTGGAAGGTAAGCCTTCTGGTATTCAAATCAAACTGAACTCTTTAGTTGATGAGCAAATAATCGACTCTTTGTATCGAGCATCACGTGCCGGTGTTCCTATCGACATCGTGGTTAGAGGTATGTGCTCTCTTAAGCCCGGAGTTCCTGGCTTAAGTGAAACCATCAAGGTAAGAAGCATCCTTGGTCGCTACCTTGAGCACTCCCGTGTGTTTAGATTCCTAAATAACCAAGACCCGATTGTTTACATAGGTTCTGCAGACATGATGCATAGAAACCTAGATCGTCGCGTTGAGACTTTGGTGAGATTGCGTCAAGCAGATCACGTGAAGGAAATGGAAAACCTCTTCAACTTATGCATGGCTGAAACTTCAAGTTCATGGAAACTAAGTAACGATGGTTCTTGGCTAAGAAACAAAACTGCCGTTGATGTTCAAGATTCCATCATGGCTAACATTCTGCGACCTGGATCTAATAACTAATGCCGGTTGTTGCAGCCGGCGCTATTTTGTGGCGTAAAGAAAAAGGTGAGCTTCGGGTTCTGATGATTCACCGAACTCGCTATAACGACTGGTCTTGGCCTAAAGGCAAACTGGATAAAGGTGAACAGGTAGCAGAAGCAGCTGTTCGCGAACTCAAAGAAGAAACTGGTTTGAAGGTTTCGCTTGGTGCAAAACTTTATGTTTCTGAATACAAATTAGCCAACGGTAATAAGAAGGTTGTTCACTATTGGTCAGCTAAGGTTACGGATGCTGCTCTAAGGAAGCAAAACTTCAAACCTGATGATGAGGTTGGCAGTTTTGAATGGCTGAGCGTAGCTGATGCTAAAAAGCGCATGACCTATAAGCACGACAACGAGCCTTTAAAAGAACTCATCCGCTTAGATGAATCAGGTGAACTGGAAACTAGACCGATAATTGTTCTTCGTCACGCTAAGGCCACACCTCGAGATAACTGGAAGAAGGGTGAAGCAACAAGACCACTTCTTCCTGAAGGTGCTGTTCAGGCAGTTGCCCTAACTAATGTATTGGCAGCATATGGGCCCAAATTGGTTGTTACATCAGGCTGGAAGCGTTGCCTTGATACTGTTTTGCCTTTCATTGCTAAACACAAGGTGAAGCTGGTTGAAAGATCTCAGTTAAGTGAATTTGGGGCTAACAATGGTCCGCAACGAACACACAAAGTTGTTCACAACATTGTTCTGGGTGGGAAGGCCGCAGTTATCTGTTCGCACCGCCCTGCGCTACCAACTGTTTTAGAAGCTTTGGCTGAGTATGCAACCAAGCCTGTTCGTAAACAACTCGGGGCTCTAGAGCCTCTAAAACCTGGTGAGTTTTATGTGATTCACCTAACTGATTCCAAAGGTAAGCGTAAAGCGAAAATCGTAGCCATCGAATACAGCGAAGACTAGCCAGCCGTTAGTCTTAAGCCATGACTAATCAGAACTGGCTTACATGGGTTGATTCCCGAAACAAAAACTTTTCTAACCCAACAGGCTTTCTTTCAATAACTAACTTGGTTTGGTTAACCGAGGAACCTCAAGCTATCGCAGGTATTTCTGGTTTATGGTTTTCTAAAGATTTCACTGTTTTTGTGAAAGACAGCAATACCGGTGATCACTCTTGGACTGTTGAACCTAGAGGTGAAATGACTTTTGATTACGATGGCATCAAAGTTGAGGTTGCTTCACGTAATTCACAAATGGTGGTAAGGCCAAGAGATCCGAACACTGAGATTCTAAAATCTTTCAACGGTGTTCTCACCTTTGATTACAATGAGAAATTTGCTGTTACAGCAACCCTCATTCCAAGTGAGGCTCCTAAAGAAGTTGTTGTTGGTTCTGTGGTTGAAGGTATGACGCATGCCTATGTTTCACCAGGTGCACTTGAATTCACAATGGATGGACAAACCTGTCGTCTTACCGCTTTTGAAAAAGCTGGCACCAAAGACCTTTTGGTTTACTTCAAAGACGCAACTTCAGGGAAAATAA
This sequence comes from Micrococcales bacterium, assembly GCA_947452235.1. Taxonomy (GTDB): domain Bacteria; phylum Actinomycetota; class Actinomycetes; order Actinomycetales; family Microbacteriaceae; genus Rhodoluna. The sequence goes on from CANGBK010000036.1 coordinate 2,910, forward strand.
CTTACGGAACTGGAAGATCAGTTACTGCAAGCTACCAAGATGATGGAACCTATCTACTTGATTTCAACTACTCAGGTAACTTTCCTTGTTCATACACAGATTTCGCAACCTGCCCAATTGCACCTTTCGAGAACAAACTTCCGGTTGCTATTGAAGCCGGTGAGAAGAAGCCTTTGTATCGCAACACCGTTGAAGGCTTAGTCTCTCAGGTCGCCTAATGAGTGATCTAGCGCAGGGGTTGCCAGTTCTAAAGAACAAAGAAGGTTTACCTGCGCTGTGTTTGGTAACCGGCGCTACCGGATACATCGGTGGTCGCTTAGTTAAAGAACTTCTTAGTCACGGCTATCGTGTTCGAGTTTTTGCTCGAAACATTGATCGCCTAACTAGCTACCCTTGGTTTGACCAAGTGGAAGTGATTGAAGGCGATGCTGCCGATGAAGAGTCTGTGAAGAAGGCTCTAGTTGGTGTTGATGTTCTTTATTACCTCCTCCACGCTTTGATGGTTACCGATGACTTTGAAGAAAAAGAAAAGAAGTGGGCTGAAACCTTCGGTAAAGCTTCTCTTCATAACGGAGTTAGTCGCATTGTTTATCTGGGTGGCATGGCTGAAACCAAAGCAAAACTAAGTGCTCACCTAGCATCACGTGCTGAGACAGGTGAAATTCTTAGAGCTTCAGGGGTCCCAACCATTGAACTCAGAGCCGGTGTTGTTATTGGTTCTGGTTCAGCATCATTTGAAATGCTTAGATACCTAACTGAAAGACTTCCCGTGATGGTGACCCCTAAGTGGGTAACCGTTCGCATTCAACCGATAGCGGTTAGAGATGTTTTGAGATATCTGGTTGGTTCCGCAGCGATAGATGCTTCGGTGAACCAGGACTTTGACATTGGTGGACCTGAGGTTCTCACCTATCGTGAACTGATGTTGCAATACGCAGAAGCAGCTGGACTAAAGAAGCGTTACATTCTGCCACTACCTATTCTGACTCCACGGTTATCTTCAGGTTGGGTTGGTCTAATCACACCGGTTCCGATGACCTTGGCAAGAAGACTTATTGATTCACTTAGAAACGAAGTTGTTGCTAGAGATGATTCAATCAAGAAATACATTCCAGATCCGAAAACTGGTCTAACCAGTTTCAAAAAGGCAGTTGCTTTAGCTCTAACTCGCATCAAAGATGCGAACGTTGAAACTCGTTGGACTAACGCATCGCTTCCGGGCTCCCCTAGCGAACCTCTTCCAACCGACCCTGATTGGGCTGGTGGTTCGCTATACACAGACATCAGAACTGAGATCACCAAAGATTCGATTGATGAGGTCTGGAAAAGAATTGAAGGCATCGGTGGTGAGCACGGTTACTCGACTGCAACCTGGGCTTGGGAACTGAGAGGTCTGCAAGATCGTTTAGTTGGTGGTGTTGGGCTTAGAAGAGGTCGTAGAGACCCTGATCATCTAATCGAAGGTGAAGCATTAGATTTCTGGAGAGTTGAAGCTTTAGAGCGACCACATCTACTTCGCCTCAGGGCTGAAATGAAGATGCCTGGCTTAGCTTGGTTGGAATTCAGAGCAGAAGAACTACCCGATGGTGGAACCAAGGTTACCCAGAGAGCCATCTATGCCCCTAAAGGTCTCCTAGGTCATCTTTACTGGTGGAGTGTCTACCCGATGCACGGGTTAGTGTTTCCTTCAATGGTTAGACATATTGCTCACAACACCAAGATTAAGCGCTCCAAATAGACTTACCTGGTGAAGAAAAATACTCTCGCGGTCTTTAGCATTTTGGGTGTAACCATTGCTTGGGGTGGATCATTTGTGGCCATGAAACCAGCTATGGCTCTTTACCCAGTATTCGACTTCCTGGCTATTCGCTTCGCTATAGCTGCTTTGTTGATGATTGCCGCTCGACCTAAAACCCTCAAGGCTTTCAAGGGTGACACTCTTAGGTACGGCATCATCCTAGGTTTAGTGCTTGGTTTTGCTTATGTTACGCAGACCGTTGGGCTGATCACTTCAACGGCAGCTGTCACCGGATTTATTACTGGCCTCTATGTTGTGTTGACCCCAATCTTGGTGTGGCTGTTCTTCAAAAAGAAACCTCAAGGAATAGTTGCCCTTGGAGCAATAATCGCTTTTGTTGGTTTGGGTTTCATAACCATCAAAGATGCATCTTTTGACTTTGGTCAAATTTGGATCTTCCTCTGTGCTCTTGGTTTTGCTCTTCACATCGTTGGACTTTCTAGATGGTCACCGGGTAAAGATGTTTATGCTCTAACTGTCATTCAGTTAGCAACAGTTGCGGTTATTTGCACAATCGGAACTTTACCTACCGGACCTAAACCAACTTCCGATGGGACTGTTTGGTTTGCCATCCTGTTTACTGCTGTCTTTGCAACAGCTTTTGGTTTCTTTGTTCAAACCTGGGCCCAATCAATAATGGATGCCTCAAGAGTTGCCATCATCCTGACCATGGAAGTTGTCTTCACTGCTTTGATTAGCGTTGCTGTTGGCCAAGAAGTTCTCTCACCTCAAGTTATCTTCGGTGGAGCACTAATGCTTGGAGCTATGTTATTGATCGAATGGCCTCGCAAAGGCTCTGCTGAACCTATTATCGAACCGATGGTTCACTAAGGATAATCATGATTCTAGCCATTGATGCAGGAACAACAGGAGTTACTACCCTATCTGTTGACTCTTCTGGCAACATCGTTGCTCGTGGCTATCAAGAGTTCCCGCAGCACTATCCGCAACCTGGTTACGTTGAACATGATCTAGAAGAAATATGGTCAGCAACACTTGTTTCCGTGAAGCAGGTTATAGATCAGGTTGGGACAGGTTTTCAAGCCATCGGAATCACCAACCAGAGAGAAACCGTTGGTATTTGGGATAGAAAAACAACCGAACCTAACTGCCGAGCCATCGTTTGGCAGGACAGAAGAACAACAGAAATACTTGCTGAACTAAATGCAGGTCCAAATGTTCAAAGAATCACTGGATTGCCACTGGATCCATATTTCAGTGCTTCAAAACTTCGCTGGATAGCTAAAAATGATTTAGCTACCTGGAGCAAGGTTGTTTCAGGTGAATCAGTTGTTGGAACCATCGACACTTTTCTAATCTCCAAACTAACTGCTGGTGCAGTGCACGTTACTGATGCCAGCAACGCTTCAAGAACACAATTATTTGATATTCACACTGGTTCATGGTCAGAAGAACTTCTAGAACTTTTTGAAATTCCTTTTGAAGCGTTAGCCCAAGTTGTTGACTCAAGTGGTGTTGTTGGTATGAGTGCCCCTGAAGCTTTCTTTGGGTTAGCTATTCCGATTGCTGGTATTGCCGGTGACCAGCAGGCGGCACTGTTTGGGCAGACTCAGTTTGATGTTGGTGGAGCCAAATGCACATTCGGAACCGGCGCATTTATCTTGCAGAACATTGGCAATAAAGCATTGGTTCAAGACAATGGCCTTATCACCACCGTTGCTTGGCAAATAGATAACCAGATCACTTACGCTAACGAAGGCTCTGTGTTTGTCTCTGGAGCTGCTGTTCAATGGCTTAGAGATGAACTAAAGATTATTTCTAAAGCCAGTGAGATTGAAGATTTAGCACTAACCGTTTCAGATAACGGTGGAGTTGTTTTCGTTCCTGCCCTAACCGGTCTTGGTGCTCCCTATTGGATTCCAGATGCCAGAGGAACCGTTTTTGGTCTAACCAGAGGAACTGAACGTGGTCACCTTGCAAGAGCAACACTTGAAGCCATAGCTTTCCAAGTCAAAGATGTCTTCGATGCCATGAACACTACCCTCTCAACTCTTCGAGTTGATGGTGGAGCATCAGCAAATAACCTACTCATGCAAATCCAGGCAGATCTTTTGCAAACACCAATCCAAAGACCTAAACAGGTTGAATCGACCGGTATTGGAGCTGCCCACCTTGCTGGCTTAGGCATTGGCCTTTGGGATATAAACCAACTAAGAGCCCTGAACACCGTGGAGACAGTTTTCCAGCCAGCTCACGACCTTGATGCTGAATACCTACGCTGGAAAAAGGCTGTTTCAGCAACCATCGCCTTCGCTAATCACTAAAGATTTGATTAGAATAGGAAAGTTGTAATAAGGGCCTCTAGCTCAGTTGGTTAGAGCAACGGACTTTTAATCCGTGGGTCGTCGGTTCGATCCCGACGGGGCCTACTAGGACCCCTTCCTCCACGAAGGGGTTCTTTCACATTAAGAACTACTTAACGCCTAGAAGATCAATAACGAAAACTAGAGTTTGGCCTGATAGCGCGTGACCTGAGCCTTTAGGGCCATAAGCCATTTCTGGTGGGCAGATAAGCATTCTTCTGCCGCCAACCTTCATACCTGGAATACCTTCTTGCCAGCCTTTAATCAGACGGTTAAGTGGGAATTCGATTGACTCTCCACGACCCCAAGAAGAATCGAATTCTTCTCCGGTCTCATAGTCAACACCTAGATAGTGAACATTGACAACAGAGTTGGCTGGAGCTTCTGCACCATCGCCAATCACGATGTCTTTAGTGGTTAGAACCTTAGGAGCTGGCTCCATCATTGGTTCGATTTCTGGGCGATCTAATTTACTCATAGTGAAAATCATACCTACCCCTTTAGATCATGACGCAATAATAAGCAGACTGAGTAGTGACAGGACTAGAAGGCTAAGCACCACTAATAAAACAACAGATTTGGTTCTGCCTAGGCTCACAACCATGCCACCGAGATTAGCTTTCTTGTCTATTTCTAAATCCGGTAAGGCGTTGAAAATATGAGCGATTACTCCAACTGCAGGCGAAAGTAGCATTAGTTGCCAACATGGGTACTCGGGGTTTGGCTTCGACTGGAAAACAAACACCGGCAATAGAGCGAACGAAACCGCATAAGGCAACCACGACCAGATGGTTCTCGAAAGATAGAGATTATATATCTGAGCACTTCCTACGGCAAGAATGCTTGCAAAGCCGCCAACAATGCCTGCCGCGAGGAATGAAAATGGCACAAGAAGAATTAGGGTTGTGACAATTGGGATTCTCAGACTTCTAGGATTTAAGCCATATCTAACCGTAGGTTTATTTTTCCGAGTCTTATCGATGCGTGCATCAACATAATCATTGACCCAACCAACAGATGCCTGCCCAAATGCTGTTGCCAAGGCAACAAACAAAAGTTGGATCCCGTGTTGGCCAACAAGAAAGCTAGCAACAGTTGTCAAGGTGACCATCGCTAAAGCCTGAGGCCAATGGGTCGCCTTAGCTAAAGCAATGTATTTAGTCATTGCTTAAGGCTTAGTTCATTTTCTTTTGCTGATTCAAATAGATTGATCCAACGACCCAGGTGACATAGGCCGCTTGAGAAACTGCGACTACTCGCTCCCA
>CANGBK010000037.1 GCA_947452235.1 Micrococcales bacterium
ACCACCACCTAACTGGGGGGTTAGGGATGAAGTTGCCCAGGTGTCCATGATGTCAACTTCACCGATGAAACCATTAGCCTGACCTCTTTGTGATTCGGTGAATCCGTTAGGAACATCGGTTGAAGGGTCAATAGGTAGTTGCTCACTTGTTGGAACAATAACTTTGTCAAAGTCTGGTTCACCGTTTTCATCAACTGCATACCAAACTGGGATAGGAACACCGAAGAAACGTTGTCTTGAAATCAACCAGTCACCGGTAAGGCCATTTACCCAGTTCTCGTAACGCACCTTCATGAAATCTGGGTGGAAGTTCAGTTGCTTACCTAAATCAAGCAATCTTTGACGAAGCTCTGCATCACGACCACCATTTCGGATATACCACTGACGGGTTGAGACGATCTCTAGTGGCCGGTCGCCCTTTTCAAAGAACTTCACTGGGTGAGTGATCGGCTTAGGGTCGCCAATCATGTCCCCAGATTCCTGGAGCAGCTCAGTGATTCTTGTCTTAGCTGAGAACACTGTTTTACCTGCAAGTTCTTTATAGGCAGCAAGGCCTTCAGCTGAAGAAATAATTTCTGGTGCATCCTCGAGGATTCTTCCATCCCAACCGATGATTGCGCGGTTAGGTAGATCGAGTTCACGCCACCAGATAACATCTGTGACATCGCCGAATGTACAGATCATGGCAATACCTGAGCCTTTATCGATCTGAGCAAGTCGGTGGGCAAGAACAGGGACCTCAACACCAAACAGTGGTGTGGTGACAGTCTTACCAAATAAAGGTTGGTATCGCTCGTCATCAGGGTGAGCAACAAGTGCAACACATGCTGGAATAAGTTCAGGTCTGGTTGTTTCAATAAAGACTTTTCCATCAGGGCCATCAAAACCAATACGGTGATAGGCACCTGGTTGGTCTCTGTCTTCTAATTCAGCTTGGGCAACAGCAGTTCGGAATGTAATGTCCCAAAGCGTTGGCGCCATTGACTGGTAAGCCTCGCCGCGGGAGATGTTATTTAGGAAGGCTTGCTGCGAAACTCTTTGAGCTTTAGGGGAGATGGTCTGATACGTCTGAGCCCAGTCAACTGAAAGACCTAGTTGACGCCAAAGAGCTTCGAACTGTAATTCATCTTCGGCGGTTAGCTTTTCACAAAGTTCAATGAAGTTCTTTCTAGAGATAGGAATCTGGTCCGCTGCTTTAGAGGACTTGTTATCTCCACCTTCGTAAGGTGGGACGAAGTTCTCAACGTAAGGTAATGAAGGATCGCAACGAACACCGAAGTAGTTCTGAACACGTCTTTCAGTTGGGAGGCCGTTATCATCCCAACCCATTGGGTAGTAAACCTCTTTGCCACGCATTCTCTGGAATCTGGCAACAACATCGGTGTGCGTATAGCTAAAAACGTGTCCCACATGCAAAGAACCTGAAACTGTTGGGGGTGGGGTGTCTATCGAATAAACCTGTGCTTCGGAGTCACGTCTGAAACGGTAGGTGCCCTCTTCTTGCCAGGCTAGGGCCCATTTGGCCTCTAGGCCTTCGACGCCAACTTTCTCAGGGGTCGAAGCTGGGGCTCGGAAATCAGGTTTAGGCACGTTAGGTTCTCCAAAAACTTACAGGTTGTTTAAGATTAACATTAGATAAAGAACCAAGTCGCAAAAACGAGAGAGCCTAGGCATGTATCCCAAAAATAATGGAGCTTCTTTTGGCGTTCCAGCTAGCCCTTCGTTCCCAGCCATAGAAGAGTCAATTCTGGCTTTCTGGGCTAAAGATAAGACGTTCCAAGCCTCTATTGACCAGCGTAAAGACGAGAATGCTCCTGAGTTCGTCTTCTACGACGGCCCTCCTTTCGCTAACGGTCTACCTCACTATGGCCACCTTCTAACCGGCTACGCCAAGGACACTGTTCCTAGGTTCAAGACCATGCAGGGGTATCGCGTTGAAAGACGTTTCGGTTGGGATACCCACGGTCTTCCAGCTGAAGTTGAAGCTGAACGTCAACTGAAGATCTCGGGTAGACCTGAGATTGAGAAATTCGGTATCGAAAAGTTCAACAATTATTGCCGAACCTCAGTTTTGAAATACACCAAAGAGTGGGAAACCTATGTGACCCGTCAGGCTCGTTGGGTTGATTTCGATAATGACTACAAAACTCTCGATGCTCCATACACAGAATCGGTGCTGTGGGCTTTCAAGCAGCTTTTCGATAAAGGTCTTATCTATGAAGGTTTCAAGGTTCTGGCATATTGCTGGAGGTGTGAAACACCTCTTTCTAACCACGAACTTCGCATGGATGAGGACGTTTACCAAAACCGACAAGATCAAACAGTTACTGTAACTTTCCCAATTCTTGATGGTGAGAGATTCAGTGGAGTGAAAATCCTTGCTTGGACAACAACTCCTTGGACATTGCCAACTAACTTTGCTTTAGCTGTTGGACCAGAAATTGAATATGCGGTAATCAATACTGAAACAGGGAAGTATCTTCTTGCTAAATCTTTGATTGCAGCTCACATCAAAGATCTAGGTTTCGAAGAAATTGATTCTGCTTTAGCTGCAGTTGAAACAACTGTTTTAGGTAAAGAACTTGCTGGTATCAAATACGAAAGATTATTTGATTACTACGCCGATGAATCAAAGTTCGATGTTCAGAATGCTTGGCAGATCATCGTCGGTGACTATGTTGCCGATAATGAAGGTACCGGTATTGTTCACCAAGCACCTGCCTATGGTGAAGATGACCAGAAGCTCTGTGAAGCTGCTGGTATTCCGGTTTATGTTTCAGTGAATGAACGTGGTGAATACAACTCTGTCATTACAGACTTTGTTGGCATGCATGTCTTTGAAGCCAACAAGCCAATCACCCAAAAGATTAAGGACTTGGGTCGCTTACTAAAGCAAGCTAGCTATGACCACCCATATCCACACTGTTACCGCTGCAAGAATCCTTTGATTTATAAAGCAGTGTCTTCTTGGTTTGTTGAAACAACCAAACTGAAGAACAGAATGTTGGAACTGAACCAGGAAATCAACTGGGTTCCAGAACACACCAAAGATGGTTCTTTTGGAAAATGGCTTGAGAACGTCAGAGATTGGGCTATCTCACGTAACCGTTTCTGGGGTGCACCGATTCCAGTTTGGAAATCAACTGACCCTAACTATCCACGTATCGACGTTTATGGTTCGTTAGATGAAATGGAAAGGGACTTTGGAGTTAGAGTTGCTGACTTCCACCGTCCAACCATTGATCACCTAACCCGGGTTAACCCTGATGACCCAACGGGTAAATCAATGATGGTTCGTGTTCCAGAAGTTTTGGACTGCTGGTTTGAATCAGGTTCAATGCCTTTTGCCCAGGTTCACTATCCGTTCGAGAATTCTGACTGGTTTGAAACACACAGTCCAGGCGATTACATCGTTGAATACTCTGGTCAAACTAGAGGTTGGTTCTATACCCTCCACGTGCTATCAACAGCACTCTTTGATCGCCCAGCTTTCAAGACTGCTGTTTCTCACGGAATTGTTTTAGGTTCTGATGGTCAAAAGATGTCTAAATCTCTTCGTAACTATCCGGATGTGAATGAAGTCTTTGACCGTGATGGTTCAGATGCCATGCGTTGGTTCTTACTTTCAAGTCCTATCCTTCGTGGTGGAACTATGTCTGTGACAGAGCAGGGTATTCGTGAAGGCGTTAGGCAAGTTCTGCTACCTCTTTGGAACACCTATTACTTCTTTAGCTTGTATGCAAACGCAGCTAACTATGAAGCTAAGTTTGATCTTTCAAGTGAAGATGTTCTAGACAGATATCTTGTTGCTAAGACCCGCGAGATGATTGCTGGTGTTGGTGCTGATCTAAATGCTTTTGACACTTTCGGTGCTGCGGCAAGATTGCGTGATTTCGCTGATGTGTTGACCAACTGGTATGTCAGAAGATCTAGAGCACGATTCTGGGATGGCGATGCAAATGCTTTCAATACCTTGTATTCAGTTCTAGAACTTATGACAAGAGTTTGCGCTCCGATGTTGCCTCTAATCTCTGAAGAAGTTTTCCAAGGGCTAACTGGCATGCGTTCAGTTCACCTAACTCAGTGGCCAGATCATGAAGGTCTAACCCGTGATGATGAACTAGTTAGTGCAATGGATCAGGTTCGTGCTGTTTCATCTTCAGCACTATCACTTCGTAAGAGTGCTGGTCTTCGTGTTCGCTTGCCACTAGCCAAGCTAACTGTTGTCACAGTGAATGCTAAGACTTTGGAACCGTTCAAAGACATCATCGCAGATGAGCTAAACGTGAAGAGCGTTGACCTTGTTGAGTTGTCTTTGGATTCAACAACCGAGTTCGGTGTTGTGAAGAAGCTGACCGTGAACTCAAGAGTTCTGGGTCCTCGTGTTGGTAAAGAAGTTCAGAACATCATTGGGGCATCTAAGTCAGGTGCTTGGTCAGAAACCAACGGAACTGTTGTTTGTGGTGGCGTTGAACTACTTGAAGGTGAATACGAGATTGAACTTGTTGCTGACATGTCTTCATCAACTGAGAGCGTGAACTTGATTGGTATCTTGCCTGGCGGTGGCTTTGTTCTTCTAGATTCACAGGTAACCGCTGAACTAGAGGCTGAGGGTATTGCTAGAGATGTTATTCGTGCCGTTCAGCAGGCTCGTAAGGATGCAGATTTGGATGTTAGCGATCGCATTAGATTGCAGCTAACTTCATCCCAAGAAGTTCTTGATGCCGTCAAGAAACACGAAGACCTAGTGAAATCAGAAACACTAACTTTGGAACTAGTAACAGCTATCGGTGATGTTGCTGGTGAAGGTGTGACAGTCGGTCAGGATCTACCTTTGGGTGTAGTGGTGGTCAAGCTTTGAGTCTTACTGAACTAGAGAAGATTCAATACATCGAGAAATCTTTGATGGCTCGTGTTCCAGAACACAAATTACGTCCAAGGCTTGAGCCAACCAGAAGAGCAGTTGAGCTTCTGGGCGATCCCCAGAAGATGTATCGTGTGGTTCACGTAACTGGAACTAACGGTAAGACAACTACCACTCGAATCATTGAGCGAATTCTCAGAGAATTTGGGCTTAGAACCGGTAGGTTCACTTCACCTCATTTGATTGAGTTAAATGAACGTATTGCTCTAGATGGCGAATCTATTTCGATTGAGCGCATGTTTGATGTATTCAAAGACATTGAACCGGTTCTTGAAATCGTTGATCAAGAATTATTAGCTGAAGATGACCAGCGTCTAACTTTCTTTGAAGCTTTAGCCGTCCTTGGTTTTGCTTGCTTTGCTGATGCCATGATCGATGTTCTAGTTTTAGAAGTTGGCATGGGCGGGGAGTGGGATTCAACTAACGTAGCCGACGGTGACCTAGCAGTTTTCACACCAATAGATCTAGACCACATGGACAGGCTTGGTAACACCCTAACCGAGATTGCAACCACTAAATCAGGCATCATCAAACCCAATGCTGCTGTTTTATCCTCAGTTCAAAACTCTGAAGCCTTAAATGTTCTTATTGCTAAATCACAAGCGATAGCTGATTCGTTTAATGTTTATGGCAAAGATTTCAGCGTAACTCAATACTCAGAAGATGATGCCGGTATCACTTTCTCGATGAACTCACTAACCGGTGGCTATGAAGATCTATTCATTCCCTTACATGGGGAATATCAAGCTTTCAATGCAGCTCTTGCTGTTGCCAGCGTTGAGCAGTTCTTAGGCTCAGCTACTAACAGCCTTCCGTTAGATGTTCTAAGACCTGCTTTAGCTGATGTGTCTTCGCCAGGCAGATTGCAAACTATTTCTCGTTCACCTCGAGTATTACTTGATGCAGCTCACAATCCTCATGGAGCAAGATCTCTTGCTCACTCGCTAGAAAATTCATTTAATTCACCGCACGCTATTGGTGTGATTAGCGTTTTAGGGGATAAGGATGCCAGAGGAGTTCTTGAGGCTTTAGAGAGCGCATTAGCTGAAGTAATCATCACTAAGAGTGGTTCGGTAAGAGCAACTGCTATTGAAGATCTATCAGCAATGGCTATCGAAATCTTTGGTGAAGATCGAGTCCATATCTCGGATGAACTAGAACTAGCCCTCGATTTGGCTAGCACTAAGGCGAGTAAAGTGCCGGGCGGTACGGTTGTAGTGACCGGTTCAATTACTCTGGTCGGAGATGTTCTAAAACTAAAACAACAGGAGGTTGAACGTGGCTGAAAGATCAGTTAGAAGACAACTTGGTTCAATCATCATGGCTTTTGAAGCGTTCGTAGTGTTCTTTGGAACATTGGTTGCTTTCGGTTTGAAAGTTGCTGACCCGAGAGCGGTTTGGGGTTTTGGTTTGACTTTCTCAACCATTCTGATTTTGACACCTGGATACCTTGGCCGTAAAGGTTCATACTGGTTTGGTTGGGCTCTCCAGATAATCCTTCTAGTAGTTTCATTCTTTGTTCCTTGGATGTTACTTATCAGCATTATCTTTGTTGGGTTGTGGGGTTGGTCAATGATTGCTGGTGCAACCATTGATCTAGCTAAGAAAGCTAAAGCAAATCTTGATACCTTTGAAATAACTGTTGAAAGTAAGGAAGCGTAAATGACTGAGCAGACTCTAGTTCTAATCAAGCCAGATGGTGTTAGAAGGAACCTGATTGGTGAAATCATCTCAAGAATTGAAGCTAAAGGTTATCTCATCAGTGACATCAAGAAGCTAACTCCTTCAAGGGAACTCCTTGCTAAGCACTACGCAGAGCACGAAGGTAAACCGTTTTATGAGCCGCTAGTTGAATTCATGGCTTCAGGTGATGTTGTTGCTCTAAGAGTTGAAGGCAACAGAGTTATTGAAGGTTTCAGAGTTCTAGCCGGAGCGACAGATCCAACTGTTGCGCTACCTGGAACAATCAGGGGAGACCTAGGTCGAGACTGGGGTCTAAAGGTTCAGCAAAACCTAGTTCATGGTTCAGATTCAGTTGAATCTGCAACACGTGAATTAGCTCTTTGGTTTTAGAACCATCCAAGCTGAGCAAACATTCCTGGCCAGTAACTCCAGAAGCGGATAACGATGGCCAGGATGATCACTAGGTCTGTGGTTAGAACCCAGATCCAAGATCTTCTAAAAGCGCCATCCCAGAAAGCTGTTTGACTCACTGGCATCTGCAGGATGTCTTCTTTGATTAGGTATAGGGTCAAGCTCCAGAAGATTGGAATCATTCCAGCCCAAGCGATCATGCAGTAAGGGCAGAGCACGTTAATAACTAGAAGGCTTTGGCTAAATAGCCATAGAACGAAAGTGAAACCTAGAAGGCAACCTAGCCAGAATAATCTCCAGAACCAGGCTGCGAACTTAGCTCCAGCCAAAATAGCGAAACCAATAAAGAACGGTGCCATGAAAGCGGCAAGACCGATGATTGGGTTTGGGAATCCAAACAGGCTGGCTTGCTTAGTCAGCATCACAGATTTACATGAGATAAACACGTTCAGATCACAGCTCAAAACAGCATTCGGGTTGGCTGCTACGTGAAGACGCTCAATGGTTAGGGCAAAAGCACCTATCCAGCCGATAATTCCACCAATAATAAGGGTTATAGCCAGCGATCTAGGGGCTCCTAGGGTTGCGCTTTCGGTCTTTTGTTCGCTCATATAGCAAGTATCGCACTGTTTGCTACTGACTTTTGGTAGATAAAGTGCCATACTTGGAACTAGTTGCTCTCTACCACACTGGAGATAAACGAAGGTTTTGTTGGACGCTTTAGGCTCCTAACACATAAGACCCATCGGGCAGTGTTCAGGATTTCTTTGCTAGTTGCAATCAACATTTATTGGTTTTAGTTAGTTAGCAACAACGCTTCTAACAAGAGATTTTAGGCAGTATTTTTTCGAGGTGTGGGCGAAAAGGTTTGCCGGTACGGAGCACCAGAAATGGTGAAAAAGAAGAACAACGAGCCTGAGGCAGTTGAA
>CANGBK010000038.1 GCA_947452235.1 Micrococcales bacterium
AGATCGTTTAGCTGATTTTTCAATGATGGCCGGCTTAGCGTTTCTGAGTGAAAGTTACCTTGATGGCAAACAGGCGATAACTGTTCTAATAGCTGTTTTTGTAACAGCAATACCAACCCTTATTTCACTTATCGGTGTTTCTAAAGGCGCCTCCAGAATAAACGGTGGCCCTATGGGTAAAACGGAGAGATCTTTCTTCGTTGTCTTATTGGTTCTACTTGCCCAACTCACCGGTGCTGTTGGTAGCTGTCTTTATTATGGAGCTTTTGTTTTAATCATTGGTTCAATCATTACCGCATGGTTTAGATACCTAAAGATTGTTAGATCATGAAGCTAAGTCAACTATTTATTATTACTGCAGTAACCGCAACAGGCTTACTTGGTATTAGTGCTCTTGTGTTACTAAAACTAAAATCAAAACTATTTTGGACTCGTTGGTTTACTTGGCTTGGCATAACCATTGCCTTTACTTCAACCTATCTGCTTGGCCAAACTTCATTCAACGTCCTTATCTGCATTCTGTCCTTCGTGATGATGTTTGAACTTGTTCGACTGTTGAAGCTTGAGATTTTCTCGTCAACGTTGGTTCTATTGCTCAGTTGGTACGACCTATACCAAATAGCAACAGGAAGATCAGCAGCGGTATTCTTCTGGCTTATTCCAGTGGCTGTATTTGTTTTGGCGCTAGTTGAGTCTGCAAAAAGTATACGAATAAAGTCCGCGGTTGGTGGAATGTATTGGTCGCTTTTTATTTCGTTGGGATTTGTTCAGTTAGTTCAGTACCCGGATAAGTCATTAGCTTTGTTGTTGGCTGTCGCCTGTTTTGATGTTGCATCATTTATTGGTGGTAAGACTCTTGGGAAAGCTGGGACTTGGGGTTTCCATTTCTCACCTAAAACTTCACCAAACAAAACTGTTGCAGGTTTAATAACCGGAGCGGTTGCCTTGTATTTAGTTTTGGTTGTATTGGGGAAGTTCAGCATTCATGGATTTGCAATCGTGCTAGTTGGTGCTGTGCTCGGGGACTATTTGGAATCATGGATCAAGCGGTTAGCTGGTGTGAAAGATGCCGCTAACTGGTTGCCTGGGTTTGGTGGGTTACTCGATCGTTTTGATTCTTTGGTACTTTTAGCACCATTCGCTCTTTTTATTTTTTGAAGATGAACTTTAGGTAGTTCTTGAAAGAGAGCTCTCTACCAAGTTTCTTAGCACCGAAAGCAATACGAATTAGGTATGGCATAGCGGTAGTTCCTTTAAAGGCCCTGTCAAAGATTCTTGCTCTAGCGACACGGTCTCTATCAGTTCCCCAACCGCTACCGGAGCTATCTGTTGGATGGCTAGCCAAAGTGATTGGAACAAACTCGCAGGTAAGCCCAGCATCAATCAGATCACAGATAAAGATGTATTCATCGCCTAGATAAGTTGTTTCTGCTCCAGCGCCAAAGTTCTCATCGAACAGGACTTTAGCTTCTTTCACCTTCTTGAGGTTGATAACCATTTCATATGTAGCAGCCTTAGCGCTGTTTAGTTTGTTTAGTCGGGTTATCTGTTTTGGGTATTGTTTACGAAGCTTTCCAGTTTCATCTGTTGCTTGTCCTAGCAATAGCGCAGCACTTGATTTTTCTAGGTGTTCTATTGCTTTGTTTAGAGAATCAAGATTGAAGGTGATGTCATCATCAGCAAAGACCACGTAGTCACCAGAAGCGTTATTGATTACTTGGTTACGAAGCTTGGTCACACCTTTACCAGGAAAACCAAGAACAGTTACGTTTCTAGGAGCTAAAGAAGTATCTGCTGGTTTATCTGTTCCACTTTGAACGCTAATCAGAACATCCCAGTCACTGTGTTGGCTTAGATCAGGAACTTTTATGTTTTTGAGTCTGGATTCTAAAGTTGAGAATCCGATGGTCAACTTAGCCAATTTCTTCTTCGTCTTCTTCATCAAGTTTCAAGTGGCGATACTTCTGAGGCGCTTCACTTAGAGCTTTAGCACGAGCAAATCGCATTAGCGAAGAACTTACCTGACCTAGGTTGCTGTTTTGCATTCGGAAGCCCAAGAATAAAAGCACTGCATCTGCTGGTGGTAGTCCTCCAAAGAAACTGAAAATAAGCAGTACCGCCAAAGACAGAACGAAAGCTCCGCTAGCTAACAGGGTGGCTATTTCAGCAGATTTGATACGTGCACCAACTTTAGCTAAAGCAGTTACATTTTCATTTTTCTTTTGTGCTAAAGCAAAACCTTCTTGAGTGATTATCTGTTTCTTGAACATGCTCTTAATAAACTCCATGGTCAAAAGAATAAGAAGGAAGTTTATTAGCCCCGCTTGCCAATAGATGATTGTGAAATAAATGGAGAGAACAGCAACTTGAGTCAAAGTGTGAAGGAGGTTATTGGTTTCAAAGCTAAGTGCCCAATCCCAAGACTCGGTCATTTTGCTTCGCCAGCCTTTTCTAGAGCTCAAAGCTGCATTGAAGACTTTTACACGATAGGTTTTCTGCCAGTAGGTCGCTAGGTGCGATAACCCATAGAGCAGGAAGAACAAACAGAAGTTGAATGCTGCGTGAAGAAGGGACTCTTTCTTGCCGTGCATAATCATGGTTGAGAATATGCGAATAACAAAAAGTTGAGTTAGCGGAACAATTGTTGCAATTCCCGCAAGCCAGATAGCTCGGTTTCGATGCTTACCTTTCGGGAATAATTTCCTGAAGGTGGTAAGTACCTGTCGGATTAGAAACAGCATTGGTGTCCTAACGTTTGTTTAAAGGTAACTTAAGCCATCACGAATAGCTTGTTCAACTTCATCAAGTTTCTCTTTAGAAACTTTGTGATCGGTTGTGATGTTATCCAAGTCAAGTTTGCTCAAATCTAAACCAACTAGGTGAGGGTTGATTGACTCTAAGCCAACACCCTGAGCGTAGTCGCCGTATTTGATGCCTGTTCCGTGAACGGCATCTTCGAAGCCTTCGAAGGTGATCAGAGCACAAGGAATTCCGTATGACTGGCAGGTGATGAAAATGTGCATAGCCGATGTAACCACAGAGTCATATTTGTTTAGATTCTCAGTTAGTAACTTGATGTCATCTGGGTGAGACATGAAGACATCGAACTCATCCATATTTTCCGGGATAGTCATGGGAATAGGCTTGTGTGTGAAGTGACGAACCAAAGCTATGCGGCCATTAGTTGATCTTTGCTGAGGGAAGATTCTTGAGATTAGAACACCAGGGTCACCGAAGCTTTCAACTTCTGGACCACCTGATTGTCTAACCACTCTCGCTGTTACAGGTCCTCTAACTGAAATGTATTTAGCGCTTTTAGCCAAAGTCAGATCATCGGTTGAGATACCTGTTCCAACAACAACAGAGTTAGGTTTGATGAATCTTCCGATAGAACCAAGACCAATCATGTGTTCTTTGGTTGCTAGCTTCACAGGTGATTGGAAGATGACTTTCTTATCGGTGTAGTGGCTAACAATCAGAGGTGAAAGCCAGTCACCGAAGTTACCAGGGAATGGATTGGACCACCAAGCAAGCGGGACAGTTTCAGTTGAAGGCTTACCTGAGTAAACCAAGAAACTCTTAGCTGCTGCAAAAGTGTTAACTTCTGCTTGAGTTAGCAAATACTTCTCATCAAATTCTGCTTGAGCAGATGTGAACTTAGCCGCATCACCTTTTTGTGCAAAGTCGAGAGCTCCATAAAGAAGTTTCTTTCTAGCAGCGGTCTCAGGAGTTGATCGACCAGCTGTTAGAACACCTGTGATACCAATGGTGTCTGCAATGAGACGAAGTTTTCCTGAAAGTCTTTCAGGTAGGCGAGCTTCCATTTTCTTAGCGAACTTGAGGGCTCTGCGCTTTAGGCCGCCGCCGTTAGCAGTGTGCTGTTCAACTTTGCCTTTGAAATCGGCAACGTTACCGGAAGAACCAAACTTGAAGAACGCCGGTCTTGAACCTTCACCGGTGGTTCCCATGCCAACAACAGCGTTAGATGGAATCATCTGAAAAGTCATGTTGTCACAGTTGGCTCGCCACGCCTCTTCCATGAAATAGTCATCGGTTGCTTTAACTTCAGAGATCTTCTCTATAGCTGCAGCGTCGGCAATCATTTTTCTTGCTAGTGGTGTTGTGTTAACACCCCAGAAGGATGGCTCCCAGAATCGAGCTCGGCGGTCATACCCGATAGCCAAAGGCGAAGAGTATCCACGTTGGAAACCTACAATGTCTGCAGTGGAATCAAAAATGTAGTCAGGAATGGCTAGTAGCAAACAGTCAACGTCCATCCAGAAAACTTTCTTATCTGGATGCATTTCACAAACTTCAGCTAGGAATGGAACTTTCTTGCGACAGATGTCTGCCCAGTCCTCGCCTTCCTTCTTCTCAATCTCTCGAAGAACATATTGAACGCCAAGCTCATCTAAGTTTTTGGCTAGGCGTTCGCCGTGAGCTCGGTAGTAATCGTCAGCTGTGTAAAAGGAGCAGACAACAATGTTGCTATTACTCATAGTTTCCTTATGTTGTTTGTTACTAAATCTCGTTGTTGAATTCGTGCAACCAGGCTCGAAGGTCTTGACCGATATCTTCACGGTCAACGCCTAGACGAAGAGTTGCTTTGATGAAATCTAGCTTGTCGCCAGTGTCGTATCTTCTTCCCTTGAAGATAACTCCTAGAACACCTCCGGCACGATCAGGGTTCTGAGCTGCAGCCATTAGAGCATCGGTTAGTTGGATTTCGCCACCACGTCCAGGTTTAGTGTCCTCGAGAATGTCAAAGATCTCTGGTCTTAGAACATATCTTCCGATAACAGCAAGATTTGATGGGGCTTCATCGTTCTTAGGTTTTTCAACTAGACCAGTGATACGAACAACGCCGTCTTTGGCATCCCCATCGATAACAGCACATCCATATAGATGTATTTGGGTTGGATCAACTTCCATCAATGCAACAACGTTTTCGCCAGTTGATTCATGAACTTCAAGCATCTTAGATAGCAGAGGGTCGCGAGCGTCGATGACATCATCACCAAGAAGCAGTGCAAATGAGTGTTCAGCGATGTGGGCTTTAGCTCTTAGCACTGCATGACCTAAACCTTTAGGGTCGCCTTGTCTCACATAGTGAATATTCGCTAAGTCAGTTGAAGCCATAACTTTGGCTAAGCGATCTGTGTCACCTTTTTGTTCAAGATTGTGTTCAAGTTCAGCGACTCTATCGAAGTGGTTCTCTAGAGCGTTTTTGTTACGCCCGGTAACCATGAGGACATCTTCAAGTCCTGCGGTTACGGCCTCTTCAACAACATATTGGATAACAGGCTTATCAATTAGAGGAAGCATCTCTTTAGGCATTGCCTTAGTAGCAGGGAGAAACCTTGTTCCTAAACCGGCTACTGGGATAACGGCTTTAGTTACCTTAAATCTAGACATGAGCTCCCTATTTGCGTTTGCTCCAAGTCTAGTTTCAACGTTTCTGGAACAGCCCCGTTATGAAGCCCAAGCCCCAAGAAAAGTGCATAGCTGGTAGTGCAATAAGAATGTTGAGTTTTGTAGCTAGCGATGCTTTAGCGGTGATTGATATAAGTAGCACTGCAGATAGATATGTAGATAAAGGTATAAGGCCTAAAAGACCACCGACATTGAGTGCTGCTGCGAGTACACCCATAAGAGTGGTCAAAACCATGATTGGCGGGGCAAAGTATCTCAAGTTTGCTCTGCTTATATGCGTTCTAGTTAATTCAGCTCGCCAAATCCCGGTATCAAAGAATTGCTTGATTAGCGCTTTGAGACTGGATCTGGGTTTATAGACAACCTCTAGTCTTGGGTCAAACCATACAATTTGACCAGATTCCCTGATTCTGAGGTTTAGTTCCCAGTCCTGGCCGCGAATCATCTTCTCATTGAAGCCATTTAGCTCGTTGAGTGCTGATCTTCTAAAAACACCTAGATAAACAGAATCGGAAGGCCCAGCTTGACCACCGACATGGAATGATCCTCCGCCTAGGCCAAATCTTGAGCCATAACCCCAGGCAACCGCCTTTTGGAAGGGGGTATCGCCAACTGCCTTCATGACACCACCGACATTTGCCGCTTTGGTTTTGTTTAGAATCTCAAGGGCTAAAACGGTGTAATCAGGTGAAAGTTGGCTGTGGGCATCTACCCTGACAACCACATCCTTGGAGGCAGCTTTTATAGCGGCGTTTAGGCCAGCGGGGGTTTTACCTGTTGGATTTTGGACCAAAATAACCGGATATTGGGTTTTTAGACCATGAGCAACTGTATTTGTATCGTCAGTGGAGGGGCCCAGCGCCAAAATAACCTCAGATTTGGCGATATCCAACCCCTTTTGCTCAAAAATGCTCTTAACGGCCGAGGCAAGGTGTTTTTCTTCGTTCAAAACGGGCATTATGAACGAAACCGAGGTTAATTGATCCTTTGGACTCACAGAACAAACTTTATCCAAGAAACCAGGTTTGAACCCCAAAAGCGAACTTTGGCAAGAAGTTTTCCACAGATTAACAGAAAGTTACAATTTTGGTCACATCCTAATAACTACGCCAAATTCTCCATTTTTGGCCTAAAAAAAGTGCCATACTAAAGACCTAGTTTCATAGTGTTGTCGTAGGACTCCTGAGAGGGGAGAGCCTTGAGCTCATCAATATCACGTATGCGCGGTCGCGTAGCAATTCTTGCTGCCGCAATGTTAATTTTCCTTCCAGTCAATGCGTCGATCGCAGCGGCGACAGAAGGCGTGCCCGATACTTCGTTATCTGAATTCACGGTGAATGGAACCGCGATAACTTCAAATGACCAGGTGGTGGACCTTCCGCTAGGGACAACCTCTGTAACTGTCGTCGCAACTCCGAACGACACAACCACTCCAGCTGAAGTTGCAATTAGTGGCGCAACTAATTTGCACACAGGTCACAACCCTCTCTCAGTGACTGTAACTAATGGAACTGACTCAGCTGTTTACACAGCAGATCTAAATGTCTTAACTACACCAAACACTCTTCTTAAGACTTTCCAGATTAATGGGAGTGCTGTAATCGACGGAAGCGAACTAACACTTCCTGCACACACGACTTCAGTCACCTCTCTAATTGAAACCGATGATGTTGCTGCTACCACAGTTGTTGAAGGTGGAACTAACCTGACCACAGGTTCAAATACATTTAAAGTGACGGTTTCAAACGGTCAACTTACACCTCAGGTTTACACAGTCACACTTATTGTTCCGCTCAGCAATAACACTGACCTGAGTTCAATCACAGTTAACGAAAATGATGTTTCAGTCAACGGTTCGATCACCCTTCCTTATGCAAGATCAGCAACTGTTGTTGCACTGGCATCTGATGTTGATTCAGTAGTTTCGCTTTCTGGTGCAACAAATCTTCACGTAGGCGAGAACGCAGTAACAGTTACAGTTACTGCGGCCAATGGAGCTGTAGCGAACTATGGTTTCCTAATCAACGTTGCCGCCAATACGGACACCACTCTGAGTGGCCTAACTGTTGATGGCTCTGATGTTGCAGTGGATGGCTCAATCGATGTTGACTACACAACCGCTATTGATGTTTCAGCCATAACCACAGACCTGAGCGCAACCGTAGTCGTGTCAGGAAACACTGGTCTACACACAGGCGC
>CANGBK010000039.1 GCA_947452235.1 Micrococcales bacterium
AAACTTCAGGGTCCATGGCTAGGCTTCGAGCAATACAAAGACGCTGTTGTTGGCCACCTGAAAGGGAAATAGCCTGATCTCCTAGTCGGTCTTTAACTTCATTCCAGATAGATGCTCTTCTTAGTGAAGTTTCAACTAGTTCTTCAGCGCTTTCAATGCGTCTACCACTTAGCTTGAGACCGCTAAGAATATTCTCTTTGATAGACATGGTCGGGAAAGGGTTTGGCTTCTGGAAAACCATTCCAACTTTGATGCGAACGTTAACCGCATCCATTTGCTCAGAGTAAATGTCTTCGCCGTCAAGGTAAACAGCGCCAGCTAGCCCAGCACCAGGAATCAGTTCGTGCATGCGGTTGAGGGTTCTAAGGAAAGTTGACTTACCGCAACCTGAAGGACCAATCAACGCTGTCACCTGATTAGCTGGGAACTCAAGATTCACGTCCTTTAGAACCTGACGCTCACCAAACCATACGCTTACGTTCTCAGCACGAAGCGAAGATGAAGTCAATACGCTAGTCATTTAGTTGCCTTACTTTTAGTTGATTTACTTTTACCAAGGATTCTTGCCAATCCAAATAGGAATCCGACCAGGATCAAGAGAACTAGAGCTGCTCCCCATGCACGAGCCTGACTTGTTTCATATGAGGAAGCTAAGTAGTTATAGATATAAGTTGGCAACGTTGTCATACCACCGCCAAATGGGTTAACAGAAGTTGAGCTTGAAGGGTTCATGGTCAAAATCAAGGGTGCCGTTTCACCAACCACACGAGCTAAACCAAGTAATAGCGCAGTCAATAAACCTGATTTAGCGGCTGGCAGAATCACTTGGAAAAACGCTCTATAGTTTGGTGCGCCTAGCGCCAAAGCTGCGTAACGAAGATCAACTGGAACAAGCTTTAGTGCCTCTTCGGCAACACGAGCAACGGTTGGAAGCATCAAAGGAAACAGTGCAAATGCTCCAGTGATACCGGATCTTCCGATGTGAGTTGCTTCAATAATCGACAATATAAACAAACCAGAAACTACCGAAGGCAAACCTGAAAGCGCCTGGGTGAAAGTTCTAACTAGGTTTCGGGTTTTTGATTGACTCTGAGTTAGGTAGATAGCCATTGCAAGACCCAGTGGAACTGCAGCAATAGTTGTAATCGCGACAACAATGAGAGTTCCAACAATTGCATGCCCAACACCTCCGTAGTCAAGGGAAGTCGTTGGTGAAACATAAACGTTGTTCTGCGAGAAGAACTGCCAGGAGATGGCTTGGCTACCTTGAATAACCACTGAAGATAGAACGCTCAACAGGAGAACTAAAACGAAAGCACTGAAGAAGAAAGTTAGAACAACCAGAACTGCATCCCCGATACCCCTTCGACCGTATGCCTTATATCCAACGATTGAAGCGGAGATCAGCTGAAGCGGCAAGAACAGCGCTGCGAAGCTCAGGATTGGGTTTAGTTGCTGGGTATAACAAATGTATGCAACTAGAGGTAGCGGAATAAGCGAGGCAATGAAGATCTCAAATCTTCTTTGGTGATTAGCCTTACGCCAAGGCTGGTTCGCTAAAGCTTTAGCCATTAGTTTTTCCTCCATGGCTGAGCTTTGTTCACAATGAAGTTTGCTAGATAGTTCACAGCTAAGGTGATGATGAACAGGACCAAACCAGCGGCCATTAGACCTTGTTTCTCTGTTCCTGATGCTTCACCGAAACGAGCCAAAATCCAAGAAGCAACAGCACCACCGTGCGGTTCTAGTAATTGACCCCAGTTGATATCCATGGTCAGGTTTAGAACATAGAAAATCGCCACTGTTTCACCAACGGCACGACCAAGACCAAGTAGGACACCACCAACAACACCACCTGACGATGTTGGCAAGATAACTTTTCTAAAAGTTGAAAGTCTGGAGCCACCTAAAGCAAGTGCCCCATTGATTAGATCTTTATCTAACTGGCTAAAGATTTCTCTCGTAACTGAAGTGATGATTGGAACAATCATTACCGCCACTATCCAGCCAGCGATAAATGGCGAGCGCATGAAACCGTTCTCTGCATTCTCAACATGAAATATTGGAATCCAACCTAAAAACTTATTCAGAACTTCAGCCCAGGTCGCAGCGACAGGTGTGAAGACTAATAACCCCCAAAGACCTAACACCACTGAAGGTAGCGCAGCTAAAAGGTCAACTAAAGTCGTCAAAACCTTTGCCAACCGTTTTGGCAACATGAAAACGATTAGATATGCGAGAGATAGCGCCATTGGCGTTGCAATTAATATTCCAACGAATGCGATGAGTAGTGAACCCCAGAGCATTGGTCCTAGCTGGAGTACTACTGGCTTCTGATCTGGAGCCCAAGTATTACCTGTAATGAAACCTAAGCCTTGGCTCTGCAAAACCGGCCAGGCTTGGATAAGAAGGAATCCGAGAACCAATGCAACTAAAACAAAAGCAAAATGAGCGGCAACCGAGGTTGTTCTAAAGAACCACTTGTCACCCTTACTTAAAGGTCCCGCGACAAGTTTTCTTCGCTCTTGGGGTTCGCTCATAGCCCCAAGTGTGTCTTTGTAGCATTAAACAAAGTTGGAAAGCAGGTTAACGGCAGGTTAACAAGTCTTAGAAATTAGGTAGATTTCCTGACCATATTTGCCACATTCGAACTATCATCACTGAAACCGTTAGGCCTGCAACGCCGAGAACAACAGTTGCCCAACGTGATCTTTCGATAATCGCCCAGAACACGCTGGCTGGTGGAAGAAGTAAGGCGGTAATGATGTAACCAAAGTATTCAACCGTATCCCCCTTAGCACTAGCCCCACTACTGACCAAGACGATGCTCGAAATCAATTGAACCAAAAGTGACAATTCAACGCTCGCAACTGCACCAACTGAGAACCAGGATGGCTCACGATTGAAAAGCCCAAGCAGAAGTGCATACAAACCGCAAACAACACTCACACTCAAAAAGAGCTGGTAACCCCACTCAACCATGATTACCTTTCGGGAATACAACAACGGATTTCAACAGGTCTTTAGAAGCGGTCTCAACTACTGCAACAAAATCATCACTCGCATAAACTCCAGCAATCCCCTCAACACTTCCAGGGATTCTCTTCCCATTACGAAGATCGATAGATTCTTGAACTGAGATTTCAAAAGTGGATAGAACTTCTTTAGCTGAATCCAGCAGGCTTGTTACCTCAAAGTCACCAGCTGCTAACTGCTCAAGTGAGTAGGCGTCTTCAACTTTGAAATCCCCAACCCGAGTTCTTCTTAAGGCCGTTAGATGCCCGCCAACAGCCAAAGCTTCCCCTAAATCTCTAGCCAATGCCCTGATGTATGTGCCTGAAGAACAATCAACAATCACATCCAAGTCAATAAAACCATCAACTTTTCTCATCTCACCAACCACATCAAATCTTGAAATGGTAACTTGACGAGATTTCAGTTCAACCTCTTGCCCTGCTCGAACCTGATCGTAGGCTCTAACTCCATTGACTTTGATAGCCGAAACTGAAGACGGTCTTTGACTTATATGACCGGTGAGTTTAGAAATTTGTTCCCTTATGTTTTCTGCAAGAACATGACTTGCATCAGTCTGAGTTAAAATCTCACCTTCAGCGTCATCTGTAACAGTTGAGGCACCTAACCTGATGGTTGCTTCATAGGTCTTATCAGCGCCAACAATAAAAGTCAGCAGTTTAGTTCCAGATTCAACACCCAAAACCAAAAGCCCAGTTGCCATCGGATCTAAAGTTCCAGCATGACCAACACTTCTAGTTCCAAGCGCTTTACGGGCTTTGGCAACCACGTCGTGACTAGTGAAGCCCTGGGGCTTATCAACTAGAAGCAGACCTGAAACAGCCAACTAAATTACTCTTCGTCCGCTGACTTATCTTCGCGGTAAGGGTTCTCGCCCGCCGCAAACTTGGCATCTTTCGCCAACTTCTTAAGTTCCGCATCACGAGCCCTAGCTTCAGCCAGCAAATCATTCATCTGCTGAGCAGTCTCAGGAACTTCATCGGTCAGAAACTCAACCGTAGGAGTTAGACGAATACCTAATTGATGACCAATTTCTCCACGAACTTTTCCAGTAAAGCGAGCAAGGATCTCAGCAGATTTTTCTTGCTGAGCCTTGTCACCAAAAACTGTGTAGTAAATCTTCGCACTGGCTAAATCAGGAGTCACCCTCACATCAGTGATTGTCACAAAACCCAAATCAGGGTCTTTAACAACCTTCTCTAACGCTCCAGCTGCTAACACCTTGATTCGCTCAGCTAATCTTCTAGCTCTAGCGGCGTCAACCATTAGACCCTCGGCTTCTCACGCATCTCATAGGTTTCGATAATGTCACCTATTTGAATTTCGTTGAAGTTAGAAAGACCAATACCACACTCGAAGTCAGTCTTGACTTCAGTAGCGTCATCCTTGAATCTCTTTAGAGATTCAATCTTTAGGTTCTCAGCTAGCAAGACACCATCGCGAGAGATTCTCGCCATGCTGTTTCTCTTGATAGAACCGGATCTAACGATAGAACCGGCAATGGTTCCAACCTTGGAAGACTTGAAGATATCTCTAACTTCAGCAGTACCAAGCTGAGCTTCCTCGTATTCAGGCTTAAGCATTCCCTTAAGAGATCTTTCGATGTCTTCAAGTGCAGCATAAATAACTGAGTAGAAACGAATGTCAACACCCTCGCGGTCGGCACGTTCCTTAGCCTTGTTATCTGGACGAACGTTGAAACCAATGATGATTGCATTGTCAACAGTTGCCAAGTTAACATCGCTCTCAGTAATCGCACCAACACCACGGTGAATGATACGAAGCTGAACAGAGTCATCAACTTCAATCTTCAATAATGAGTCTTCAAGCGCTTCAACAGCACCAGAAACGTCACCCTTGATGACCAAGTTAAGAGCTGAAACCTTGCCGTCTTCAAGAGCTTTAGTAAAGTCTTCAAGGCTGACACGCTTACGTGTCTTAGCCAATAGAGCGTTACGGTCAGCAGCTTCACGCTTCTCAGCGATCTGGCGAGCCTGTCTCTCATCTTCAGTAACTACAAATGTGTCACCCGCACGAGGAACTGATTGAAGACCCAAAACCTGAACAGGTCTTGAAGGTTCCGCAGCTTCAACTGGAGCGCCATTCTCATCAAACATCGCACGAACACGTCCATGTGAAGCACCAGCAACAATAGAGTCACCAACACGCAAAGTTCCGGCCTGAATAAGAACGGTAGCAACAGCACCACGCCCCTTATCCAAGTTAGCTTCAATGGCAACACCACGAGCATCACGGTTAGGGTTAGCACGAAGATCCAAAGCAGCATCAGCAGTCAAGATAACTGCATCAAGAAGGTTTTGGATACCAGCACCGGTCAACGCAGAAACATCAACGAACATGACATCGCCACCATACTCTTCAGCTACCAAGTTAAACTCGGTTAGCTGCTGACGAATCTTGGCTGGGTTCGCACCTTCTTTATCAACCTTGTTAACAGCAACAACAATCGGAACACCAGCAGACTGAGCGTGGTTCAACGCTTCAACTGTCTGAGGCATAACCCCATCGTCAGCTGCAACAACAAGGATTGCAATATCTGTTACCTGAGCACCACGAGCGCGCATAGCGGTGAACGCCTCGTGACCTGGGGTGTCAATGAAAGTAATCGCACGGTCAACGCCTTCATGGGTTGTGTGAACCTGGTAAGCACCAATGTGCTGAGTAATACCGCCGGCTTCACCAGCCTGAACGTTAGCGTTACGAATCTTGTCAAGCAAACGAGTCTTACCGTGGTCAACGTGACCCATAACAGTAACAACCGGTGCTCGATACTCAAGATCCTCTTCGTCATCTTCCTCATCGATGTCCAAACCGAATGAATCAAAGAGTTCGCGCTCTTCATCTTCAGGAGAAACAACTTCGATCTTGTAACCAAGCTCAGCACCAAGAATCTGGAAAGTCTCTTCATCCAAAGAAGCAGTGGCGGTAGCCATCTGACCTAAGTGGAATAGCACGGTGATTAGCTGACCTGCATTGGCATCAATCTTGTCTGCGAAGTCTTGAATAGATGATCCACGGCGCAAACGAAGAACAGTATTACCGTCACCTCTTGGAACAACTGCTCCACCTAGGCTAGGCGCTGTTCTCTGTTCGAACTCTTCGCGCTTTGCTCTCTTCGATTTTCTAGCTTTAGAAGCAGATCTTGATCCACCCTTACCGAAAGCACCAGCGGTTGAACCACCGCGGCCACGACCACCAGCACCTGGTCTACCAGGAGCTGGGAAAGCACCTGGAGTTGCAGGAGCACCAGCTTGACCACCAGGACGATTACCTTGGTAACCTCCACCTGGTCTAGGTGCACCAGTACCAGCAGGACGAGGTCCACCTGGACGGTTAGGTCCACCAGCACCAGCTGGACGATTCCCTTGAGGACGTCCAGTTGTGTTTGATCGACCCATGCCCTGATTCGATGCGAACGGGTTATTACCCGGTCTCGCCATCGGACGTGGAATACCCATGCCTTGGGCTGCAGCAAAAGGATTATTTCCTGGACGAGGAATACCAGGAACCGGAGCAGCCGGAGCAGGTGCTGCTTCAGCCTTAGGTTCGGTCTTCTCTTCAGGTTTAACTTCCTCAACCTTGGCTTCAACCTCATCGGTTTTCTTAGTTGCCTTGGCTTTAGTTGCCTTAGTTTCTTTCGGAGCTTCTTCCTTAGGTTTTGCATTAGGGAAGGCTGCGCGAAGCTTGTTTGCTACCGGCGGAGCAATGGTTGATGAACCGCTCTTAACGTATTCGCCGAGTTCGCTTAGTTTTGCTAAGGCTTCAGCAGTTTCAATGCCGAGCTCTTTAGCTATGTCGTATACACGTGGTAACGCCAATTTATTTCTCCTGTCTGGGGCCTACCCCAGTCAGGGCAGGCTTTAGTGCTGGGTACTCATTTCGAGGTACTCATTAGATTTCCAACATCTTTTCTGCCTGTTCTTTCAGTTTGGCTAGATTCTCAAGGCTCAACTTGGCCTTCACTGCTCGATTGAATGATCCGCGGTCCACCGCCTGATCAAAACAACTTTTTTGCTTATGAAGCCAAGAACCTCGACCGGGCAAACATTTGTCCCAATCAAATATCAAGTTTCCTTGAAAATAAACCAAACGGACTAAATTCGCACGATTCCCAGGTTGACGACAGCCAACACAGGTTCTAACAGCATCCATTCTAATGCCCAGAAACAGAAAGTAATAGCCCCGACTTAGGGTCTAATTACTCGTCATCCCCGTCTTCA
>CANGBK010000040.1 GCA_947452235.1 Micrococcales bacterium
GCTGAAATAGGCATACCGCCAGCAATACCCTTAGCGATTGTCATGAGGTCTGGTTCGAAACCTTCTTCGTGCTCAGTTGCAAACCATTTACCTGTTCTAGCAATACCAGCCTGAACTTCGTCCGCAACCAAAACAATTCCGTTGGCGTGCGTCCAAGTGCTAAGAGCTTTCAGGAAACCAGGAGCAGGAACGATGAAACCACCTTCACCTTGAATGGGTTCAATCACAACAGCTGCAAGGTTCTTGGCGCCAATACGCTTTTCCATGTAGTTGATCGCGCGAGTTGCTGCTTCTTCACCAGTCATGCCCTCAGGGTCATGGAAAGGGTAAGACATAGGAACGTGAGTAACGCTACCGGCGAATGGACCGAAACCATCGGCGTAAGGCATGTTCTTGAAGTTCATAGCCATGGTTAGGTTGGTACGACCGTGATATGCGTGATCGAAAACCGCGATCTCGTTGCGACCGGTGAACTTACGTGCAAGTTTGATTGCGTTTTCAACTGCTTCAGCACCTGAGTTGAACAAAGCTGAACGCTTCTTGAAATTACCAGGCATGTGAGCGTTGAGGATTTCTGAAACTTCAACGTAAGGAACGTAAGGTGTGACAGTGAAAAGAGTGTGAGTTAGTTTTGCAACCTGCTCTGAAACAGCTTTGACAACAGCATCGTTAGTGTGACCGATGGTTGTAACACCGATACCTGAACCCATATCGATGAACTGGTTTCCATCAACGTCCACCAAGATAGCTCCGTGAGCTGAATCGATATACACAGGCAAAGTGGTGCCGACTCCGTGACCGACTTGTTCAAGGCGGTTTACGTGCAGGGCTTGGGACTTAGGTCCAGGGATTGAAGTAACAAGATTACGGCGCTGTTCAATAGTCATGCCTATATTCTACGCCCGACTTATTTACCTTTGGGAGGAGAGTTTGGGGGTTTAGATGGCAATATTGAAGGCATGAAGCGAATAATCATTCTGGGGAGCACGGGTTCCATTGGAACTCAAGCGTTAGAGATTATCGCTAGTAATCCAGACAAATTTCAGGTAGCCGGTTTAGTGGCTAACCGCAATAGTGAACTGCTGGCAGATCAGGCTAAAAAGTTTGGTGTTCCTGAAGATAAAGCAGTAATTGGTTCCGAGGCAGCTTGTGAACTGATTGAAAACACTGAAGCAGATGTAGTTCTAAATGGAATTACTGGTTCGGTTGGTCTACAGCCAACATTGGCAGCCCTAAAAACAGGTAAAAGACTTGCCTTGGCTAACAAAGAGTCTCTAATCGTTGGTGGTTCATTAGTCACCTCCTTGGCAGCGCCTGGTCAAATAGTTCCAGTTGACTCTGAACACTCTGCTTTGGCCCAGTGTTTATTGGCTGGCAAC
Organism: Micrococcales bacterium; assembly: GCA_947452235.1. Taxonomy (GTDB): domain Bacteria; phylum Actinomycetota; class Actinomycetes; order Actinomycetales; family Microbacteriaceae; genus Rhodoluna. Next base: position 1,380 of record CANGBK010000040.1, read on the forward strand.
AGGGGAGAAGTTGCGAAGCTAATTTTGACTGCTTCAGGTGGTCCTTTCAGAGGTTTCACAGGGGAGCAACTAAGTTCCGTTACCCCGGCTCAAGCTCTAAAGCATCCAACCTGGAATATGGGAAAGGTGGTTACCACCAACTCAGCAACCATGGTGAATAAAGGTTTAGAGATTATTGAAGCTCACTTGCTCTTTGGTGTTCCTTTCGAGCAGATTGCCGTCACTGTTCATCCTCAGTCTGTTGTTCACTCGATGGTTGAATTTGTTGATGGATCAATCATTGCCCAGTGTTCACCACCAGACATGAAATTACCTATTGCTCTCGGTTTGACTTGGCCAGATCGCATTGAGAATGTTTCAGCGCAAGTTGATTTCAGCAAGTCGCACTCTTGGACTTTTGAACCTTTAGATGAAACAGTGTTCAGAGCAGTTGCTTTAGCAAGACAGGTTGGAACTTCGGGTTCAACCTATCCAGCTGTTTATAACGCATCAAATGAAGAAGCTGTTGAGGCGTTCCACGAGGGCAAGATCAGTTTCACTGCTATCACTGAAATTATTGAAGAAGTAATTTCTAAGCACACGCCTCTTGAGGAACTTAGTTTGGAAGCAGTTCTAGAAGCAGAGATTTGGGCTCGCGAAACTGCGAATAACCTGATTGCTAAACGTTAAACACATCAGATGTCAGTGAACATAGTTAGGTTGAATGCATGAACTTCATTTATGTTTTGAGCGGTTGGTTATTTCTTGTTTTAGGCCTTGCTATTTCTATTGCTTTGCACGAGCTGGGTCACTTATTGCCTGCTAAGAAATTTGGTGTGAAAGTAACAAAGTATATGGTTGGCTTTGGACCAACAGTGTTTTCTCGCAAACGTGGGGAAACTGAATATGGAATCAAACTCATTCCACTTGGTGGATATATTCAAATGGTTGGCATGGTCCCGCCTCTTGAAAAAAATGTGAAGCAAACTTTCTGGAGAAAACTAACTAACTCTGTTACACAATCAGAAGAACCATCTGTCGAAGATGACGCTAGAGCTTTTTATCGACTAAAGCCTTGGCAGAAACTAGTTGTCATGTTTGGTGGACCTTTTGCCAATCTGTTGATTGCTGTCGTCCTATCACTTGCTTTATTTAGCGGCTTCGGGGGCTACGACCGTAACAACGTTGTTCACCAAGTGGTCAGCTGTGTTCCAAGCGATTCGAATCCAAACTGCGATCAGGCGGGAGAGCCTTCACCAGCAGCTCTTGCAGGTATTCAATCAGGAGACAAAATTGTTTCCTTTGCTGGCACATCGATAAACAGATGGTCAGATATCGATCCGCTGTTGCCTAAGTATGTTGGTAAATCCGAAACTCTTATTGTTGACCGTCAAGGTGTGCAGGTTCCTCTCGAGATCACAATTGGAGAGTTAACTTCTGCTGGGAAAACAAGACCTTTCGTAGGCGTTTACCTTGAAAGCCAAAAATATCAACAGAGTCCAAGTCAGGCTCTAGGTAATTTGGGTGGCATGTTGGCCACAACTGGTCAAATGATTGTTCAATTGCCTATCCAGGCAGTAAACGCAGTGGCAGAAATTGTTCCAGGTGCACCAAGAAGCGCAGAGGGTGCAATATCGATCATTGGGTTAGGTCAGTATTCGGGGGATGTTGCTTCCAATAGCGCAATCAGTTTTGAAGACAAGATTCTCTCTCAGCTCGCCATGATTCTTAGCTTGAATGTCGCTTTATTCGTATTCAACATGTTGCCTTTGGTTCCGCTAGACGGTGGGCATATTGCTGGTGGAATCTATGAGGCATTTAAACGCGGAATCTGGCGAATCCGTGGCAAGAAGCTTGAGAAACCCGTTGCCACAGCGATGATGATGCCGGTTGCTTACATTGTTGCCTCATTGATGTTTGTTCTAACCATCATTTTGGTACTTAGGGACATCATCAACCCAGTCCATCTCTAGGGATTTGGCCTTGGCGTTTAGACTTATCTATACAGACAAGAACTTTTGAAAGAAGTGGGTCAACGTGCCAGCTATCAACCTAAATAAGCCAGTTGCTCCTGAGGTATTAACGCCTCGCCGTAAGAGCCGCAAAATCATGGTCGGAAATGTAGCTGTTGGTGGCGACGCACCTATTTCAGTTCAGTCAATGACCACAACACCGACCACAGACATCAACGCAACATTGCAGCAAATTGCTGAGTTAACCGCTACTGGTTGTGACATTGTTCGTGTTGCCTGCCCATCTCAAGATGATGCAGATGTTCTGAGAATTATTGCAAAAAAGTCTCCGATTCCAGTGATTGCAGATATTCACTTCCAGCCAAAGTATGTTTTCCAAGCTATTGATGCTGGCTGTGGCGCTGTTCGTGTGAACCCAGGAAACATTCGCCAGTTTGATGACCAAGTTGGTGCAATTGCTAAAGCTGCTAAAGACGCTGGAGTTTCAATTCGTATTGGTGTTAACGCAGGATCGCTTGATCCACGACTCTTGCAAAAATATGGCAAGGCAACTGCTGAAGCTTTGGTGGAATCAGCTGTCTGGGAAGCGTCTTTGTTTGAGGAACACGATTTCCACGACTTCAAGATTTCTGTTAAGCACAATGACCCAGTGGTCATGGTTAAGGCATATGAACTTCTTGCTGAAAGAGGAGAGTGGCCACTACACCTTGGAGTCACTGAGGCAGGTCCTGCATTCCAAGGAACAATTAAATCTTCTGTTGCGTTCGGTGCTTTGTTGAGTAAGGGTATCGGAGACACCATTCGTGTTTCACTTTCAGCGCCACCGGTTGAAGAAATCAAGGTTGGTTCAAAGATTCTTGAATCATTGAACTTGCGTCCGCGTAAATTTGAAATTGTTTCGTGCCCATCATGTGGACGAGCTCAGGTTGATGTTTACAAACTCGCTGAGGACGTGACTACTGGTCTTGAGAATATGACTGTTCCACTGAGAGTTGCAGTTATGGGTTGTGTTGTTAACGGGCCTGGTGAAGCGCGTGAAGCCGACCTGGGTGTTGCATCTGGTAACGGTAAGGGTCAGATCTTTGTTAAGGGTGAAGTAATCAAGACTGTTCCTGAGAGCGAGATTGTTCAAACACTTATTGAAGAAGCGAACCGCTTGGCTGCTGAGATGGACCCTGCACTAGTTGGTTCACCTCAGGTTCTAGTTGCGAAGAAGGACTAATCCATGTTGCTAAAAATGAGCAGCTTATTCTTGCGCACACTGCGTGAGGATCCAGCCGAAGCGGAAGTTGATAGCCACAAGCTATTGGTTCGAGCAGGGTACATCCGTCGCGCAGCTCCTGGTATCTATACTTGGTTGCCACTGGGCCTTGCAGTAAAGTCACGTGTTGAGAAAATTGTTCGCGAGGAAATGGCAGCCGCCGGAGCTCAAGAAGTTTTCTTCCCTGCGCTATTGCCTAGAGAGCCTTTTGAAGTAACCGGTCGCTGGACTGAATATGGAGATAACCTTTTCCGTCTGCAAGATCGTAAGAAAGCAGATTATCTTCTAGCGCCAACTCATGAAGAGATGTTCACACTATTGGTGAAAGACCTTTATTCAAGTTACAAAGATTTACCTCTAACTCTGTATCAAATTCAAAACAAGTATCGTGATGAGGCTCGTCCTCGCGCAGGTTTATTGCGCGGTCGTGAGTTCGTGATGAAGGATGCATACTCTTTTGATGTTTCACACGAAGGACTTGTAAAGAGCTACGAGGCTCAACGTGATGCTTACGAGCGAATCTTCAAGCGCCTTGGTTTGGAATACGTAATTGTGAAAGCTGACGCTGGAGCGATGGGTGGTTCTGCAAGCGAAGAGTTTCTATCTCCGTCTCCAATTGGTGAGGACACCTTCGTTCGTTCACCTGGTGGGTATGCCGCAAACGTTGAGGCTGTGACTATTAGTTCACCTGATGCTCAAAGTGTAGAAGGTAAGCCAGCGGCTGAAATAAAGGAAACCCCTGGAACTACTTCTATTGATGCAGTAGTCAAATTTGCTCAGGAACACTTGGGATTCAAAGAAATCACAGCTGCAAATACTTTGAAGCACATTGTTTTAGCTGTGACTGATGTTAACAAGAAGAGATCTCTTGTCGTGGTTGCTATTCCAGGCGATCGCGAAATGGAACCTAAACGTGCCGAAATAGTTTTTGCTGGTTGTGATGTAGAACCGGCAACAGAAGAAGACTTTGCTAAGCATCCAGAGTTAGTCAAAGGTTACTTAGGGCCGGTTAAATCAGGTAAGCAGTTCCTTGGTGAAAAGGCTGAAAGCAAAATCAAGTATTTGGTTGACCCAAGAGTTGTTGCAGGGACCAGTTGGGTTGCTGGAGCCAACACTAAAGACAGCCATATTTTCAATTTGGTTTTCGGAAGAGATTTTGAGGCTGATGGCATAGCTGACCTTGCTGAAATCAAAGCAGGCGACCCAGCACCAGATGGCAGTGGTCCTCTCGAATTGGCTCGTGGAATTGAAATTGGTCACGTGTTCCAGTTGGGTAAGAAGTATGCCGAGGCTTTAGATCTCAAAGTGTTGGATGAGAATGGCAAGTTGGTAACTGTCACCATGGGTTCCTACGGAATTGGTGTTACTAGAATCATTGCTGTTTTGGCTGAGGCTAATAATGATGAGAAGGGCCTTTCTTGGCCTGAAGCAGTTGCGCCTGCTGATATTCACGTTGTTGCTGCAGGTAAAGAGGACGAACTTTACGAAACTGCGGAGCGTTTGGCTAACGAATTGGTTGCCAAAGGTAAGTCTGTATTGCTGGATGATCGCTTGAAGGTTAGCCCTGGGGTTAAGTTCAGTGACGCTGAATTGCTAGGAATTCCTAAGATTTTGATTGTTGGACGCGGTTTAGCTTCAGGAGAAGTAGATATTTGGGACAGACGCTCTGGCGAGCGTCGCTCAGTCAAGGTAGAATTGGCAGTAACCGAGCTGGCTTGAATGACCCTGCCGCTCGCATAATTGACTAGCGGCCAGGAGGCGTCTCATGGATATTGACTTAAGTGCACTTCGACTTGTCGAGCGTGACAAAGAAATTCCATTCAATGAACTGGTTGAAATTATTGAGGCAGCTATAGTAGCCGCCTACCACAAGAGTGTTGGTAACAGCGATCCTGCTAGAGCCGTTCTAGATCAGAAGACTGGCAAGGTTTCTATCCTTGTTCCAGACACTGAAGAGCGCGATGACTTCGGGAAACTAATCGTTGAGCTTCCAGATGGGACGAAGGTTCCTGAGGTTGATAAGACTCCTGAAAACTTTGGTCGTATCGCTGCCGCTGCTGCGAAGCAGGTAATTGGTCAGCGTATTCGTGGTCTTTCTGATGAAGGTCTTTACGGTGAATTCAAGGCCAAGGTTGAAGACATTGTTGCTGGTGAAATTCAGCAAGGTCATCGTTCATACATGGTCTATGTGAAGATTGGCGATGTTGAAGCGATCATGCCTCCAGAAGAGCAGGTTCCTGGTGAGGATTACTCTCACGGTAAGAGAATGCGTTTCTATGTGACCAAGGTTGATAAGAATGCCCGTGGTCAGGTGCAGATTAACGTTTCGAGAACACACCCGAGCCTTATCCGTAAGCTTTTCGCTCTAGAGGTGCCTGAGATTGCTTCAGGTCAGGTTGAGATTGTTCAGGTTGCTCGTGAAGCTGGTCAAAGAACCAAGATTGCGGTTAGAACATCAGTTCCTGGTTTGAACGCTAAGGGTGCTTGTATTGGTGAACTTGGTCAGCGTGTTCGCGCTGTCACAGCAGAACTA
>CANGBK010000041.1 GCA_947452235.1 Micrococcales bacterium
CCATGCAGATCACAGACACACATGGTCACACAGTCAACACAATCAACTTAGCTGGAACTAACACAGACTACTCAAGCTGGACCAACTACGACTCTTTCGGTAACCCATTAACCAGTCAAACCAACAGCAACCTAGTCAACTACAGTGCTTACGGTCAACAAGAAAGAGCCACCAACAACACAGGACTCATCCTCATGGGAGCAAGAGTCTATAACCCTAAAACCAACCAATTCACCTCAATAGACCCAATCCCCGGAGGCAACGAAAACAGTTACACCTACCCAAATGATCCAATAAATCAATCGGACTTTAATGGGTTATCTCTAGTAAATCAAAATGGTATGAATGCCCTAAAGATTGCATTAGACGGCATAGGGGCTGTGCTGGGCTGGGCGATTTGCCTTGGAAGTTTCCTTTTATGTGGCTTGGGCTCAGTTCTGATTTCGGCAACTTTTGACGCAATTTACCAAGGCGTAGATCTATTTTTAGGTCCCAAGTCGACGAAGCTAGGTTCAGGATTCGACATTGTGGAATTCCTAACAACCGCGATAGTCTCGGCCGTAATGGCCCGTCTGGGTTGGCAATTTGCGCCAATCATGAAGGTCTGGTTCAGGGGTGCGACACAATTATTTGTGTTGGTCAAAATGGTTATCAAGGCAGCGATAACTCCAATAGTGCATAACTTTTTGGGTGTTATATTCCGTCGTCGAGAGAACTGATCGGGGAAAGTCTGCTAAACATGAAATGGAAAGGTTCAAATCCCTTATGAACTCAAAGAAATTTATCTCCAAAGATTACAGCAACTTTGCGGCTTTACGTGTCTTGGACCGGCTACATGTCCTCGAGATAAAGGATAAAAAAGGGTCGATACCGAACTTTCCGCAAAACTCAAAGACCGTTTTTAGTTATTACTCTCAAAGCGTTGTTTCTATTCTCCTGGGTTGGTTGAGCGCGTACATATTTGCAACAACGGGAATACTAGGAGTGATCATACCGAGCCCGACTCCTCTGGGAAAATTTGATTATTTGTTGCAGTCTCACGATCTTCTCGTAAATCTTGTTGTAATTGCCACGATTTTTGTCGGTCAATTTCTCTGGGTTGCCATCAAAGTCTGGTTTAGGAGTAATCTAGACACCACCCTGCGATTCGGGTTTGGAATGCTGACACTAGTCATGTTGGCGTTACTAGTTGTACTACATTTGAGATTTGCATTTGTTAGTAACCCCTTAGAAGGGCTATATTTAAGTTCGCCTGAAGAGTTCTCCTTCTTCTGGATCACTCTCTCCATAGTGTGTTTCCCAGGTTGGAATCCAATTGATTGGAAAGGCTTTTTTAGGTTGTTTTGGAACTAACTTAAGCTAATTCTTTTTGATATGGCGGTCCGATTGCTCAATGTAGCTGATAAGGGAGTAGTCGCAGATTCACAAAGATCCTCAAGCAAATATTAGCTCCCCTTGAAACCAGTAAACTCTCCAGCCCACGCATCCGCAGCATCGCTGGCTCTGGCGATGATTGAAGGTGGTCAGTTTGGCTTTTTTGACTTAGATTCCTGTTAAATGAGGTCACTTTGTACTTCACCATCGTCAACCTTTACTTCAAAGGTTTACACGTTTACTCGGGTCTATAGGTAAATAGCCAACAAGAATTTCAATCACCTAGTTATGACTTTGCTACCGTTTGCTGACCGCTTAAGAGAAAACTCACCAAGATAAGAAATAACAAAAACTCTAACTAAGTTAGCCTTTTGTCGTCAATTTTGCCGAGTAGTTCGGCGAACCAACTAATCCTGCGCAGTTTCTTTAGTTAGGTTTAGTCATCGCTAGAACATCTAGAGCTTTATCTAGTTGTTCTAGGGTTAGCTTCTCGTTGTCTACGTAGCCGAGCTCGATGGTGGCTTCACGGATGGTGAGGCCTTTCTTAACTGCGTGCTTTGCAATCTTTGCTGCTGCTTCATAGCCAATGTATTTATTTAGCGGTGTGACTATCGATGGGCTTGACTCAGCAAGTGCTCTTGCTCTTTCGACGTTAGCTTCAAGACCGTTGATGGTTTTATCTGCAAGTAGTCGTAGTGAGTTTGAAAGTAATCTGATTGATTCCAGTAGTGAATTACCCATAACTGGAATAGCTACGTTTAGTTCAAAGTTGCCTGTTGCACCAGACCAAGCAACAGCTGCATCGTTACCAATAACTCTGGCAACCACCATCATTACAGCTTCTGGAATAACTGGGTTTACTTTGCCAGGCATGATTGATGAACCTGGTTGAAGATCAGGGATAGCTAATTCACCGATACCTGCATTAGGCCCTGAACCCATCCAGCGAAGGTCATTACAAATCTTGGTAACGCTAACTGCAAGAGTTCTTAGCGCTCCTGAAGCTTCAACCAGTGAGTCTCTAGCTCCTTGAGCTTCAAAGTGGTTTCTAGCTTCAGTGATCGGAAGTTTGGTTTCTTTAGCTAGAAGTGAAATAACTTCTTGAGGGAAACCTTTAGGGGTGTTGATACCGGTTCCAACTGCTGTTCCACCTAGTGGAACTTCAGCAACACGTGGGATAGCAGCACTGATTCTTTCCATGCCGTAACGAATTTGAGCTGCATAACCACCGAACTCTTGACCTAGGGTCACTGGTGTTGCATCCATCAGGTGTGTTCGACCAGCTTTCACTACTGTTGCCCAAGCTGATTCTTTGACCTCTAGTTCTTTAGCTAGGTGCTCAAGGGACGGAAGCAGGTCGTTGATTAGAGCTGAGGTGACAGCTACGTGAACTGAGGTTGGGAAAACATCGTTAGATGACTGGGAAGCGTTCACATGGTCATTAGGGTGAACTTTGCTACCTAAATGACTACTAGCAATGGTGGCTAGAACTTCATTCATGTTCATGTTTGAAGAGGTTCCTGAACCGGTCTGGAAAATATCTACCGGGAATTCACCATCATGCTTACCTGAAATAACTTCATCAGCAGCCTTAGCAATAGCGTCAGCTATCTCTTGAGATAAAACACCTAGTTTGGCATTAGCCATAGCGGCAGATTTCTTGATCTGGGCTAGCGAGGCGATATGTGCTCGCTCTAGCGTAGTTCCAGAGATAGGGAAGTTCTCAACTGCACGTGCAGTCTGAGCTGCATATAGGGCGTTAACAGGGACCTGAACTTCACCCATGGTGTCGTGTTCGATGCGGTATTCCATTAGATTTCTTTCTTCTTTATTCGATGTTGCCGATAGTTACTAGCGGATGAATCTCACCCAAAGCAAGACGATAGTTAGCACCAACTACAGCCAATGAACCTGATTCAATCCGGTCTTTGATAAGAGTTGATCTTGCAACAAGTTCATTGATGGTGTCTCTGATGTGAAGATCAGTTATCTGATCTATTTCGGTAAAGCCGTTGGCTTGAGCTTCTGTAACAGTTGGGGCTAGTCGTTCAACCAAGTTATGAATAAATTCACCGGTCGCCATCATCTTGCCTTCGGTAGCATCCATAGTGGCTCTAACTGCACCACATTCGTCGTGACCTAAAACTAGAATCAGTGGCACCCCTAAAACTTCAACTGCATATTCCAATGAGCCAAGAATGGTTTCAGCAATAACCTGACCGGCATTGCGAACCACAAACAGATCACCTAAACCAACATCGAAGATTATTTCAGCTGAAAGACGACTATCAGCACAACCAAACAAAGCAGCGAAAGGCTTTTGCCCTAGAGCTTGCTCGGCTCTGTGATCAACATCTTGTCTTGGGTGAGCAGGGGAGCCGGTAACAAAGCGGTGATTACCTTCAACTATTGCTTGCCAGGCATCTATAGGGTTCTGTGGTCGACTAGTCAATTATTGTCACTCCTGACCATGCTTGAGTGGTTAGCTGTTTAGCGAAGAAATCAAACTCTGCAGGTTCTGCAACACCGTAGAGAAGAATGTAGTTCTCGTTAGAAGTTTTTGATGTGTATTTCAGAACCATCACATAATCCATGGTTTTCTTAGGATCATGTTTCACAACAGATTCGTAGATATCCCAAGAATGAATACCGTAGGTCTGAGTTCCGGTTAGGGTCATACCGTTTAGTCCTAACGCTAACCAAGTTGGGTTAGCGTTTAGTGCTTGGGTATAGCCGATGTATTTGGTATCTGAACCAACAAAGCCTGCTTTGAAAACAGGAACAGTATCAATATTGTTTGTGGTAAGCGCTGCTTGGTTGCACCACCAGTTATTTGGAAGTTTCACATTAACTAAATCAAGCTTTGAAGAGTTTGCTGCTTGAACTACAACACTCGAATAGTCAACTGACTTGATCCTGTTGGATTCATCTCTAGGCAAAGTAACAGTGATAACAACAACTAGAGCAACACAAGCAGCCAAAGCCAAACATAGGTTGATTACAGTTTGACGAGCTCTGTGTCTTGCTGCTGAATCACTCAAAGGGTTAGTCCTTCTTTTCTTTTAGAACTGCTTCAAGCTTTGCTCTAGCGCCCGAAAGCCACTCTTCACATTTCTGAGCAAGCAGTTCACCACGTTGCCATAAAGCCATTGACTGGTCCAAAGTCACTGAGCCTGCTTCAAGCTGGGATAGAACTTTAGTGAGTTCATCACGAGCCTGCTCGTAGCTCATAGATTCGATGTCTTTGTTGATGTCAGTCATTATTACTCCAGTTTAATAGTTGCTTTTAGACACTTATTTAGCAGTTGCCTTGATTTCACCCTTAGCTAGGGTCACTTCCAGCTCTAAACCGCTTGAAACGGCCTTAGGGTCAGTAATTACCTGCCCTGAGCCATCCCTAACCACGGCATAGCCACGATCCAGGGTGCTCTGTGGGGAGAGAGATCTAAGCAAGTTTCTTTTATTGGTCAGTTCTGTTGCCTGTTTATCTAGTCTTGAATCCATTTCATCTCTAAGGTCTGAAATGGCTCTAACTAGGTCATCTGATCTTTGAGCTAAATATGCGTGCGGGTCTTTCAACAGTGGGTTCTGTCTAATTTGTTGAATCAGAGTGACCTGGTGGGCAACGAAAGTTCCAATGATGTTAACCATTCGGTTTATGGATTCTTTTATCTTGCGACGCTCTTCAACAACATCTGGAACTACACGTTTAGCGGCATCAGTTGGTGTTGATGTTCTAAGGTCCGAAACATCATCAATGATAGGTCGATCATTCTCGTGACCAATGGCAGAAATAATCGGTGTCTTTGCATTTGCCACTGCACGAACCAAAGCTTCATCGCTAAATCCCATGAGTTCTAAGTAGCCACCACCACCTCTAGTGATGATGATTACATCAACCTCAGGATCTTCATCTAACTTCTTTATTGCAGCGATCACCGTTGGCGGACATTCCGGTCCTTGAACGGATACGTTCACGCTTTTGAATTTAGCTTCAGGCCAGCGAAGTAAAACATTTTGTTTAACATCTTTTTCAGCGTCAGAGTTCTCTGCCGTGATAAGACCTATGCAGTTAGGTAGGAAAGGAAGTTTTTGCTTTTTGTCTTGGTCTGCCAAACCTTCAGCAATAATCTTTGCTCTTCTGGCTTCAATCTCCGCCATCAGAACACCAATTCCGACCTTCTTTATCGAAGAGACCTTGAAGCTAAGTGATCCTCTGGCTTGATAGAAGTCCATTACGCCGTTAACTACGACTCGGTCACCATCTTGAAACTCTTCACCTGCAGCAACTAAGACATTGTTGAAAATAACCAGGCTGATAGTTGCCCCGGTGGTCAAATCTCTAAGGGAAGGGTATGCATGGCCCCCAGCTTTATGTTGGAACTTGATAAGTTCCCCCTCAACCCAAGCAGTACCCCACTTGCTTACTGCTTCGGCAACTCTTTGGCTTAGTTGGGCTACAGTAAACGGATGTTCTGAATCCTTACCGATAACTGGTAATTCGTTCATGAACCCTTACCTTCCCTCAACACAGTTTAGAATTGAACTGTGACCACAATCCAGAATACTTCCGTCCAAGGACATAAAAGAGTCCTTTTGGCTGCCCCTAGAGGATATTGTGCTGGTGTTGACCGTGCGGTTATTGCTGTTGAAAAAGCCCTAGATCTTCATGGTTCACCGGTTTATGTTCGTAAAGAGATTGTTCACAACAAGCACGTGGTTTCTTCTCTAGAAAAGCGCGGAGCCATCTTTGTTGATGAAGTTGATGAGGTCCCTGAAGGAGCCATCCTGGTCTTCTCAGCTCACGGCGTTAGCCCAGCTGTTGTTAAAGCAGCTGAAGATAGAGGGCTAAACACCATTGATGCCACCTGCCCGCTGGTAACCAAGGTTCACCGTGAAGTGGTTCGTTTTGCTAATGATGACTATGACATCCTGCTGATCGGTCACGAAGGTCACGAAGAAGTTGAAGGAACCGCAGGAGAAGCCCCAGAAAAGGTTCAGATCGTTGATGGAGCTAAAGGCATCCTGAATGTCACCATCAAAGACCCAAACAAAGTTGTTTGGCTAAGTCAAACCACACTCTCGGTAGATGAAACCTACGAAACTGTTGAAAAGCTAAAAGAGCTTTACCCAACACTTCA
>CANGBK010000042.1 GCA_947452235.1 Micrococcales bacterium
AAACTTCAAGACGAACCGCTGGACCAAAGCGACGTTTAGCAAGCTCAGCTTCTAATGCTTGAAGCAGGTTCTCTGCTTCATCTTCATCAACATCCAGGTCTTCATTTCTAGTCACACGGAAGTTGTGATATTGAATAACCTGCATGCCTTCAAACAATGAGTCAAGGTGTTGACCGATGATCTCTTCCAAAGGAATAAAACGAACTCCAGCACTAGCCCCAGGAACCCTCACAAAACGTGGAAGTGTTGGTGGAACCTTAACTCTGGCAAACAGGTTGCTGCCATTTTCTGGATGCTTGACCATAACCGCAATGTTGAGTGACAAACCTGAGATGTATGGGAAAGGGTGAGCAGGATCAACCGCTAGAGGTGTTAGCACAGGGAAGATCTGCTTATGGTAGTAATCACCTAAAGCATCCCTTTCAGTTTGTTCTAGCTTTTCCCAAGAGGTGATGTTAATTCTTGCTTGCTCTAAAGCGGGTTCAATATTTTCAATGAAAAGCTTGCTATGGCGCTGCTGCAGAGTGTGTGCTGCTTTACTCAACTCTGTTAGTGCTTCAGCAGGTTCAAAACCCGAAGATGAAGTTACTGCTAAACCGGTAGCAATTCTTCTTTTAAGGCCGGCTACTCGAACCATAAAGAATTCATCGAGGTTGGAGGCAAAGATTGAAAGAAAGTTGACTCTTTCAAGAAGTGGAAGAGTTTCATCTTCAGCTAATTCAAGAACTCGTTCGTTGAAAGCTAACCAAGAAAGTTCACGGTCTATGAAACGATCTGAGGGTAGGTCAAAGCCACTAGGTGGCAGTGGGATTGCCATAGTTTCTTCAGACATGTTCCTAATCCTTGCAGAATAAAGTTGCCGCTTGGTTAATTGTTAGTAACCGGCTGTGATTTCAGCTGGTTCTTCAACAGTTCTATTGAAGCGGTAACCAACGTTTCTAACTGTTGAAATTAGACCTTCGAGATCGCCCAGTTTTGCTCTAAGGCGACGAATGTGAACGTCAACAGTTCTGGTACCACCAAAATAGTCGTAACCCCAGACTTCACTCAAAAGTTGTTCTCTGGTGAAAACGCGGCCTGGGTGTTGGGCTAAAAACTTCAGTAATTCAAACTCTTTGAAGGTGAGGTCCATAGGTTCACCATGTAACTTTGCTGAATAAGATGCCTCGTCGATGGTTATTCCACCGGTCTGGATCTTTCCTTCTATATCGCTGGCAATGCTCTTAGCAATCCCGAGTCTGATGCGGGCATCTATTTCTGCAGGTCCTGCGTGATCCAAGATGAAATCATCAGCACCCCACTCAATAGATAAGCCAGCTAAACCGCCTTCACTAACAACAATGAACAGTGGGCAATCTAAACCAGTGCTTTTTAGCAATGTCGCCATTGATTTGGCATTAACTAGGTCTTTACGGGCATCCAACAAAATTACGTCAGCTGCCGGTGCATTCATCAGGGCTGCTGGATCTGGCTTGATGTAACGGATTTTGTGACCAAGCAGGCCAAGCGCGGGTAGCAAGCTTTGGTCTGAAGATTCAGACAGAACTAGCAAATGAGCCAATTTTGCCTCCCGTTTGATGCTTAAATCCTACCCGTGTCTAAGGCATGATGGTTTTATGAATAAAGACTGGGTAGCCATCGGCCTGATTTGGGCTTTAGTGGCAGTGGGGGCAGTTCTAGTTATCTTGAACTTCAGCCAGGGAGATGCCATCAGAACCTTTGGTGTCTTCGCTGCCGGCTCGATAGCTGTTGTTTCCATGATTCATTTGCTTTCTTCACACACCAAAGGCATCGTCAGAAGACTCATTTATGTTTCAGGTGGAACCTATGCAATTTTGGCTCTAGCGGGCCTATACATTTTGCTCACCCCTTAAACTGGTCTCATGCCTCTAGATTTATTCTTTTTAGGACTCCTAGTCATCGCTGGCCTAGCTATCGGTGCTATCAGCATCCTCGTCATATACAAACTCTTCAAGGGTCAGCGCTAGTTGTTCGTTCTACCCGAAGGTTTACCAACTGAGCTAAACCCGCTCGCTTTCCTAGTTGGAAGCTGGGAAGGTGTTGGAGCAGTTAGTGATAAGTTTCTAAACCCTGAAGATCACAAGGAACGTAAATTCCAACAACGTGTGACCTTCTCTCATGGTGAAGGCAACTATCTGACCTATCACGCAACCTCAAGACTTATCGGGGATGCTACCGACGGTTCTGAAGATATTGAATTACCAGCAGAGCTAGGTTTCTGGAGATTAGCAAGACCTGCTGAGCAAGCAGATTTTGGTCCATCGGTTTTACCCGGTACAGGAAATAAAAGTATTCAATCTGGTGAAGATCTAGAGAAACTTAGAAATGATAAAGATGGTTTCGACATTGAAGCCTCAATCATTCACCCTGGTGGAGCATATGAGTTTTATGCCGGTCAAGTGAAATCCGGACGAATCGATATCAGAACCGTTGCTGGATCACACATGCCAATGCATTTAGTTGATGCTGGGAAGAGCTGGGGTTATGCCGAGCGCATGTATGGAACTAGGACTTTAGAAGGTGTTACCAAGCTTTACTGGTTGATGGAAGTCGCATCTTCAGTTAGAGATCCTCTGGTGAACCTAGTTTCTGTTGAACTTGACCGTATTGGCTAACGAAATGACTGGCTCTTTCGGAAACCCTAACCTAGAACAAAAAGATTTACTCAACTCTAAAAGCTTTGTCGTTTTAGATAAAAAAGTTCTAATTGTTTCAGGCCCAGATAGACACTCTTGGCTCAATGACATTCTCAGTCAAAAACTTGATGACCTAGTTCCAGGGGTTTCCCTTGATGCCCTTTGGCTTGATGCTCAGGGTCGAATCATTCGAGATGTTCACATCATCGATGATGGTGAGAAGACTTATCTGATTACTTTTAGTAAAGACTTTGATGATTTTGTTTTTCAATTCAAGCGCATGGTCTTTAGAGCCAAGGTGCAAATAAATGTTTCAGAATTACAAGTCCTAGCTTCATTCATTCCTAACCTAACTTCGCTTACCTGGAGTGATCCCTGGCCTGAAACAGCTACGGGTGGCTTTAGGTACGGCAACCCAATCAAAACTTCGTGGAACTATCAGGAGCACCTGGTTACTGAAGAAGAACTATTGGCAATCAAGAATCAGTACTCTGAAGCAGGAACTTTAGCCTTAGAAGCCCTGCGTATAGAAGCCTTTAGACCTCAGGGTCCAGATGAGATTGATGAAAGATCGCTTCCTCACGAATACGACTGGCTAGCAACAGCTGTTCACCTAAACAAAGGTTGCTACCGAGGTCAAGAAACTGTTGCAAAGGTTCATAACTTAGGAGCACCACCACGTAAGTTAGTTTTCTTACACCTCGATGGTTCAGCACATTTACTTCCTCAAGCAGGTGACGAGATTACTTTTAGTGAAGATGTGATTGGTAAGGTGACCTCAGTTGGGCAGCACTTTGAGATGGGTCCAATTGCACTAGGTGTTATTAAAAGAAACAGTAAAGCTGAAACTGTGTTAGTTGGAACTATTCCTGCAACCTTAGAGGAGATTGTTCCATCGGATGCCGGTGGAGTTATTGATTTAGGGGAGTTCCGTGCAAAGAAGAGTTAACTGGAATCTCAACGATGCAACCACCAGGTTGATTGAATCTTTATTTCCAGCCCTTCAAATATCTGTTGGTGCACTACTTGCATACTCAATCGCTAGATACGGATTAGGTCATCTAACCCCACTGCTAGCAATAACTGTTTGTATTACTGCTTTAGGTTTCTCAAGAGATGCAAGGCCTCGAAGAATCATCCAAACCGCTATTGGAATGGTCGTTGGAATTGCGATCAGCGATGTTGCTCTCGTTAATCTAGGTACTGGTATTTGGCAACTAGCTCTGGTTCTAATAGTTGTTCTTTTAGCAGCCAGGTTTATTTCTGGCGGATCAACTTTTGCTGTTACCGCTTCAATCCAAGCGATGCTAGTTCAGCTTTCACCAGCACCTTTAGGTGGTGTTTACATCAGAACCATTGATGGTCTGATCGGTGGAGCCATGGCTCTGGTTGTTACTGTTCTTATCCCTAGAGACCCTAGAGGATTGGCAAGAACAGATGCTAATAAACTATTTGACTTTTTTATCACCACCCTGGAATCCCTTCGGCTTGCACTTAGAGACGTTGACATCTCAGTAGTTGATGATGCTCTAGTGAAGGTTAGAAAATCTCAACCACTTATTGATAACTGGCGCATGTCGTTAGATAGCGCGGTAGCTATCAGTAAGCTCTCACCTTTTCTAAGCAAATACAAAAGTGATCTAAGAGGTCAGGTAAGACTCATGCGTGGCATGGATCTGGCAACTAGAAACCTGAGAGTCATAGTTAGAAGAGTGAACTTTTTACTCAAAGATGGTCAATCTCGTGCATACCTTGCAGATATTTGTGATCAGGTTGCTGAAGCAGTTCTCCAAATGCGTGAAGGCTTAACCGACCCTACGGCTCTGGTTGAATCACAAGAGAGGCTGGTTGAAATCACCAGGCAACTAGATCCAAAACGGTTTGGTATTGCAGATCAGGTTCGTGAAGCTAGTGTTCTGTTGCTATTTCGTCCACTGCTAATTGATTTACTTTGCGCCAGTGGCATGAATGAGGATGACGCTAGAGCTGAACTCCCAGAGGTTTAATAGCCTCCCAATTAATCGTTAGTTCACCTAAGCGCCAACGTTTAGGAGTATTGGCAATAGGCCAACCAGCTCTCACCATTTCTTCAACGCAAGCTGTAAATCTTTGAACGGGGGAGAAAACACTGAGCCCTGCGTTATTCGACCAAGCCGCATCCAGTTGATTGAGGAAAGTGTTTATTGGTTCACCTTGGATGTTTTTGTGAATAAGTATCTTCGGTAAACGTTCAGCGATCTTTGAAGGGGTTTGTAATCCTAAGAGCCTGAAAGACAAGGTAAGGGTAAGCGGCTTATTTTTATCTAGAGTAATCCAGGTTGCCAGTCTGCCAATCTCATCGCAGGTTCCCTCAATGATTAGTCCATCCGGTTCTAACCTTGATTGCATCAAGACCCAGGAAGCAATAACTTCTGTTTCGTCGTATTGCCGTAGAACATTCATGGCGCGAATCAGTGTGACATTATCTCTATTCAGTTCTCTAGGAATAGGAACTTCAAAGCCACCGAGCTGAAAGTAAAGCTGGTCGTTAGCAAAAGGTCTTGCCTTACTAATTCGTTCTGGATCTATTTCGATACCCAAAACTTTTGTTTCTGGGTTTATTTCAAGAGTTCTATCTAAAAGTTCAATAGCCGTTCTTGGATATGCTCCAAACCCTAAATCAACAACGAGTGGTTCTTTAGAGTTTTTCAGGATGGGTAGGTTCGAGATATACCGATCGACTCTTCTTAGTCGGTTGGGGTTAGTTGTTCCCCTGGTGATGACACCTACAGGTTTCTTGATTGCCACGATTTAAGGCTAACTAGATAAACTGGGGTTATGGCTGAATACACACTAATTCTTTTACGTCACGGCAACTCGGTTTGGAACCAGGAGAACCTGTTCACCGGTTGGGTTGACGTTGAACTTAGCGATCTTGGACGTAAGGAAGCTAACCGTGCAGGTGAACTTCTACTAGCATCAGGCCTAAAGCCTGATTTGCTATACACCTCTCGTCTAAAGCGTGCTATCAACACAGCACACATCGCCCTAAATGCAGCCGATCGTTCATGGATTGATGTGAAGAGAGACTGGCGCTTAAACGAAAGACATTACGGTGCTTTGCAAGGTAAAGATAAAGCTCAGACCTTAGCTGAGTATGGTGCAGAACAGTTCCAGATTTGGAGAAGATCTTTCGATGTTCCACCTCCACCAATTGAAGACAACGACCAATACTCTCAAGCTTTTGATGAAAGATATGCAGAGCTAGGAGAGAACATTCCTAAGACTGAATGTTTGAAAGATGTTCTGATACGTATGATGCCACTTTGGGAAAACGAAATTTCTAAGGATTTGGTTTCAGGGAAGACCGTTTTGGTAACCGCTCACGGTAACTCTCTTAGAGCTCTTGTGAAGCACCTTGATGGTATTAGCGATGATGAGATTGCTGAACTGAATATTCCTACAGGTATTCCACTTGTTTACAAACTAGATGCTAATTTCAAGCCGCTAGTTAAAGGTGGAGAGTATTTAGATCCTGAAGCAGCTGCAGCAGGTGCTGCAGCGGTTGCCAACCA
>CANGBK010000043.1 GCA_947452235.1 Micrococcales bacterium
AGTTGTTTTAGTTGGGGCTAATTTTGCTGAATGTTTGAAAGCTGCTCAAGAGTTTTCTGCTAAAAGTAATGCAATCTTTATTCCACCGTTTGATCACATGGATGTTGTTATCGGTCAAGGAACTGTTGGTCTAGAGATCCTGCGTCAGTTACCAGATGTTGACAACATCGTGGTTGCTATCGGTGGTGGTGGTTTAGCTGCTGGTGTTGCAACCTATGCAAAGCTCTATGCGAAAGCTAATGGTAAGAAGATTAAGGTTTACGGTGTTCAATCTGAACATGCAGCAGCATATCCACCTTCACTTCGAAGTGGTAAACCAATTGAGATTCAAACCACACCAACTATTGCTGATGGTATTGCTGTTTCTAAACCAGGCAAGGTTCCTTTTGAACTAATCAAAAAGAACATAGACAAGGTTGTTACTGTTTCTGAAAACGAGATAGCTAAAGCCATCCTGGTTTTGCTTGAAAGATCTAAACAGGTTGTTGAACCTGCTGGTGCTGTTGGTGTTGCAGCAATAATCTCAGGAAAGCTAAAACTAAAAGGTAAGACTGTTGTGATTTTAAGTGGTGGAAACATGGATCCACTCCTATTGCAACGGGTAGTTAGACATGGTCTTGCAGCAGCTGAAAGATACACCACCATCTCTGTGATGCTTCCAGATAGACCAGGTCAGCTAGCTTTAACCGCAGAAGTTATTGCCAAAGCAAATGCCAACGTAGTTGAAGTGCTTCACACAAGACACGGCCTTGGTTTGAAGATCTCTGAAGTTGAGTTAAACCTTTCGGTTGAAACCTCAGGTCACGAACACACTCTGGAAGTTGTTAAAGCTCTAAAGGCTGCTGGTCTTAAACCAAGAATTATTGAAGCCAGAGAAGACTAAATTAGCAACGATTAACCAGCGAAGTGCTTGACTTCTAAAATCTTCACTGTGATGGTTTTACCGGTAGGTGCTGTGTATTCAACAGTCTCACCAATTTTCTGACCCAAAATAGCATTACCAATAGGGCTATCTGGTGAATAAACAGTTAGGTCAGTATTTTCAGCCATTTCAGCAGAACCAAGAAGAAATTCCATTTCTCTGCCGTTTAGTTCAACTTTGATGACCATGCCCTGCTGAACAGTGTCTGAAGACTCAGGTGCTTCACCAACAACAGAGTTAGCCAAGATGGTGTTTAGTCTTGCGATACGAGCTTCAATGGTGCCCTGCTCGTCTTTAGCTGCGTGGTAACCACCGTTTTCTTTGAGGTCACCTTCCTCACGGGCAGCCTGGATCTTCTTAGCGATAGCCTGACGCTCAACGTTTAGCAGTTGGTCAAGTTCAGCCTTAAGGCGGTCATAGGCCTCTTGGGTTAGCCATGTAGATCCGGTCATGATGCTCCAAAGTAAATAAAAGCGCCTAACCAGAAGGTCAGGCGGGGAATTGTTGCTTATCGATATTCTAACGAACCGAGCAACTATCGGCTACCCCTGTTACAGCTGGCTCAGTGGTAATTAGAACGGCCTTACCGCTCCAATCGTAGAGGTTTTTAGGGATAGTTATCTCTTTATACCCCACAATGCCAAAGTCCTGTTTTAGGGCTTTTAGGACACAAATAGCACCTGATTCGTTAGGCGTTGTGACAGTGAAACTTATGCTCACATGGGTGTCATCTAGGACCTCGTAAGCGGTGGTTTTGACCGTTGGGGCTAAAGAACCACTGTTAGTAAATACCACCCAAACTATGAAAAGTAGGGATAGGAAGCTAACCAGAATGATGATCACTAACCGATTGCGTTTAGCATCGGTAGGTCTTTTGCCATATCTTTCGGCAATTGGGTCTTTGATCTCAGTCATCAGAATAAGGTTAACTCATGAACGTCTTAGCATCACTATTGCACCCAAAATTAGCCCAAGATGACTCTTCAGGAGCCATAGCAACCAGCCCAGGCATCATCGGCTGGATAGCAACATTCTTTATGGCAATCGCTGCAGGATTCATCATTTGGGACATGGTCAAACGTATTCGTAAGGTTCGTTACCGTGAAGAGATTCGCCAAGAAATCTCTGAAGAGGAAGCTGCTATTGAAGAGGCAGCTGAACTTGAGCGTGAACGTCGTATGCGTGAAGGTAAATAGCTAGAAACCTAAAGAAGTTCCTAGGGGAGTTAAGCTCACCAACAACACTGCAACCCAGTGACAGATAAAAGCAATCACGGTTAGTGTGTGAAAGATTTCATGGAAGCCAAAGTGACCTGGGAATGGGTTAGGTCTCTTGAAACCATAGATAACTGCGCCTACGGTATAGCAAAGGCCACCAATTAGAATCAGGTTCATAGCTATGCCGTTGAAGGCATAGAAGTCAACGATATAAAACATCGCTGCCCAACCTAAACCAACATACAGAGGAACATAAAGCCATCTCGGTGCGCTAATCCAAAACACTCTGAAGAAGATCCCTAATAATGCTCCAGACCAAACTGTGATGAGTAAAACTATGCCTTTGTCT
Source organism: Micrococcales bacterium (assembly GCA_947452235.1). GTDB lineage: Bacteria > Actinomycetota > Actinomycetes > Actinomycetales > Microbacteriaceae > Rhodoluna. Next base: position 2,489 of record CANGBK010000043.1, read on the forward strand.
CTAGGTAGAGCAAGAACAGCCATAGGGGTGTAGCTGGAAGCAATCAGAAGAAAGATGTTTGCGTGGTCGATTCTTTTTAGGATCTTCTTTGTTCGGGCTTTCCAGTTGAACCTGTGATACAAAGCCGAGTTACCGAATAACAGGAATGAGCCAACAAAGAAAACTGTGGCAGCTAATTTAGCTGGAATCCCATTAGCTAGAACCAAAAGGATGACACCTCCGGCAATGACTATAGGTAAGACTCCGGTGTGGATCCAACCTCGCCAAGACGGCTTAGACTCCAATGCGTTATCTGGGACTGTCTCTGACAGAGGTAAGTAAAGGGGATCTGGGGTGTGGTTGTCCATGTTCTCAAGACTACGCCTAGAAAGGTAACCTTAAAGGGTGAGAAATCTGATTTATATGTTGTATGAGCGCCAGATCCTTGGCTCGCTTACCAATCCTGAACTACCTAAGCACGTTGCTGTCATGTTGGATGGCAACCGTCGTTGGGCTGAGAAGAATTTTGGGGCTAAACCTAGAGTTGGTCACACTGCTGGCGGCAGAAAGATTCACGAGTTTTTAGGCTGGTGTGATGAGCTTGGCATCCCGGTGGTTACTTTGTATATGCTCTCCATCGACAACCTAACCAAAAGATCAGATGAAGAGTTATCAGATTTATTGCGAATTATTGGTGAAGTTGCAACTGATTTGGCTAACGCTAAAAAGTGGCGAGTTCGACTGGTGGGGGATAGATCAGCGCTACCGGAAAACCTTCGTGATGTGATTGAGAATGCTGAACGTGAGACCAAAGACCTTGATGGCTTACATGTGAACCTAGCGGTTGCCTATGGTGGTCGTAATGAAATAGCGGAAGCAGTTAAAGCTTTACTTCAAAAGCATTCCAATGAAGGTTCAAGCATCGATAGCTTGGTTGAAAAGCTAACACCAGAACTTATTACCGAACACCTCTACACAACCGGTCAGCCAGATCCCGATCTGATTATCAGAACCTCGGGTGAACAACGACTAAGTGGATTCCTATTATGGCAATCAAGTAACTCGGAGTTGTATTTTGAAGAAGCGCTATGGCCTGATTTCCGTAGAGTTGATTTCCTTCGTGCGCTTAGAGCTTTTGGTAAAAGAAGACGACGCTTCGGTGCTTAGGTAAACAGTAGATTACGCCCCACGTAACCGGGCGTGTTGAAACATTCATTAACTTATTTAAGGTTTACTCTCAAATCAACCAAACCGTAACGGGAGCATAAATGGCCACTAGAAGCAGTTCACCATCCACCGTAAACAAGACTGCCAAGGCCGATAAACCCGATACGAAGATAAAGACTTTCGTCATAGACACCTCAGTATTACTTGCCGACCCGAGGGCTATCTTCAGATTCAAAGAACATGAAGTGGTTATCCCAATCATTGTTATCAATGAGCTAGAGAAAAAACGCAATGACCCTGAGATAGGTTATTTCGCACGACAGGCTCTTAGACACCTAGATGATCTGCGTATGCAGCACGAACGACTAGATTTCCCTGTTGAAGTTGGTGACGGTGGAACACTTAGAGTTGAACTGAATCACATTAACCCTGAAGTATTACCAGTTGGTTTTCAACTAGGGGACAACGATTCAAGAATCCTTGCAGTGGCAGCAAATCTAGCCAATGAAGGCTTTGAAGTCACAGTGGTCTCTAAAGATCTACCACTGAGAGTTAAAGCATCAGCATTGGGGCTTACCGCTGATGAATATCGTGCTGAGATGGCTGTTGACAGTGGTTATACCGGGATAGCTGAACTTGCTGTTAGCGCTGAACAAATGAATCAGCTTTATGATGATGAGATTTGTGAACACGAAGAAGCTAAGAAACTTCCAGTTAACTGTGGTGTTGTTATTTCAAGTGAACGTGGTTCTGCTCTAGGAAGAGTTACTCATGATCACCAAATCAGGTTGGTCAGAGGAGACCGTGAAGTATTTGGTGTTCACGGCAGAAGCGCTGAACAAAGACTTGCTGTTGATGTTTTATTAGATAACGAGGTTGGCATAGTTTCTCTAGGTGGTCGAGCAGGAACTGGTAAATCAGCTTTAGCTTTATGTGCTGGTTTAGAAGCAGTGCTAGAGCGTCGACTACACAAAAAGATTATGGTCTTTAGACCTCTCTATGCAGTTGGTGGTCAAGAGTTAGGTTATCTGCCGGGTTCAGAAGCTGAGAAGATGAACCCTTGGGCTCAAGCAGTCTTTGACACCCTAGGACCTTTGGTTTCTAGAGAAGTTTTAGAGCATGTCACAGATCGAGGCATCTTAGAAGTTCTACCTCTGACACACATCAGAGGTCGTTCCCTTCACGACACCTTCGTGATTGTTGATGAAGCTCAATCACTTGAAAGAAATGTTTTATTGACAGTGCTATCTCGTATTGGTCAAAACTCAAGAGTTATCCTGACCCACGATGTTGCTCAAAGAGATAACTTAAGGGTTGGAAGACATGACGGTGTTGCATCAGTTATTGAAGCGCTCAAAGGTCAATCACTTTTTGCTCACCTGACTCTAACCAGATCTGAGCGTTCACCTATTGCAGATATGGTCACCTCACTACTAGATAACTAGTTGGGGATAACTCAAGCAAAGATACCTAGTTCTAAATACTCTTTCTGAGTGCCCAGTCTGTCTCAATGTTTCGCTCTGATACCTGCCCTGTATTTGGTAGCAGTGGCAACGCCATTAACTGTCATAGATCTAAGAGAGCATCGTCTTCCCAACAGGTTGGTCTTGCCTGTCTTCCCGATAGCTCTCTTAGCTCAAACAGTCGCCACAACCATTGAGGCTGACTGGGTCCCACTCATCTCAGCAGTTGCCCTAGCCCTAGCAACATTCATTGTTGGTCTAATAGCCAACTACTTTGATCTCTTAGGCATGGGAGATGTGAAGCTTGGAAGCGGCATAGCTTTAGTCCTAGGATTCTTTGCACCACTATTACCTGTAATAAGCATTGGTCTAGCCTTTGTTTTAGCATTCCTAGTGATCTGCATTCAACTAGCCAGGGGGAAAGTAAAAATAGGGTCCAGCATTCCACTAGGACCCTATTTACTCCTAAGTTGTTTTGGTTCTTTGGCCTGGCAACTACTTAGTTAAGCCGCACGGTCCTACCAGGTTCTGCACCCGAGATCCCGCCCTTCAAATGTTATTTTTCTGTTACCGTTTGGTGACAGGTCTTGTCGGGAGCATGTCATAGAGTTCAACTAGTTATTTCTACTAGGGGGAGTTTGTGTTGAAACTTTTCAAATTTGTTGCTTTATTTTTGGGGTTTGTTTTATTGCTGCAAGGGGTTTCGCCGGCTTCTGCTTCTGAAGCGGTGCAGCAGTTTGGGTGAAACAACAACTACTTCTTACGTTTCTCCAGGAACTTTAGGGGCAGGAAGTATTGCAAGCATAACTTCTCCACAAACATCTACTTTTTTTGTTTATGGAAGCTCTTCTGAGGCTAGACCACTGGTTACTGCTATGACGGTTAGTGTTGCTGGTTTGAGTTTTCAGTATTCGGGTGTTTATGATCAGCTTGGCAGGCTGGTTAGTCAGAGTGGGCCTAACGGGGTGACTCAGAGCTTTAGTTTTAATGATGCAGGTCAGATTGCTTCTATGAGTTATGCCAGTGGTACTTCTTGGCAGAGAACTTATGATTACTTTGGTCGAGTATTCCAAGAAACAGATCCAACTGGTTCAATTA
>CANGBK010000044.1 GCA_947452235.1 Micrococcales bacterium
GTTGAACTCTCGTTTGACTTTATCCGCAACGACTGTCACCTGAATAATGCTTTTACTCTTAATAGCTAATTCAAGCTGTCTAACGATGTCATCACCTAGTGGAGCTTCACCCATACGTTTATCGTGTTCACGCCAACGAGCGATATCTTCTTTGACCGAGTAGCTTTTAGGGATAACCTCTGTGCTTTGACTAAACCAGCTGGCAATAATCTTGCCGTTTTCATCATGGGCAATTGCTGGGTATTTAGATTCTCTCAACTGGTAGTAAACCATCTCAGGATCAAAGCCGGTATAAAGTTCTGTATCAGATATTTGCTTTAGTGCTAAAGCTCTAAGTTCAGAATCATTTTCTATTTGAGCTAGAAGGACCCTGTCATTAGCAAAAACAACTGTTCCAGTTTCTTTAGCCCTAATAACTAATCTGCCAAATCTGACTGCAGTTTCTTTCAACAGATAATCAACCGGTTGAGGAATATCTTTATCTGCTAATAAAACCAGTGTTTCTCTAATCTCTTTCTCAGATAGCCCGGTTTCCATACCGTAGGTCAAACTAAGCGGAGAAATTCGGTAACTAGAAGCAACACCGATACGTTCAATGTCAACAAAGCGCCTTAGCTTCAACTCTGTTTCGGTATCTAGTGGACCAGTTGAAATAACCGTTAGATCAGCCTGAACAATTATCTTGTTCTGTGTTTTTGGAAGCTGTTTTTCAATCAAAGACAGCGAAGTCTTGCTCTCACCTTTCATAAGCGGCTTGAACCATGAGGTCATCTTGTGATTAGCAGTGAGACCGATGAGTTCAGCAAGCTTAATCAAATCTGTCATGTGTGAAGCAATGCCATCTGTGGCCAGTGGAAAAGTCTTAGATATGGCTCTAGTCAAATCTGTCTCATCAGCAAGTTCATTGGCTGATTCTGGTCCAAGCAGGATTAGCCAAGCGTTGGCTAAATGTAACCAGCGCTCTGCTGAAGTACTGTTTAGCCAGAACTGGTAGTTTTCACCAACTCGCCAACGCTTTTGGTATAAAACAATCAATCCAGATATTTGAGCCAAAGAATAAAGTCTTCTTGCATAGTCAACATCTTTACCTAAGAAGTTCGCAAGTCTTTTTAGCTCAGGTAGTCCAACACCGCCGCGACCAACTTCTGGAACCAGTCGTTGTTCCAATTCAATTATTAGTTCGGTTAGAGCCTGAACAGTTTCAAAAGCACCTATACCGGCTTGCGGATCGGTTAGCTCGAAGTTAGGTCCTTCAGATAAGGCAAGTTCATGGCTTATCTTCAACTCTTTGATTAGTTCGTGGAATATAGCTCTAGAACTTTCAAGGGGAGTGAAACTACCATCAGGTTTCTTTTCAACTAAGAACAATTTGGCTAGGACTTCTAAAGAGTCAGCATCTTTCTTGGTGTTCTTTTTAGCAAGGAGGTTGCTGAATGCAGTTATTTGTTTACTGGTTAAACCTGCAACAGCACCTTTCATGTTCTGCGGTTTAACCAGTGCTTGAGCGAAGTCGAAGAAGTCTTTGAAGGTTGAAGAAGGCATCAAGCGAATGCCAATGATGCGCTCAAGTTCAAGATCACTTGAACGAGTGAGCGCTTTGGCAACCTGCAAGACTTCGGACATTACTTAGATTCTTTTTTCTTATCCCTGGCTGAGAGGATCAAAACCCCAACCAAACATAGGAAGCCAAAAGGCATAGCCAGCATTGGAATAAGCCCCAAACCGTTGGGAATCCAAGCATTATTGCTAAAAGCAGCTAGCAGAATAACTAGAACAGCTAGGACGGTTAGCCCCACTGAGCCTATAAAACAGAAGGCTAGGACCTTCTGGAGGGTACTGAGATCTTTATCTTTATTAGCCATCCTTTTAGGATACTTGCTTCGCTGAAGTAAAATGAAGGCTGCAGTAATGAAAGAGGTAGTTATGCCAACAGGACACGTAAAGTTCTTCGATTCAACCAAGGGCTTTGGCTTTGTGCAATCCGACGAGGGTGCAGAGGCATTCCTTCACGTGAGCAACCTACCTGCCGGAACTACCGACATTAAGCCTGGTACTCGCATCGAATACAGCATTGTTGACTCCAAGCGTGGTGCTCAGGTGATGAGCCTTCGCATCCTAGAGGTTCCAGAATCGCTAGAAAAGAAGCAGCGTGCCTCTACCCGGATGAAGAATGAAGATTTGGTTATCTTGGTCGAAGGTCTAATCTCAGCCCTAGACAAGATTCGCCCTGGTATCGAGCATGGTCGACTACCTGAAGGTGCTAACGCAGACAAGCTGGCTCGACTGCTTAGAACCCTAGCCGATCAATTACACAGCTAATGGCTAAGGCAAAGAAACTTCCCAAGTTCGTCAAACTAATCAAACCGTCTAAACCGGTCAAGGCTCTTTTTGACGTGAAAGCTTTTGCTGAGACTGCAGCCAAGACTGCAGCTAAGCCTCATGATTTAGGTTCATTCATCGAAGTTATTGATGAAGGCGAAGGAACCAGTACATATCTTTTTGAAGCAAAGCAAAAAGGTTATGTTGGTTGGCGTTGGGCGATCACTGTTTTTCAACTAGATCCGGCTACTGAACCAACCTTGAGTGAAGTGAACTTGGTTCCAGGTGAAGAATCTATATCAGCGCCTAAATGGATTCCTTGGGCTGAACGTCTTGCTGACTATCAAGCATTACAACTTGAATTAGAGAAGCAGGCCAAAGAAGATGCTGAAGCCAATGCTTTGGTTGAAACAGAAGTTGTTTTGGAAGAAGAAGTTGTTTTAGCGGTCGCCGACTTTGAAGTAAGCGAAGACACCGAGGACCAAACCAACTAAAGCAGTGTATGGATACCAGATCTTGTTTGGCGAAGTGATCTGGTTATAAAAAACAACGGCAACAATAAACATCAAAGCGAAACCAATCATCCCGAAGATAACTGCTTTACGGGCAGTTCCTTTTATCGGCGCTGGATCAGGCTTTCTTGCAGAGTCTTTGGCTACCCAACGCATTAGCTCATCCTTGAAACAACGTATTCGATGCTTTCAATTAGTTTCTCAACATCAGCAATGTCAACGGCTGTGAAGGTAGCAACACGAAGTTGGTTTCTTCCAAGCTTGCGGTAAGGGTCAGTGTCAACTATGCCATTGGCTCTCAATGTCTTAGCAATAGCTGCCGCATCAAGCTTTTCATCAAAATCGATGGTGACCACAACCTGAGATCTGTGCTCGGGGTTAGTCACAAAGGCTGAAACGTAGTCAGTTTTATCTGCCCAACTGTATAGCAGGTCAGAAGCAGCCTTGGTTTGCTTATCGGCCCAAGCCAAACCGCCGTTAGCTTCAATCCATTTGATTTGTTCGTTCAATAAGAACAGGGTCGAAACAGCAGGGGTGTTTAGAGTTTGGTTCAACCTTGAATTATCGATAGCTGTTTTTAGTGAAAGAAATTCTGGGATGTATCTATCGGTAGCAGCAATCTGTTCTGCTCTTTCAATAGCTTTAGGGGACATCAAAGCTAACCACAATCCACCGTCGCTAGCGAAGTTCTTCTGCGGAGCAAAGTAATAAACATCTGTTTGCGTCGCATCAAAATCAATACCGCCGGCAGCGCTGGTTGCATCGGTCATGAATATGGCATCTTCATCAACACCGCTTAGACGCTGAACTGGTGCAACCACACCGGTAGAAGTTTCATTCTGCGGGTAAACATAGGTCTTGATGTTTTCTCGAGCAATAAGTTCTTTTCTCGAACCGGCATCACCCTGAATGATTTCAGGCTTGGTAAGCCAAGGAGCACTAAGGCTAGTTGCAAACTTAGATCCAAACTCACCGTGAACTAGAGCCTGTGCAAGACCCTCCGCCAAAGAGAAAGAGGCAACATCCCAGAAAGCAGTTGAGCCACCGTTACCTAGAACAATTTCGTAACCTTCAGGGTTATGAAAGAGGTTCATCAGACCCTCTTGAACCTCTTTGACTAGGTTCTTGATAGGTGCTTGACGGTGGGAGGTTCCCATGAGGGTTGCGCCAACGGTACTGAAGGCTTCAATCTGTTGAGGTCTAAGTTTTGAGGGACCGCAGCCGAAACGGCCATCACGTGGGAGTAAATCTTGAGGGATATTTATATCAACCATTGTGAAAGTTTAGCCGAGTAAAGGCTAAGAAGATTTAGGCTTATACCTATGAGCGATCTCATTGACACCACCGAGATGTATCTTCGAACCATTCTGGAACTCGAAGAAGAAGGACACGTACCCATGCGTGCTCGCATCACCGAAAGATTAGACCAGTCTGGCCCTACCGTCTCTGAGACTGTTGCCCGTATGGAGAAAAACGGTCTGGTGGTTGTCTCAGGAGATAGACACCTCGAGCTAACCGTTGAAGGTCGCAAGCACGCCATTGAAGTAATGCGTAAGCACCGTCTTGCCGAACTACTGCTCTCAGAAATCATCGGTTTGGAATGGCACCAGGTTCACGAAGAGGCATGCCGATGGGAGCACGTGATGAGTGAGCAGGTTGAACGCAAAATTCTAGATCTTGTTTCCAACAGTTCTCTTTCACCTTTTGGAAACCCAATCCCAGGGTTAGAACTTCTAGGAGCAAAGCCAGCTAAAACAGAAGCTGTTGTTCCACTGATTGAAGTAATAGGTCAACCTGTGATTCTAAAGAGGATTGCTGAACCACTTCAGGGATACCCAAACGTTTTGGCTCACTTCAAAGCTGCTGGGATTGTTCCAGAAGCAGTGATTACCGCCTCAGAGGACTCTAAAGGTATTCAAATAACCGCTCAGCAGAGCCAACACTCGGTGAGCCTAACTGCCTTTGATTTAGCTCATATCTTCGTTAAAGCCCTATAAATAAAGGCTTCTAAGCCTTAGAGAAGCCTGTGTATGGGCTTCAAAGCCACACCTGCCCCTTCTTTTCGGGGTAAAATCATAGAACCTAGGTCAGCCAACCCAGATCTAGGTGCGAGTGACACTTATTTAGTTTCGCAACCGAGCCGGAACTCGAGTTCCGATCAGGTTTAGGAGGATCAGTTTGAGCAATAAGCCTTCGGGTAGACGTCGCGCAGACGTCGAGATTAACGTTCTCGAATCTTTTGAACTGCGTAGCCGTCGATCCGTTCGCGAGAGCGAGCGTAGACGTCGAACACGTCAAGAAATGCGCGCTCAAAAGAAGTCTGCCAAACTCGACCGTA
>CANGBK010000045.1 GCA_947452235.1 Micrococcales bacterium
CCTAACCGTTTTGGATGATAGGAATCACCAGATGGTTGATGGGGTTAGCTTCAGCATTCGTGACGGTGAAGTTTTAGCTATCGCTGGAGTTCAAGGTAACGGTCAAACAGAGCTTGCCGAAGCTATTGTTGGCCTTCGTAAAGTTCACGGCGGATCTATTTTGGTTGCTGGAAATGATGTTACTAAGAGCACCGTGCGTGAAGTTTTGGAATCTGGCCTCGGTTACATCCCTGAAGATAGAAAGAAAGATGGTTTGGTAGGGGAGTTCACCATTGCCGAGAACCTGATGTTGGATGGGTCTTTTTCAGCACCTTTTGCTAAAGGTATTCAGATTGACTTTGCTAAGCGTGATGAGATTGCGGCCAAACTAATCGAAGAGTTCGATATCAGGACTCCTTCGGCTGAAACTTTAGCTAAGCAACTATCTGGTGGTAACCAACAGAAGGTCGTCGTCGCTAGAGAGCTATCTCGAGACCTGAAGGTTTTGGTTGCTTCTCAACCGACCAGAGGTGTTGACGTTGGTTCGATTGAGTTTATTCACGAGCAGGTTATTGCTGCTCGTGATGCAGGTAAATCGGTCCTAATTATTTCAACCGAACTGGATGAGGTTTTAGCTTTGGCTGACCGAATTGCGGTTATGTATCGAGGAAGAATCGTAGGAATTGTTGATGCTAAAACCAGCAGAGAGAAACTGGGCAAGATGATGGCAGGTATCGCAGCATGAGTAAAAAGAAAGAGACAGTTGTAGTTGCTGAAACTAAGGCTCAGTCAGTTCTCCACGAGATCATGTCAGGTGACCCAGTAAGAATTGCTCTATCGATTCTGCTTGGTTTCATCATCGGCGCAATCTTTATGGTGGTATTCAACGATCAGGTTGTTCGTGCTTGGTCAAACTTTGGTTCTGACCCAGGCTTAGCTTTCTCAAGTATTTGGTGGACTATTCAAGATGGTTATGGAGCTTTGTTTACCGGCTCTATCTTTGATACCAACGCAGGTAATTTCCTAGATGGTCTTAGACCACTAACCGAAACACTTAGATTCGCAGCTCCACTGATCATGGCTGGTCTGGGTGTTGCCTTAACTTTCCGCGTTGGACTATTCAACATCGGTGCTACTGGTCAAATCATGATGGGTCTTGCTGGAGCCACCTTTGTTTCAACTAGGTTGCACATGCCGATGGTCATTCACATGATTGTCGCAGTTCTAGCGGCTATCGCTTTTGCTGCAGTGTGGGGAATCATCGTAGGTATTTTGAAATCTAGAACTGGCGCTCACGAAGTTATCGTGACCATCATGTTGAACTATGTTGCAACAGCTCTGTTCACATTCTTCCTCCGTCAACCGGGACTACTGCTTGAGTCAAACGGTGGAGGAACACCTAAGTCTGATCACCCAGATGGAACAGCTATGTTGGGTAGCCTCTTGGGCCCTAACTACAACCTTCACTTCGGTTTAATTCTTGCTGTTATCGCAGTGGTCTTCTACTGGTGGCTAATGGAGAAATCAACTTTCGGTTTCCGTTTCCGTCTGGTTGGCCACAACGCTTCTGCCGCTAAAGCAGCAGGTATCAAAGTCGAGAACACTTTCGTTTGGGCTTTGGCTTTATCAGCCGCATTTGCAGGTCTTGCTGCAGCTAACCAAGGTTTGAGTATCGATGGTGGTTTAACCACAAGCATCGAAGCAGGTATCGGTTTTGATGCCATTACCGTTGCACTTCTTGGTGGATCTAGAGCTGGTGGCGTTGTGATGGCTGGATTGCTATTCGGTGCGTTCAAAGCAGGGTCAGCATCAATGCAGGTTGCAGGTGTTTCCCCTGAAGTTCTAGGCGTGGTTAAAGCTTTGATTGTTCTGTTTATCGCAGCACCACCGATCATTAGAGCGCTATATCGTTTACCTAAACCAACTCCAAAACTTTTAGAGCCAGCTAAACCTGTAGTGAAGGCGAGTAAGTAATCATGAGTAAATTAGAAGTCACTCCAGGAATGTTCTCTCAGGTTGAACTAAAACCTAGCCTGAAGAGCACTATCACCATGGCAATCTCTGGCCTAGTTGTTTTATTCGCTTTCGGTATTTTTGGTAAAGCAGGTGACATCGCGTTTGTTTGGAGCGATAAGAGAGAAAGCATTCAGCTACCTCACTGGGTCGTTAACTCAATGCTGTTCTGCACAGTGGTTGGCGTAATCCTGTTACTGCTTGCAGCTGTTGCATTCGTGTTTACCAGAATGAACAAAAAGACACCGATCTGGCTTGTAATCATCTTCGGTCTTTTAGCCATCATGGCTCTATTGGGTTGGTTGGCTACCGGAGCACCACAGGGTGTTCAGATGGTATTTATCTTGAGCAACACTTTAGTCCTAGCCATCCCATTAATCTTGGGTGGTATGGCCGGCATCATGTCTGAACGTGTCGGTGTTGTGAACATTGCTATCGAGGGTCAACTACTTACCGGGGCTTTTGTTTCATCGGTAGTTGGAACCATGACTCATAACCTTTACCTTGGAATGATCACAGCCATGATAGCTTCAGCACTTTTATCTATGGTGCTGGCTTCTTTGGCTATCAAGTATTTGGTTGATCAGATTATTATCGGTGTTCTACTAAACGTGTTGGTGATTGGTATTACAAACTTCCTCCACTCAGCTTGGTTGAATAACGACAGTTCACACTTGAACTTCCCTGGAACTTTTGATCGCATAGCTATTCCATTTATTTCTGATATTCCGGTTATCGGTCAGGTGCTATTCAATAACCGAATCACCGTTTACCTGATGTTCCTAATTGTTCCTGCTCTTTGGTATGTTCTGTTCAAAACCAAACTGGGTCTTCGTGCACGAGCAGTTGGTGAACACCCACTGGCAGCAGACACCGTTGGTATCAACGTTGGTAAGACTAGATTTTGGTGGGTGACTTTAGGTGGAATGGTTGCAGGTTTAGGTGGAGCAGCACTAACTATCGGTAACGTAGGTTCATTCGGTCGTGAAATGTCTGGGGGTCAAGGTTTTATTGCTTTGGCTGTCGTGATCCTTGGTCGCTGGCAACCTGTTTACGTGACCTTATCTGCCCTGCTATTTGGTTTCACCATCGTCCTACGAGTTTGGGCTAACCAGGTTTCACCTGGAGTTCCATTCGATATCATCACCATGGTTCCATACCTAGTTACCTTGGTTGCTGTTGCTGGTTTTGCTGGCAAGGTGAGAGCACCGGCGGCTTCCGGTCAACCTTACATAAAGGGGTAATCATGGAAATCAACTGGGATGAACTAAAACTTGCTGCAGTAAGAGCAATGAAGAATGCCTATGCTCCATACTCGCACTTCCCAGTCGGAGCTGCTGCTCTAGTTGACGATGGTCGTATTGTTTCTGGATGCAACGTTGAAAACGCCAGCTACGGAATTGGTCTTTGTGCTGAATGTGGTTTGGTTAGCAACCTAGCTATGACCGGTGGAGGCAAGCTTGTTGCCTTTTATTGTGTTGACGGCAATAGCAACGTCTTGATGCCGTGCGGTAGATGTCGTCAGTTATTGTTTGAGCACTCTATAGAGGGAATGGTTCTTCAGACTGTTTCAGGTATCAAAACTATAGAAGAAGTTTTACCAGATGCTTTTGGTCCTAGGGATCTTGAGACTGGCTTCGGCAACGATAAAAGAGGTTAGAGATGGCTAAAGAGTTTTCAGCAGTTGAGCTGATCATTGCTAAACGTGAAAAGAATGAACTAACCACAGAGCAAATCCAATGGCTTATCAATAACTACACCGCAGGTGTTGTTGCAGACGAGCAAATGTCTGCAATGGCGATGGCTATCTTGCTAAACGGCATGAATAGACGAGAGATAAAAGATCTGACTCTAGCAATGATTGAAACTGGGGAGAGACTCAACTATTCCGACCTACCACTGCCAACAGCCGATAAGCATTCAACCGGTGGTGTTGGGGACAAGATCACTTTGATGTTAGCTCCACTTGTTGCAGTATTTGGTGTTGCTGTTCCTCAGCTTTCAGGTAGAGGTTTGGGTCACACTGGTGGAACCCTGGACAAGATGGAAGCCATCCCAGGTTGGCAGGCTGCTTTATCTAATCAGCAGATGCATGACCAGTTGGCTAAAGTTGGGGCAGTAGTTTGCGCTGCGGGTAGTGGTTTAGCTCCTGCAGATAAAAAACTTTATGCCCTTAGAGATGTGACTGGAACTGTTGAAGCCATTCCACTTATTGCAAGCTCGATTATGAGTAAGAAGATAGCCGAAGGAACGTCTTCACTGGTTTTGGATGTGAAGGTTGGTTCTGGTGCTTTTATGAAGACTCTTGAGCGAGCTCAGGAACTTGCTCAGGTATTGACCCAATTAGGTCAGGATGCTGGAGTGAAGACCTCTGCTTTGTTGACGGACATGTCAACACCTTTGGGGCTCAAGATTGGTAACGCTTTAGAAGTTGAAGAAGCGGTTGAAGTTTTGGCTGGCGGTGGACCTAAGGATGTTGTTGAGATAACTATTGCTCTAGCTCAAGAGATGCTCCGCTTGTCTGGTATGAGCGATGTGGATGTTCAGGCAGCACTAAATGATGGTCGTGCCATGGATAAGTGGCGTGAGATGGTTAGTGCCCAGTCAGGAGACCCTGATGGCGTTTTGCCTAAAGCTAAAGAATCTGAAGTTGTTTATGCAGAAGAATCTGGATATCTAAACACACTTGACGCTTTGTGTGTTGGAACTGCATCTTGGAGATTGGGTGCAGGTCGAGCTCGTAAAGAAGATCCAGTTCAGTTTGGTGCTGGAGTTATTCTTCATGCGCAGCGTGGAGCTAAGGTTGAGAAAGGTCAGCCTCTAATGACTCTATTTACCGATGAACCAGAAAGATTTGAGCGCGCTAAAGATGCTCTGGTTGGTGGAATTAAGATTGAAGCAAGTGCTTCGAGCCAACCAAACCTAATCCTTGATTCAATCAAGAACTAATAAAGAAAAGTAATGATGAACATTCGTAAACTGCCTAAAGTATCCCTGCACGACCATTTAGATGGTGGATTGCGTCCTGAAACCATCATTGAGTTAGC
>CANGBK010000046.1 GCA_947452235.1 Micrococcales bacterium
CTAAACACCACAGACTACATCTTCGGTGGTTTGTTCCTAGCTTTACTTATTTTTGAAACCACCGCCGATCAACAGCAGTGGAATTTCCACCAAAGAAAGAAAGAGGGAGCAACCTCTAAAGGCTTCCTAGATTCTGGTCTTTTCGCTATTTCACGTCACCCTAACTTCTTCGCTGAACAGGCACAGTGGTGGGTCTTAGCTGGTTGGGGCATTGCTACCATCAATGGGCACTACGAATACATCATCGGAGCAATAGTTCTTACCGCTTTGTTTATCGGTTCGGCTCGGTTCACCGAGCAAATCTCAGCGGGCAAGTACCCTGAATACAAGGACTATCAGCGCAAAGTCAGCATGATGATTCCTTGGTTCCCTAAACGCTAAAAGAGAGACACCAATTGATTCAGAAGCTAAGCCTCAAAGGTCTTCTGAAAGTTATCGCTGTTCTTTCAGTTGTAGGTTCAATCTTTCTTGCGGGGAGTGCTAACGCTCTAAAACGCGAAGAAACTAATAATGATTACTATTTAGTTCCAACAGGTAACTATGTTGACATTGTTACAAAACTAAATGCTCCTTGGGAACTACTTTTCCTCCCGGACGGTCAAGCTTTAGTTGATGAACGTGATTCAGGAACAATCCTTCAGATAAGTGCTGATTTAAAGGTAACCAAGGTGGCTTTCACCAGAACAACGCCGCCATGCGTGAAATTCTGTGAAGGTGGAACTTTAGGCATGGCCTATGCGGCTGATCGTGAAAACGGTGGGCTTTCACTTTTCATTTATTTGACTACCTCAAAAGATAACCGAGTAATCAAATTTGATTTAGATAAAACTGGCACACAGTGGTCACTATCTAACCGGAGAGATATTCTCACCGGCATTGAAAGAAGTGGCAGTTCAACGACACACAACGGCGGTCGTTTAGCTATTGGTCCGGATGGAAAGCTTTGGATCTCAACAGGGGATTCCGGTATGAAGGCATACACTTCACAGAACTGGAATAGAAAAGCTGGTTCAATTCTTCGAATGAACCTTGATGGATCTATCCCTAGCGATAACCCAAGAGGTAATTATGCCTGGGCTAAAGGTCTCAGGGATACCCAAGGCATGGCTTGGGACCAGTTCGGGAATATGTGGACGACAGAGTTTGGTCAAGACACTTGGGATGAACTTAACCTCATGCAGAAAAACAAGAACTATGGCTGGCCAATAGCTGAAGGTAAATACAAGTTTGTTGAAACGTGGTTACCTCCTGGTAACCCTGGTTCAAATAATCAAGGAACTGCTAATAACCCAGCTCCTAAACCAACCATCCCTTCGATGCCTTCAGTCAAAGAACTAATGAAAGACCCAAGATACACAAATCCGGTCTTCGCATGGCATCCAGCTGAAGCAGCATGCTCGGGTATCACCTATTTCCATAAGACACTTATCTCTGCTTGTTTAAGAGGAGGTAAGCTCTGGGTTATTCCAGTTGTTGGCGATAAGAAGCTAGGAACACCGGTTGCCTATTTCAAAGGCAAGTTTGGTCGCATCAGAAAGGCAACTATCGCTCCTGATGGTTGTTTATGGCTAATCACATCTAACCGTGATGGTCGAGGTGGTTGGTCTTCCGGTGGTGGCTCTTCAGCTGATGATCGAATTATTCGTATCAGTATGAAGCGCGTTTACTTCTAGAAATCAGCAAGCATTTCATCGAGAACATCTATTGCAAATACCCTCGAGTGACCCATACCTTCAAGAATGTGTAGTTCAGATTCTGGGACTTGGGTTTGTAACCAAACACTGCAAGACATGTCAACGAGGGTGTCTTTATCACCAGTGATGATCTTTAGTGGTTTCCTGATTGAAGAAACATCAAAACCGTAATCAGTTAGCAAGCTATATTCATCAAGCATCCAACCCATAACACCCGTTTCTATTCCCAGTGTTGTTTGTTGGAATCTAAAGAGAGCATCAGGTGTTTTTAGCCAAGCTTTGGTGTCCTCGTCAGCATCTTTAAAACCAGCTAACGGATCGTCAGCAAGCATCTTTTTCGCTTCGCTCTGGAACATTTCCTCTAGATTTTGATCCCAGTCACGAACTTTTTGAATAAAGTTAAGGTCCTCTTCAGTGGCCTTAGTAAAAGGATTGAAGACATCTATTGTGGTTGGAACCAGCGGAGCAAAGGTCATTCCTTTGATGCACTTATCATTTAGAGCTAGATCTGCCAAGGCTCTTGAGCCACCACCTGAATAACCGATAGTTCTAAATTCAGTAAAACCTAGGTAGTCAACTATATGTTCAGTCACTTTGGCGTCTTCAGCCACGTTTCTTCGGCCAACTGCTGTTGAGTTGATGTATCCCTGTCTAACTGGAATGGCAACTGTGAAACCATACGAAGCAAAAAGATCAGCCATCTCAGGAGACATTGGTCTAGGAGCAGGGGTTCCATGGTGCCAAACTAGTAGTTTGTCTCCACCTTCGTGAAAGAACGTTTCGGTTAGAACTCCTGGAGAAGTTTCAATCATCAAGGTGCGCACAGGGCTAGCCCTTCTTTTTCTTTTGGATAAGCCCAATGACTAGAAGAAGTAATGCAAGAGAAATAAAGACACTTCCTATGGCGATGATGTTCATCGCAGTTGAAACGTTCTCTTCATGAAGTTCAGGATGCTGTTCTCCTGATAACTGAAAACTTTCCAAAGAGTCATTTATAGACATAACCCCATAAATGCCCAGGATAAGCCCTATTGCACCGGTAACAATACTTGATCGAAGAATTAGGTTCATTTGGTATCCATTCAACTGTCTAGTTGAAGTTTATGTCCCTAACCTAGTGGGAGTCTCTGATTCGATTACTTCTTTTTGGTCAACTTATAGTTCTTCTTGGTAAAACCAACCAGAGCTAAAATCAAGCCGATGAAGGCCGATCCCATGGCAAAAACAGTTAGAAAACCTAGCAAAAGAATAGTTCCAGTATTTGGGCTTTCAAAGCTAGCGCCGGTGTAGTGGGAGGAAGAAGAAATGAGGTAGATAGCTAGAGCTGCAAGAATTGCAACGCTGCAACCAATACCACTGCAACCTAAACTCCATTTGAAAGCAGACTTTGCTTGAACCCCTGTTTTAGAACCACAATTAGGGCAGAAAACATCTGCTCGTTGAATTTCTGTGCTGCAAGCGCGACAAATCATTTATTCGACTTTCGATAGACGTTTTTATATTTCTTTGTCTTGAGTCCTACGAAGAATAGGATGACTGAATACAAAGCTGCAAACATGCAAGCTGCTGGAACCCAACTGATGAGGTTGAAAAAGAAGTATCCGACATCTCTATTGTCTTTTGATACCCAATCGATGAAGTCGAGGATAGCTAACGAAGCGAAGAAAAGAACAATAGAACCAACGCCTAGTCTAAAGCTAAGCTTAAAAGTCTTTTTAGCTTCAACACCAGTAATAGAAGCGCAATTAGGACAAGGATCATCGGTAAGAGAAAGTTGCTGTGAGCATTTACGACAGGTAATCATGATGCCTTCTTGTATTTCCTATTTACTAAGCCAATGATTAGAAAGACTAAACCGGTAAGACCAACTGGAACAGCGAGCACCATAGCTGGGATTAGAAGCCAAAGTGCGGCGGCTCCGCTATTTGGATCGCCTTCACTTAAGCTCAAGCCTGATGTTGCTAGCAATGGTAGACCAATCAGAATAAACAAAAATGGCAGGCAACCGCAACCAGTTAGACCTGAGCCAAGACCAATTAATCTTTTAGTTTTAAGACCTGTGTTCTGACCACAACCAGGGCAGAAATAGTCGTTTTGAACTAGTTCGGCTCCGCACTTATTACAGCTGTATTTCATGATTACTCCTTCACTCTTGGCTTATTGGTAACCAAAACAACAACTAAGGCAATGGTCCATAGGCCAACTTTTGGTACTGTGTTCAAGAGATCCCCCTCGCGTATAAATAACTTGGTAAAAGTATAGGGTTGTGCCCTAAACCAGATGCTTTTTTGGGTGAAGATAACAAAGATGTTGTTATTTACGAATGCAGTCTTTTCAGGAGGCTAGGCCTAAAAGACTGTGGAAATGCTGTTCCCGAATTCGAGTTATTGGTAATAGATTATTGACTATGACTAATACACCAGCAATTCCAAGCCGACGTAAAGTCGGACGTTCAATAGCTATTGAGGCCGGTAAGGCACTAAACAAAGACAAGACAGTTTTCCTTGTCCCACTCATTTCATTCCTGGCGCATCTAGCGGTACTCGTTGTTGTTGCGGTTCTGTGGATCATCGCAATTCCATTTCAAGACACAAACCCTAATGGGACAACTATTGTGAACATTGCATTAGGTATTGTCACCGTAATTACTTTCGCTTTCATCAACGTGGGGACTCAAGCAACAGTTATGTCTATGGCCAATGAAGTATTTGAAGGGAAGAATCCTTCGATTGCTTCAAGCTATGCAGTAACAATGAAGCATCTGAAACCACTAGCTGGGTTCGCTTTACTAGAGGGAACAGTTGGTCTTATCCTTCGTGCACTACAGCGTTCTGCTAACGACAACCTAATTCTTAAAGCAGTAGCATCACTTGTTAGCTTTCTAGCGGGTCTTGCTTGGGCCGTAGCAAGCTACTTCGCCATCGCTTTCATTATTTTCAAGGGTGAAACTTCTATCGAATCAATCAAGAAGAGCACAGCACTAGTAAAAGAAAAGTGGGGAGCAGCGCTTCGAGTTAACGTTGTTGTTGGAGCTCTAGTTACCGTAGCGTTCATGATAACTGCATTCGGTATAGCAGGAGGTTTCGCTCTTACGCTTCAGGGTTCAGGTTTGGCTTCTAATAGTGAGAACAACGCTCAGTTAGGTGCGGGTATATTGCTATTAGTTGTTGCTGCACTAGTGTTTGCCGCATTGCTTCTCATCAACTCAACACTTATGGCTTATGTTCGCGTTGCACTATTTAGATATGCAACTGGGCAAGAGCTACCAGGCTTTGA
>CANGBK010000047.1 GCA_947452235.1 Micrococcales bacterium
GATGCGAGTCGGATAGCTAAAGCGTCTGGAGTTTCTATAAACATGATTCGTTCAGCACTTCAAGGATTTGAAGCAGTCTTAGAACAAGCAGCTTTGAGGCTAGGGGTCAGCGGCATGGACTGGGTCTTATTTGGCGGGGAAGATCATTCGCTGTTGGCAACCTTTCCAGAATCAGCTGAACTTCCTAAAGGATTCAAAGCAATAGGCACTGTTGTTGAGCAAACAGAGCATCTCGTAATGCTTGATTCAGAGTCAATAATTATTCGAGGATGGGATTCAATTCGTGGCTGACGTACTTGTGTCAAAGGGTGAACTTACAGTTCAATTGAGTTTTCTAAAAAGTCTTGGATCTTTATCTCGAAGCTTCGTCGTTCCGTTAGATTGCCTAGTTAACGCCACTATTGTTGACAAGATTACTTACGACTTGGTGGGCTTGCGCATGGGCGGAACAGGTATACCTGGTTTGATTGCTCTAGGTCGTTTCTGGAAGTCAAAGCAGTGGATTTTCTGTGACTGGAAACGTGGAGAACGAGCTGTAGTAATTGAGTTGAAGAATTTTACTTACACACGATTAGTGCTGGGAACCAATAACCCTGAAGAACTTGTTAAATCTTTAGGCGTGAAGGCTGGCGTTTAGAACAACACCGGCACCTGATCTAGGTAATACTTCGACTCTTCCGTTTATGGAATTTCTTCTGAACAAAAGATTAGGTAGTCCACTGAGTTCAACAGCCTTTACAGATCTCTCTGCTTCACCATCGATGATGGTTACTTTAGTCCCTGCTGTTACATAAAGCCCTGCTTCAACAACAGAGTCATCGCCAATAGAAATACCAATACCTGCGTTAGCGCCTAGGAGTGCTCGTTCACCGATGCTAACTCTTTGTCTTCCACCACCGGATAGGGTTCCCATGATTGATGCTCCACCGCCAATATCTGATCCATTGCCAACAACTACTCCTTGAGCAATTCGGCCTTCAACCATAGCTGTTCCTAAAGTTCCAGCATTGAAGTTCACAAAACCTTCGTGCATGACAGTTGTGCCTGGTGCAAGGTGGGCACCCAGTCTTACCCGGTTAGTGTCAGCAATTCTGACTCCTTTTGGAACAACATAGTCAACAAGCCTCGGGAACTTATCTATTGAGTGAACAGTAACGCCGGTTCGGATAAGAGTTGGTAGCAGGAGTTCATAGTCTGAAACTGAAAGAGCACCAATCGAACTAAATACAACGATAGGCAGGTGGGCCATCAGGTTGTCAAGGTTAATGCTGTTTGGCTTTACCTGAAGAGTTGAAAGTAAGTGAAGTCGAAGGTAAGCATCAGGGGTTGAGGCGACCGGCTCATCTAATTGGATCTCGGTTCTAACCGCTTTGACTTCAACGTTTCTTCTTGGGTCATTACCAATCAGGGAATCAAATTCTCGGTCCATAAGATATACGGCATCACCGGTTGGAGCAGACCCTAACTGAGGCTTTGGATACCAGGTGTCTAGGATGGTGCCATCTGAGGCGATTGTGGCTAAGCCCATGCCCCAGGCTTGATTAGTCTGAGTTGAAGTATTCATCTATACAAGGTTACAAGTAGGGTGGTTAGGTGAGCGCAAAACTTGAATTAAATGCAGATGTGTTAGACCTAACTAGAGCCTTATGTGACATTAACTCTGTCTCAGGCAATGAAAAAGAATTAGCTGACGCAATCGAAACTTCCTTGAAGGAATATGGCCATCTTGAGGTTATCCGGGATGGAGATGCCATCATCGCTAGGACTAACCTAGGTCGAGCTAAACGCGTTGTGATAGCTGGCCACATTGACACAGTTCCAGTTGCGGATAATCTACCAACCAAAATCATTGACCTAGAGAGATCTCATGTTCTTTGGGGTCGTGGAACAGTAGACATGAAAGCTGGCGTAGCCGTTCAGCTCAAGTTAGCAGCAACGCTAACTGAACCTAACGTTGATGTCACCTGGGTTTTCTATGACCACGAGGAAGTTGATTCGGCTCTAAATGGTTTGGGTCGAATATCCAGAAATTCACCGGAATTACTCAAGGCAGATTTTGCTGTCTTGTGTGAACCGTCAAATGCCAGAGTTGAGGGTGGCTGCAATGGAACCCTTAGAGCAATTATTAGGCTCTCCGGTGTTAAAGCCCACTCTGCTAGGCCGTGGATGGGTGAGAATGCTCTTCACAAAGCAGCTAAACCTTTAAGCATTCTGGCTTCATATGTTCCAGAAGAAATTGAGGTTGATGGTTTGGTTTATAAGGAAAGTTTGAATGCGGTTCTTATGGATGCGGGTATTGCAGCCAACGTTATTCCAGATCAAGCAACAATCACCGTGAACTACAGGTTTGCTCCAAGCAAGAATTCTGCTCAAGCTGAAGCTCACTTACGAGAGTTGTTCTCAGGTGATGAGCTTGAAATAGCTGATTTTGCTGATGGGGCAAGACCAGGTCTTGACCTTCCTGAAGCTGCCGCTTTCGTTAAAGCGACTGGAACCACACCGTTTCCTAAGTATGGCTGGACCGATGTTGCACGCTTTAGCGCTTTGGGTATACCAGCAGTGAATTTTGGCCCTGGGGATCCAAATAAGGCTCACGCTGACGATGAAGCGGTCGAAATAGCCCAGATCTATGCCTGTGAGCAGGCGCTTAGCCTGTGGTTGACTGCATAAGTTTCTAACAGGGCAAAAAACGTCTCTAAATCGTGGTTTAATAGAAGTTCAGGGCAAAGCCTAAGCATCAAGGAGTTCTAATGGCAGCTATGAAGCCACGTACCGGGGACGGTCCAATGGAAGCCGAGCGCGAAGCTCGCGGACTTATCGTATTGAAGATTCCAGCTGAAGGCGGTGGCCGTCTTGCCATTTCTGTCAACGATGAAGAAGTTGAGCAGCTAAAGAAGGTTCTTGCCGGAATCAAGAAGCGCTAAATAAGTCTTAAACCTAAACCACCTGAGTGTTCAGGTGGTTTTAGTTTTTAAGCTCGTTTACTGGCTAGCAGTAGTCCATCTCCCGCTGGGGATAGGACGCTAATGAACTGGTCAATGTTTGAGATCGTTTTCAACACATCTCTGTAAATCTGAGTGTTGTCATCTCGAAGAACTAAATCAGGAACTCGGTCACGCCATAGAGCGTGAGCGATGGCTAGAACGCCACCTGGTCGTAAGAGTCTTGAAGCTTCCAAGACTTGTTGGTCTAAGGTTTCACGATCTGCATCTAATAGGACAAGATCATATGCGGCATCAGCTAGGTTGGCTAAAACTTCAACAGATTTGCCATTTATGATTCTCAATCTAGAACTTGGAATCCCGGCGTTAGTGAAAGCGGCTTTAGCTTGGTTAAGGTATTCACCTTCGGTTTCGATGGTTGCTAAAACTACCTGGTCATTACCCGAGAGCATCCATAAACCTGAAATACCGATCCCGGTTCCGACCTCCACCACCGCTTTGGCATTGGTGGCATTAACCAGTAGCGCCAGGTGAGCGCCAACCGATGGCGTGATAGATTCAACACCCATCTCTTCGGCTCTTTGGCGGGCTCGAGCGATGTGCTCGGGTTCAGCTACGTAATCTTCGGCGTATTTCCAGCTCGATATTTTGTCAACCATTTCAAATAAGAGCATATCTGGGGGATTGGCCCTTACAGGGGAGGCTAAGCAGGTAACCTTTAAATGTGTTTGGCCTATCAAGTGAAAAGTTCCTAATCCTGCTGGTACTAGCAGTGTTTATCTTGGGTCCTGAGCGCTTGCCTCAATACGCACGTAATTTGGCTCAGTTCATCAAGAAACTTAGAAGCATGGCTAACGATGCTCAAGAGCAAATGAAAAATGAGCTAGGTGAAGGCTTTGAGGATTTGGACTGGAAGAAACTAGATCCAAGACAATATGACCCTCGAAGAATCATTCGTGAAGCTTTACTTGAAGATGAAACCGTCAAACATTCTGAACTTAACCAGGTCAGCGTTAAAACCCAACCAAAGCTTGAGGCTAATGAGATTCCGCCTCACGATATTGAATCGACCTAGAGTCTTCTCATTATTCGAGCTAAAAGGTTTAGTAGCGGTGCCATCTTGTTGTATTGGTAACCATGGCTTGGGAATTCAAGTAATCCTCGGTGAATACCAATCGCCTGAGCTTCGGTGTATTTGAGTAAACCATCAACTCCGTTACGTCTTCCGTGACCTGAGTTTTTCATTCCACCCATAGGTGTATCGAGGCTGGCGAAAGTAGCGCGGAAACCTTCATTGATGTTAACGGTTCCAGCCATTATTGATTTAGCAACAACTTTAGCCTCTTTAGGATTACCGACGATCGAAGCATTCAAACCTTCGGTTGTGTCATTAGCTAATGCAATGGCTTCATCAATTGAGTCATAACCATAAACAGCAACGAGCGGACCAAAAACTTCGTTCTTGTTTAGATTCATGTCCTCTTTGATGTTAGTAACAACTGTTGGAGCATAGAAATATGGACCTAGTTCCGGAAGAGCGTGACCTCCGGTAATAACTTTTGCACCTTTAGTGATCGCATCTTGAACAAAACCTGAAACACGAGTTAGTTGGTTTGGTCCAGTTAGAGATCCAATATCGATACTGAAATCATTGCTGGTTCCAAGCTTTAGTGCTGAAACCTTATCTTTCAAGATGGCTTCAAATCGTTCCTTCAAGTTATTTGGAACATATGCACGCTCAATTGAAACGCAAAGCTGCCCAGCTGAACCAAAGGCTCCACCAATCAAAATCTCTGCAGCCTGAGACAAATCTGCTGAAGGTAAAACGATCAGTGGGTTCTTACCACCAAGTTCCAAGCTAAACGGAATCAAACGTTGCGCAGCTCGCGCGCCAACTTGTCTTCCAGTATTAGCACTACCGGTAAAGGCAACATAATCAACACAATCAGTTAGCGCATTACCAACAGTGGCACCATCACCACAAACAATTGTCCAGAGCCTAGGGTTAAGGCC
>CANGBK010000048.1 GCA_947452235.1 Micrococcales bacterium
TTATTAGCTAAACCTTTCAGCTTTATTGTGATTCCAACCGCTAAAGCAAGATTGAGACAGCTGGTTGGTCACCTAATTGCTGACGCTAGACCAGGAAAACTAACCAAACACATCTCTAAGAGCAAATCTGATGGCATCAGCTTGAACCTTAACCTTCTAGGCGAAGCCGTTCTTGGTGAAGGTGAAGCGAATTACAGATATGAAGAAACATTTAATCTGCTAAAGAGAAATGATGTTGATTACGTATCAATCAAACTCTCTGCTGTTGCATCCCAGTTATCTATGTGGGGATTTGAAACAACAGTTCAGAGATTAGTGGACAAACTAACTCCGGTTTATCAATACGCAGCGAGTCAGTCAACACCTAAGTTCATCAACTTAGACATGGAAGAGTATCGCGACCTGGGTTTGACTATCTTGGTTTTCAAAAAACTTCTTTCTAAACCAGAATTACAAAGACTTGAAGCAGGAATAGTTTTACAGGCCTACCTTCCAGATTCATTTGAAGCACTAAAAGAACTAACAGCTTTCGCATCTGAAAGAACTGCAAACGGTGGCGCGGGAATTAAAGTTCGCATCGTTAAAGGTGCAAACCTTGCCATGGAACATGTTGATGCAGATTGGCATGGTTGGGAACTAGCAACCTATTCAACTAAAGCTGATAGTGATGCGAACTACAAACGACTAATTGATTACGCATTAAACCAAGAGCGAATCAATTCACTTCGTGTTGGTATCGCAGGACACAACCTGTTTGATCTTGCTTTCGCACACAGGCTTTCAGTCAAGCGTGGAGTTGAAAACCGAGTTGAATACGAAATGCTACAAGGCATGGCTCAGCACCTGAGCAAACAGGTTAAGAACAGTGTTGGTGGATTACTTCTATACACACCTGTAGTTAGACCAAGTGAGTTCCAGGTTGCTGTTGCGTACCTGACTAGAAGGCTAGAAGAAAACGGTAGCCCAGAGAATTTCATGTCAGGTGTTTTTGATATCACAAACTCCAGAGAGGTTTTCAATAGAGAGCGAACAAGATTTGAAAACTCTCTAAGACGCATGGAAGAGATTGTGTCTTCACCAAACAGAACACAGAACCGCTTGAGTGAAAACCCTCAACCACAAAATGTTTTTGTAAACGCAGCCGACACAGATCCAGCACTACCTAATAACAGAGACTGGATAAGAGGTGTTTTATCTAAAGCTAAAACTTTAGAGAACAATCTTCCATCGCATGAATCACTACTAGTTCAAGCAAACATCGAGGCGCTTGAAGTTGAAGAGATGGTAGCTAGAGCTAAGTCAGCTAGTGGGGACTGGGCTAAAGACCCTGATCGAAGAAAAGAACTAGTTCTGAAAGCTGGTGTTGAGTTAACTAAGGCTAGAGGCGAACTCATGCAGTTGATGATTGCTGAGGCAGGTAAGACGTTTGGCGAAGCAGATGCAGAACTAAGCGAAGCAATTGACTTTGCAAACTTCTATGCTCATTCGATAACCGAATTACAAGAAATTCAAACTAAAGACGGGGCCACCTTCCAGCCACACAAAGTAGTGGTGGTAACTCCTCCTTGGAACTTCCCAGTTGCTATCGCTGCCGGCGGTGTTCTTGCAGCGCTATCAGCTGGTGCGGCAGTAATCATCAAGCCAGCACCGCAGGTAGTGAACTGTGTGATTGCTATGGTCGAAACCCTTTGGCGTGCAGGTATCCCGAAGGATGTTCTTCAGTTAGCTCTAGTTCCAGATAACGAACTGGGTCTTCAACTAGTTGGTCATCAGAATGTTGATTCGGTGATCCTGACAGGTGCGTTTGAAACAGCAGAGTTATTTAAGAACTATCGTTCGCGCATTCAGCTATTTGCTGAAACCAGTGGCAAGAATGCGATTGTTGTTTCACCGTTTGCTGATCTAGATTTAGCAGCGAATGATTTGGCTAAGAGTGCTTTTGGTCACGCCGGTCAAAAATGTTCTGCAGCAAGCTTGGGTATCCTGATTGGCTCTGTTTATAAGAATGAGCAGTTCCTCAAGCAACTGGTTGACTGTGTTGAATCAATGAAGGTTGGCTACGGTTCAAAAGCGGATGCCACTGTTGGTTCACTAATTGAAAAGCCCAGTCCAAAACTTGAACGAGCGCTAACTACTTTGGAACCAGGTGAATCTTGGTTATTAGAACCTAAGCAGCTGGATGAAACGGGAAGACTCTGGCGACCAGGTATCAAGATTGGTGTTAAGCCTGGAAGTTTCTTCCACCTTAATGAAGCCTTTGGTCCAGTTTTAGGTTTGATGCAAGCAAAGGATCTTAAGAGTGCGTTAGAGATTCAGAATGGAACACAGTTTGGTCTAACAGCTGGTATTCACTCTCTAAACATTGAAGAACTTAAAACATGGTTGGCAAAAATCAATGCAGGAAACCTTTATGTGAATAGAGGAATCACTGGCGCGATTGTTGAGAGACAACCGTTCGGTGGTTTCAAACGTTCAAGTGTTGGTTGGGGTCTAAAAGCCGGTGGCAGAAACTACCTAATGCAATTTGGGTCTTTCGTTGATGCTAAGGACATTTCAATCCAAGAAGAACTAACTCCTAGGGTCACTAAATATATTGCTGATGTGAATCCTCTTGTGAAAGTTATTCGCAAAGGTTGGTTAGATCAAGCGGTTGCAAGTGACAGCTATTGGCACAAGAATTTCTATGCTCCTGAAAAGTATGGAAAGAAACTTGATGGTGGTCAGATGGAAGCTGAAGCTAACTATCACCGCTATCTTCCAGCAGAGAATGTGGTTGTTAGGGTTACCCAAACCGGAACCGTTGTTGGTTTAGCTCGTATTGTTGCTGCAGCACTATTGGCTGGAACCAAACTACAGATTTCTGTTGCGCCACAGTTCATGTCTACTGCTGTATTTGATGAAAAGAAGCTGAAGACACTAACTGCAGGATTTAAGGTAACCGTTGAAGAGAGCGAAGCTTTCAACCCAACGATCACTCCCGGAACAAAGGTTATTGTTGTTGGTCACAGAGAGCTTCACCTAGGAACCCTGCAGGCTAACCCAGACCTCTTTATCTTCAACGATGAGCCAACAAAGTCTGGTAGATATACGCTCCTTCAATTACTTAGAGAACAGTCTGTATCAATTACGCAACATCGCTTTGGTGCACTGCAAACTGAAGTAGTAAACATCTTTAACTAAAGTAAGGTAAAGCCATGACTGACCTACCGTTCACAAGAACCTATTCAGATGCTCACGGAGTTGAGATCACTTTCTATGTTTGGCCGGTTGAAAAACCTAAAGCCATCGTTCAGATCTCTCATGGTCTTGGCGATCACGCTAGAAGATATGACCACCTAGCTGCGGCTCTCAACAAAGCCGGATACAGCGTTTATGCCGATGACCATAGAGGTCACGGCGTTACCGGTAAGAAGCAGGTTGCTTCAGGCTCGACTAAGACCATGGGTAATCTAGGTCCTGGTGGAATCAAGGCCGCTTTTGAACAGGTTCATGAGTTCACTAATTTGATTAAGCTTGAAAACCCTGGAACTAAAGTTGTTCTCTTTGGTCACAGCTACGGTTCTTTTATTGCTCAGAAACTTGTTAACCAGTATTCAAATGAATACGATGCAGTTATTCTTTCGGGTTCATCACTTCTAGTTCCAGGTGTTCTAGGTGCCGGTGCATTCAATAAGAAGTGGAATAAGGAACCAGGCGCAACAGGATACGAGTGGCTTTCTCGAGACCCTGAGGTTGGTAAGGAATTTGTCAGAGATGAATACACCTTCTATGCGGCAGCTGCAAAGGTCTTTGGTATTCCTAACGGCTTACAACTTTTCTTCACCCCTAAGCGAGGAATCAGGGAAGATCTTCCACTTCTTATCCAAGCTGGTTCAGATGACCCGATTGGTGGGACTAAAGGCAATGAGATGCTAGCTAACACTTATAGAAATAAGTGTGGTTTAGATAACGTGACAGCAATCATTTATCACGAGGGCCGTCACGAGATGTATAACGAGATTAATAAAGATGAGGTCATCAAAGACCTTCTAGCTTTTATTAAAGCTAACGTCGCTTAGTTGAGCTCTCTAGCCAGAAGACTCTGAGTTTCAGGGTGACGCTTCATGTATGTAACAACGTATGAGCAAACTGGCCAGACTTTGCCTCGGTTATTCTCTTCAATGTCCTTAAAAGCTTCACGAATTAGAATCGCAGCATAGTTTTTTCCCTGATGCGCTGGATCTACCTCAGTGTGAATGAAATGCAATTCACCATCAATGTCTTGGTAGTCAGCGTGACCCACTTTTTCATCACCTACCCAGATTTCATAGCGGTTTAGATCTGAATTGTGTAAAACATGAGGTTCCATGATGTTAATCTCTTTCTGTGAACAACAAATTGAGCTACCGGGTGATTCAGGGCGATAACCTATCTGTCTTGAAGTCTATTCCTGAGCAAAGCGTTCAATTGATATATGTTGATCCACCTTTTAATACCGGTAGAACCCAGACCAGAGGAACTTCTAGCACCACCAGAACTGAGACCGGCAACCGCATGGGCTTCAAGGGTCAGCGTTACGAGATCGTCAAGGAAACCATCCTTAGTTATGACGATGAGTTCTCTGACTACTGGGGTTTTCTAGAACCAAGACTTGAAGAAGCTTGGCGCATCCTCAAGGAAACCGGAACCTTATATGTTCACCTGGACTACCGTGAAGCACACTACGCAAAAGTCCTGCTAGATGCTTTATTCGGCAGAGAGTGTTTCTTGAACGAAATCATTTGGGCTTATGACTACGGAGGCAAAGCCAAATCTCGCTGGCCAGCTAAGCACGACACTATCTTGGTGTACGTAAAA
>CANGBK010000049.1 GCA_947452235.1 Micrococcales bacterium
ATGCACCCAATTGGTTGGGATGCTTTTGGTCTTCCAGCTGAGAATGCTGCTATTAAACGTAACCTTGACCCTCGAGCTTGGACTTACGACAACATTGAACTGCATAAAGCTTCAATGAGAAGGTATGCCTGTTCTTTTGACTGGGACAGAATCATTAGAACCTGTGATCCTATTTACTATCGCTGGAACCAGTGGTTGTTCCTAGAGTTCTATAAAAAGGGTTTGGCATATCGTAAGAACTCAATGGTGAATTGGTGTCCTTCATGTCAAACAGTTCTAGCCAACGAACAGGTTGTTGGTGGTGCATGTGAGCGATGTGATTCTGTTGTTACCAAGAAAGCTCTAACTCAGTGGTTCTTTAAGGTAACCGAGTATGCAGATAGATTGCTTGATGATCTTGAATTACTTGAAGGAAATTGGCCTTCTAAGGTTCTATCAATGCAGAGAAACTGGATTGGTAGATCTTATGGAGCAGAAGTTGATTTTGCTATTGAAGGTAGAACTGAGCCGGTAACTGTTTATACAACTCGTCCAGACACTTTATTTGGTGCAACATTTATGGTGGTAGCTGCAGACAGTGATCTTGCAGCTGAATTAGTTTCAGGTTCAACTGCGGAGATTCGTATGCAGTTCCAGGCTTACCTTGATGAAGTTAAGAAATCTAACGACATTGAAAGATTGGCTACCGATAGAGATAAGACTGGTCTTGATTCAGGAAGATTTGCTATCAACCCGGCTAATGGCGAGCGCATACCTGTTTGGATTTCAGATTATGTACTTGCTGATTATGGAACCGGTGCCATCATGGCTGTTCCAGCCCATGATCAAAGAGATTTAGATTTTGCTAGGACTTTTGGTTTAGGGGTAAAGGTAGTTCTTGAAACTGGTGAGGCAGATCCTCTAGAAACTGGAGTAGCTCTAACCGGTGAAGGTGTTCTAATCAACTCTGGCGAACTAAATGGTTTATCCAAGGCTGAAGCTATTTCAAAGATCACTGGCATCTTAGAAAAAGAAGGTCGCGGTAAAGCTGCTAAGAACTTCAGATTGCGTGACTGGTTAATCTCTCGTCAGAGATACTGGGGAACTCCGATTCCTATCATTCACTGTGATGATTGTGGTGAGGTTCCGGTTCCTCAAGACCAACTACCTATTGAATTGCCTTCAGCAGAAGGTTTGGATCTTGCACCTAAGGGAACTTCACCTTTAGGTGGAGCAGAAGACTGGGTTAACGTTCCTTGTCCTAGTTGTGGCAAACCAGCTAAACGCGATACAGACACCATGGATACCTTTGTGGACTCATCTTGGTATTTCCTAAGGTATTTATCTCCAAACAGTGAGACTGAGGCATTTAGTAAAGAGGAAGCTAAGAAGTGGTTACCGGTTGACCAGTATGTTGGTGGCGTTACCCACGCTATCTTGCACCTTCTTTATGCGCGCTTTTTCACCAAGGTCTTGCAAGACCTTGGTCATCTCGATTTCAGTGAACCTTTCACCAGATTGTTGAATCAGGGAATGGTTCTCATGAATGGTTCAGCTATGAGCAAGTCTCGTGGCAATCTAGTCAAACTTGGCGACCAGCTTGATGAGCACGGTGCGGATGCCGTTCGTTTGACTATGGCCTTCGCTGGTCCTCCAGAAGATGACATTGACTGGGCAGATGTTTCACCTTCAGGTTCAGGGAAGTTCTTAGCTCGTTGTTGGAGAGCCGCTAACGATGTTAATTCTGAAGTTGGTGTTGATTTCTCTAAGGGAAATGTTGAACTTAGAAAAGTAACTCATTCATTCTTGAGAGACTTCTCAGCAAACATTGAAGGTTTCAAATTCAATGTTGGGGTTGCCAAGCTTATGGAATTGGTGAACGCTCTTCGTAAAGCAATTGATGGATCAGTTGGTCCAGCTGACCCAGCGGTTCGTGAAGCAGCTGAGGTTGCAGCTATCGGTCTTTCCTTGTTTGCACCGTTCATGGCAGAAGAAATGTGGTCAATACTAGGTCACAAGCCTGGAGTTGCTCTAGCTGGGTTGCCTGAAGCGGATCCTTCTTTGTTGGTGCAAGACACTATCACCGCTGTTGCTCAGGTTGATGGCAAACTTCGAGACACCTTCGAAGTTTCAGTTGATGCTACTGAGGCAGACCTTCAAGCTGCGGCTGATAATTCAAGTGCTGTTCAAAGAGCTATCGATGGGCGTGAAATTGCCAAGGTTATTATTCGAGCTCCAAAACTTATCAACATAGTTACCAAGCAGTAGTTTTCTTCACAGAACTAACGAGGGCTTGAACTTTATTGTTCAAGCTCTTTTAGTTTGTCTAAATGATGCAATGGTTGAAAGAAATCTATTCCGAGTTCACCCCAAGAACCCTAAAGACCCTCGTTGTTAGTATTGGCGTAGTTGGTTTTGTTACCTATGTTGCAACATCATCACTAATACCCGCGCAGAAGGTTTTTGTTCAGAACTCAAGCGGAACGAAAAACGTTACAGTGAGCTCAGCTCGCATTTATGTTGACGTTGCTGGTGAGGTTAGGAAACCAGGCATTTACCAGCTTGATTCTGGAGCGAGAGTATTTGATGTTGTATTACTAGCTGGCGGATTTACCGGCAAAGCTAACCAAGCCAGTGTGAACCTAGCTAGAACGCTCACCGATGGTGAACAGCTCATTGTTTTAAACAAGTCTCAACAAAGTTTTGGAACATCTACGTCGAATAATTCCTCAAGTTTGATTTCACTAAATCAAGCTTCAGAAGCGGAGCTTGAGCAATTACCGGGAGTAGGTCCAGCGCTAGCAGGTCGAATGATTGATTGGCGCAGCGCTAATGGAGGGTTCAAGAGTAAAGAAGACCTACTAAATGTTGCTGGGATTGGGGACAAGTTGTTCGCTCAGATAAAAGACAAGGTAACACTATGAGGTTGCGCTGGTTTGGCTTTGGTTCTTGGATGCTGGCTATTGTTTACACATTGTTTCTTGCTCCTGCTTTGGTATCTCCTGAGGTCAAGCAAGTCATTGATTCGCATGGAACAATCACGGCCAATGTTCAGATCCAATCTGAACCCTTGCTTGTTAGGGGGTTCAACAACACTGCACGAGAGCAAGTTCAGGTAATTATTGAAGAACCAAAATACCTAGGTGGCAAAAGTGGATTACTTACCGCGAGTGGTTTTCCAAAACAGGTTCACGCAGGTTCCAAGTTGAAAGCCGTACTAACCATTTCTGGAAGTCACAGGATTGGTATAGATTTCAAAGCCAACCTGAAACACATCATCGCAATCTATGGATCAAACTCCGCCGACCCATTCTCTATTTTGCGAGCAAGTTTTCTCAGGAATCTTAGGGGAGTAAGTAGCGATGCAGCTGGATTGGTGGCAGGTCTTGCTATTGGAGATGACTCGAAAATCTCAGCTGCAACTGTCTCGAATTTCAAAACCGTTTCTCTAACTCACCTCACAGCTGTTAGCGGGGCGAACTGTGCAATTGTTTTAGGGGCTTTATCTCTTCTGTTAGGTTTACTTCCAATACATCGCAAGTTTCGAATTGGACTAGGTTTTCTTGCCATTGTTGGTTACCTAGAACTGGTTGGTCCACAGCCATCCGTGCTTCGAGCAAGTGTCATGGTCGGTTTTGTCTTATTAGCTCAGTTATTTGGCAGAAGGATCAATCCTTTAGATGCTATTTCGCTCAGTGTGATTGCACTTGTTATCTACGAGCCTTGGCTGTCCCTCGATTATGGGTTTGCGCTTTCTGTGTTGGCGACCGTTGGGCTACTTGTTCTCACACCGCCCATAACAGAGCGTTTCGAACGAAAACTCCCTAAGTGGTTATCCGTGATGGTTGCAGTTACATTGGCAGCGCAGGTGATGTGCTTTCCAGTTCTTTTGATGTTGCAACCACAGTTGCCTGTTTATTCTGTTTTGGCTAACCTGTTGGCTGAACCTATGGTGTTACCGATAACTGTCATAGGGTTAGTCGCTTGTTTGTTAGCCCCAGTGATACCAGTCGTTTCTGGTTCGTTATGTTTGTTAGCTTCCTTTCCCGCTGCCTGGGTTATATCTGTTGCCAATTATCTAGCGACCGCTCCGATGGCTTCGGTTAGCTGGTTTGTAGGTGGGATAGGTCTTGCACTTGGGGCTCTGGTTACCCTTTCCTTCGTTGCACTCCTAGTAAGTAAAAGTCGGAAATTGAAGTTTGCATCCATTAGCATTTTGGTTTTAGTCGGGGGAGTTTTCTTCGCGCAAAACTCAGCAACGGCTATCTCCAGTTCAGCTTTCTATTCAGGTGACTACACTCTGGTGAACTGCGATGTTGGGCAAGGGGATGCATTGGTCATTCAATCCCAAGGAAAGGTCGGCGTGATTGATGTTGGGAGGGAAGATCCGGCAATAGATAATTGCCTTAGTCGTTTAGGCGTTCAAAGAATTGACTTACTGGTGTTGACCCACTTTGACATGGATCACATCGGAGGCGTTACTGGGGCTATCACAGGACGAGAAGTTGAAACCGCTTTAGTGACCTCTTATTCAGATAGTCGTCCAGGAGCGGACTTTGCCCAACTACTCTTGCGGGGCAGAGGTATTCCCATGGTGAAGGCAGAAAAGGGGATAACAGGCACTTTAGGTGGATTTACGTGGCAGGTGCTTTCTCCGCATCGTGGCGCTCCTGAAGCCGAGGACAGTAACGATGGGTCTGTGACGATGCTCTGGGAAGATAACCAAATGGCACTGATAACACTTGCCGACTTAGGGGAGAA
>CANGBK010000050.1 GCA_947452235.1 Micrococcales bacterium
GAACCCACACTGGAACGATTTTAAGTCGTCTGCCTCTGCCATTGGGCTATGGGGGCGGCTCTTTTAAGCCTTAGGTCTAGAAGCCCAAGTCTCAAAAGCTTCTCTAGGCTCTTTGGTTGCAGAGATAGAGACAATGTCTCGCTTTAGCAGGAAGTTAGCTGCCCAACCTCCAACAACGCGAAGCTTTCTTTCCCACATCGGCATAGCTAGACCGTGGTATCCACGGTGAGCAACCCAAGCGAAGAATCCTTTTAGGACAATCTTTCCTGACTGGAAAACACCGTTGTATAGTCCAAGACCTGCAACAGCACCTAGGTTCTTGTGCTTGTATTCAACAACACCTTCGCCACGAACAGTTGCTGCAATGTTCTTAGCTAGAAGCTTGCCCTGTCTAACCGCGTGCTGAGCGTTAGGAACACAGAAACCACCAACACCGCCACCAGATAAATCTGGAACAGCTGAAACATCTCCAGCAGTCCAAGCACCATCAAGAGCAACACCATCTTTGTTGATCTGCAAGGTTGGAAGAGCAATGATTCTGCCACGCTCATCAAGTGGAAGGTCAGTGTTCTTCACAAACGGTGAAGCCATAACTCCAGCAGTCCAAACGATAACATCGCTCTCAAACTTCTCACCGGTAGAAAGTTCAATCGTTCCATCAGAAGCTGAAACCAACTGGGTGTTCAAGTGAACTTGAGCACCGCGACGGTCTAGATCAGCTAGCACCCATTCAGAGGTCTTCTGTGAAACTTCAGGCATGATGCGACCCATAGCTTCAATTAGGTGGAAGTGAACATCTTTGAATGTGAGTGTTGGGTAGTAACGAAGAAGATGTGAAGCTAGGTTACGCATTTCAGCAAACACTTCAATACCAGCGAAACCACCACCAACAACTACGAAGGTTAGCAATCTATCTCTAGCTGGACCTTCTGGAAGGTTAGCTGCCTTATCGAAGTTAGTAAGAATACGGTTACGAATTTCTATAGCTTCTTCAACAGTCTTAAGACCAATAGCGTTATCAGCAACACCTGGAATAGGGAAAGTTCTTGAAACAGCACCAGCGGTAACAATCACCTGGTCATAAGTCTTTTCAATTTCACCAAGACCGTCAACAGCAATAGTTGCAGTCTTGTTTGCGTGATCAATCTTGGTCATCTTGCCGTTGATGATGTTGGTCTTTTTAAGATGTCTTCTGTGTGAAACAACAACATGTCTAGCCTCGATAGCCCCCGCAACAACCTCAGGCAGGAAAGGCTGGTAGGTCATGTATGGAAGTGGATCAACTAAGGTAACCTCAGCTTCACCCTGGGTTAAATACTTTTCAAGTTTGAAAGCAGTATAAAAACCGGCGTAACCGCCACCAATAATCAAGATCTTTTGCATAACTGGATGTCCTAAGAGTTGTGTTTCCATAAAAATGACGCAACAACGCGCCTAATTGATATTACTCGGCGTTTACCTTACAAATACACGCCTGCGGGTCAAAACCCACCTCAATCAGGGCAATATCCCCGATTGGGTTAACCCCAGGTCCTTTAGCCAAGGCATGTGCTGCTAGGGCATGTAAACACTTCACGCGGGTAGGCATTCCTCCAGCGCTAATACCCTCGATTTCAGGAACAGCAAGCAGAGCCTCACGTTCAACCAGATAACTCTCATGGGCCTTCAAATACCCTGCCTGAAGTTCAGGATCCAAAGCCAACCGGTCTTGCAATCTAGCCATAAGGCCTGAGGCTTCAAGTGTTGAAAGTCTCGCTGTGAGCCAAGGGTGAGTTAGGTAGTAAAAGGTTGGGAAAGGCTCCCCTGAGGCTAATCGGGGCTTTGTTTGAACCACCAGTGGATTACCACAAACACATCTAGCTGCAATCCCTAAAACATCACGCATAGGTCGCCCAAGTTGGGTTTCCATAACTTCAAGGTCTTTAGCACTTGCAGGAGTAATCATTTGTTACTTGCTGAAGGTTTGTTACTGGAATCCAACGGTTGATCTAAACCGGCCTGAACAACAGACTGCAGTAATCCTCTAGCCCAGTCCTGTTTAGTCGTTCCAATAGTCTGTGAAAAAGAGTTCGAGTTCTTCTCTTGAGCTAACTTAGCTCCAACCGTTCCAGAGGTATCTGAAAGATTCAACCCGTTAGCATCCAAGACTAAATAGCTAACCTCACCTGGAACCACATAGAACAAACGGTTTCTAGCCTGA
Source organism: Micrococcales bacterium (assembly GCA_947452235.1). Taxonomy (GTDB): domain Bacteria; phylum Actinomycetota; class Actinomycetes; order Actinomycetales; family Microbacteriaceae; genus Rhodoluna. The sequence continues at coordinate 2,201 of CANGBK010000050.1, forward strand.
GCTCGAATATAGACAGGGTCATCCCAGCGCTTTTTCTCGTCAGCTAAATCAATTAGGTGTTGCTTAGCGTAATCAAGTTTTGATTTAAGCTGAGCAATCTGAGTTTGCATGGCAAAGTAATCACCAACTTTAGGACCCACCAGGAAAACACCTAGAACAATAACACCAACGGTAATCATGGTTGAAGGTTGCCAAGACATGCGCGAACCCAAGTTAGCTATTTGCCTTGGGGCTTTAGCTCTTAGGTTCCCGCGTCTTGAATTTCTTGCCATGAACGAAGACTAGTTCTTGAAGCGAGGAAAAGCTGAAGCACCTGCATAGAAAGCTGCATCTTGAAGTTCTTCTTCAATACGCAAAAGCTGGTTGTATTTAGCAACACGTTCGCTTCGAGCTGGAGCACCGGTCTTGATCTGACCTGCGTTAGTTGCAACAGCAAGATCAGCAATGAAGGTGTCTTCAGTTTCACCTGAACGGTGAGAGATGATTGCCTTCATACCTGAACGTTGCGCTAGAGCAACAGCATCCAAAGTCTCAGTTAGAGTTCCAATCTGGTTTACCTTAACCAAGATTGCGTTACCAGCCTTTAGGTCAATACCCTTCTGCAAACGTGAAGGGTTGGTCACATACAAGTCATCGCCAACAATCTGGATCTTGTCACCAAGATCAGCTGTGATCTTTGTCCAACCAGCCCAGTCATCTTCAGCTAGCGGGTCTTCAATAGAAACTAGTGGGAAATCGTTTACTAGACCTTCGTAGTATTTGATCATTTCATCAGTTGAACGCTCTTGACCTTCAAACTTGTATTTACCGGTCTTCTCGTCATAGAACTCGGTTGCAGCAACATCCAAAGCCAAAGCAAAGTGCTTGCCCAAAACATATCCAGACTGACCGATAGCTTCAGAGATTAGTTCCAAAGCTGCACGGTTAGTTCCAAGATCAGGAGCAAACCCACCTTCATCACCTAGACCTGTAGCAAGGTTCTTTGAGTGAAGCAAAGACTTCAAAGAATGATAAACCTCAGTACCAGCACGAAGTGCTTCAGAGAAAGAATCAAAACCAATAGGAACAATCATGAACTCTTGGATGTCAACACCATTATCAGCGTGAGCACCACCGTTGATGATGTTCATCAATGGAACAGGAAGAGTGTAAGCGTTAGGTCCACCAAGGTAACGGTATAAAGGTTGACCAGTTGACTCTGCAGCAGCTCTAGCGTTAGCAAGTGAAACTCCAAGAATTGCGTTAGCGCCTAGGTGAGACTTAGTTGCTGTTCCATCCATACGAATCAAAGCAGCATCAACAAGTCGCTGATCGGTTGAATCAAAATCAATAAGACCTGTCTCTTCATGACCAATCTGATCTAGAACAGCCTTAACTGCATTCTGAACACCTTTACCGCCAAAACGCTTCTTGTCCCCATCACGAGACTCGTGAGCTTCAAAAGCACCGGTTGATGCACCTGAAGGAACAGCAGCTCTACCAAATGAACCATCTGAAAGTAAAACCTCAACCTCAATAGTTGGATTACCTCTAGAGTCAAGGATTTCTCTTGCGCCGATAGCATCAATAATGGACATGGTTCTCCTAGATAGATATTTGATTGTGGCCTAATAAGCCTAAAAAGCACGTCTTTGTAGTTCTAGTTTAGTTGCCTAGAGCCTTGAAACTCAGAGCGCTGGTACCACCAGACACCAAAGCAAACTCAGTAAAGCCAGCCTCCAGCATGCTATCTAGCAAGATGTTTAGCTTCTTAGGCTTTAGTTCTAGACGAACAGACTTACCCGAAGCAATCAGTTCCTTCTGGAACCTAACAGCATTGGTTATGGTCTCCAGGCTTGAATCCTCAAGAACTAGTAGCACTCCGTTAGTAGCAGCAGGAGAACTAAGTAGTTCAACTACTCTTTCAAACCCAATAGAGATACCAACAGCAGGAACATCAGTTCCTAACCATTTACCAACCATGCCGTCATAGCGACCACCGCCACCAATAGCAGAACCAGTTCCTGGCATCTCAATCTCAAAGATAGTTCCGGTGTAATAACCCATACCTCTAACCAAAGTTGGATCAAATCGTAAACGAGAAGCATCAACAGCCAAGAACAAAGGAGCTAGAACTGAAGGAACAGTAACATCTGCAGCTTCTAACCAAGTCTTAGCTTTACCTGCAACAGCCTCCCCTAAAAGGTCACTAAGTTCTGCAACAACACCTGAAATCTCAATCTTGTCTAACTTGTCCAAAGTAATAAGAGCAGAAGAACGATCTGCAACGTTCACTCCAAAGGAATCAAGTAGAGACATCAGCAGTGCACGATGATTAACACGAATCACAGCACCAGTTAGACCCAGAGCATCTAAAGCTGCAAGAGAAGCATTTAGTAGTTCTATTTCAGCAAGAACAGAATCATCACCGATGATGTCGATATCACACTGAACAAACTGACGGTATCTACCTTTCTGTGGTCGCTCTGCTCTCCAAACAGGACCTATCTGAATAGCTTTGAAGACTGTA
>CANGBK010000051.1 GCA_947452235.1 Micrococcales bacterium
GCAACAGCAGGTCATTCTGCCGAGCGTGAGATGTTGATTCTTGTTGCTCACTCAATCCTTCATCTACTTGGTTATGACCATGTTGAAAAAGAGGATGAAGTCGAAATGTTTGCACTCCAGGAAGAGATTGTTGCGCAGTTCCTAGGGTCTTTCGGAGCCTAGATGATCTATTTAGCTGTCTTTTTTGTTGCCTTGCTTGCTCTGGCAGGGCTGCTGCTTGCAACCACTGAGGCGGTAATTCACCTAACTGAAGAAGACGATCGACCAACTGAAGGTATTTCCTTTGCCAAATTGGTTGTGGTGTCACTCTTTGCTGTGATTCTAAGTCTTATATTTGTTGGCTTTGGTTTTGGGATCTGGATTGTTATTGGCCTGAGCTTACTGCTGGTTCTCGGTCTAGTTTTTTCTATGCAGATCTTGGCTAGAAGTGTTGGCAAGAGCAAGTTAGCTTCATCTTTGGTTAGAAAGCTTTCACCAGTTATCAAATCAATCAACATTTTGTTTACGCCTCTTTCTCTGCCATCTGAATCAACTGAAGAGTATGAGCAGGAACTTATCGAATCTGTTGAAGAGCTTTCAGAGACTATTGCACGAGAGATCATGGTTCCACGCATCGACATGGTTACGATTCCTTCGGAAGAGAGTCTTGCCCAAAGCATGACCGTGTTCTTTAGATACGGATTCTCTAGACTTCCGGTAATTGGAAAGAATCTTGATGATGTAAAGGGAATCCTATACATCAAGGATGTTGCTCGTTTGATTCATGAGAATCCTGAGCGAGCTAAAGGCGTGAGAGCAATAGACATTGCTAGGCCAGCTGTTTATATTCCTGAGAGCAAGCCAGTTGACGACCTTTTGCAGCAGATGCAAGCATCAAGAACACACATCTGCCTAATTGTTGATGAGTATGGCGGTGTTGCAGGTCTTGTAACCATGGAAGATGTAATCGAAGAGATTGTTGGCAACATCAGCGACGAATATGACTTGGATCTTCCAGAGATAGAAGAGCTTGAAGATGGTTCTTTGAGAGTTAGCACTAGGTTGTCGCTGTTTGATTTGGGTGAACATTTTGATCTCGAACTAGAGGATGAAGATGTTGACAGTGTTGGCGGTTTACTCGCTAAGACCTTAGGCCGTTTGCCTGCTAAGAATGATCAGATTGAATTTAGTGGTCTGATTGTGAAGGTTGACCGCATTGAGGGTCGACGTAAAAGAGTTGTTAGTGCAACAGTAAAGATGACTGATGAACTTATTTCAGCCAGAGAGGCCTTGGAGGTTGATGAGGAATGAGTTCTTTTAAAGCAGGTTTTATTACTTTCGTTGGAAGACCAAATGTTGGTAAATCCACACTAACCAATGCTTTGGTAGGTGAGAAGATTGCCATTACTAGTTCAAAGCCGCAGACCACCCGGAAAGCCATTCGTGGCATTGTTAACACACCTGAAGCTCAGTTGATTATTGTTGACACCCCAGGACTGCACAGACCGCGAACACTTCTGGGTCAGCGACTAAACGATGTTGTTGAGAATACACTCGGTGATGTTGATGTGATTGGTTTCTGTGTTCCTGCAGATGAAAAGATCGGACCTGGGGATGCCTTCATCAATACCCAGTTGGATAAATACCGTCGAGCAAAGTTGGTTGCACTGGTGACTAAGTCTGAGAAAGTCTCTAGAAAGGCTTTGGCTGAACAGTTGCTAGCTGTTAGTGAACTAAGAGACTGGGATGAGATTATTCCGGTTAGTGCTCTTACCGGTGACATGGTTGAAGAGCTCAAAGGTGTTTTGGGTTCGATGCTCCCTGAATCAAAAGAACTTTACCCGCAAGATCTAGTTACTGAAGAAACCCTTGAGGCTCGTATTTGTGAGCTAATCCGTGAGGCAGCTTTAGAAGAATCACGAGAAGAACTACCTCACTCATTGGCTGTGACTATTGAGGAGCATGGTCCAAGACCGGATAGCAATATTTATGACATTCATGCGAACTTGTGGGTAGAGAGAGATTCACAGAAGCCGATTGTTATTGGTCGTGGAGGTCAACGACTAAAGCAAATAGGTTCTGATGCTCGTGTTGAGATTGAGAAACTGGTTGGTTCAAAGGTTATGTTGATGATTCGAGTGAAGGTTGCTCCTTCATGGCAAACAGACCCGAAACAACTTGGTCGTTTAGGTTTATAGGATTAGTTATGCGCAACAATCAGAAGCCATCGGCAATGCCGATTCACAAGTATCGTCCCTTTCATGAGCAAATTAAGGTTGAGCTCAGCGATAGGGCTTGGCCAGCTAAACGTATAACTGAAGCTCCTATCTGGTGTGCTGTTGATTTGCGCGATGGCAATCAAGCTCTGATTGATCCGATGAGCCCAGAACGCAAGATGAAGATGTTCCAGCTTCTAGTGAAGATGGGATACAAAGAGATTGAAGTTGGTTTCCCTTCAGCATCTCAAACTGATTTTGATTTCGTTAGACAACTAATTGAAGGTGGACACATTCCCGAGGATGTGACCATTCAGGTTCTAACCCAAGCCAGAGATCACTTGATTGAGCGAACATATGAGTCAATCAAGGGAGTTCACAGGGCTATCGTTCACCTTTATAACTCGACTTCTGTTTTGCAGAGAAGAGTGGTTTTCAATGCAGATAAGCAAGGTGTTATTGATATTGCTTTAGCTGGTGCCCGTAAGTGTTTGGAGATGGAGAAATCTGTTCCTGAAACAGTCATTCACTACGAGTATTCCCCAGAGAGTTATACCGGAACGGAACTTGAGTTTGCTCTTGAAGTTTGTAATGCGGTAATCAACGAGTTCAAGCCAACGCCAGATCATAAGATGATCATCAACTTGCCTGCAACAGTTGAGATGACAACCCCGAACGTGTATGCAGACTCAATTGAATGGATGAGCAAGAACCTAGCTAACCGTGAGTCGGTTGTGCTTTCACTTCACCCACACAATGACCGAGGCACTGCTGTTGCGGCTGCTGAACTTGGATATATGGCTGGAGCGGATCGTATCGAAGGTTGTTTGTTTGGTAATGGTGAACGAACTGGAAACGTTGACCTAGTGACTTTAGGGTTGAACCTTTTTAGTCAAGGAATTGATCCTCACATTGATTTCTCTGACTTAGATGAAATCAAGCGAACAGTTGAGTATTGCAACCAGCTAAGAGTTCCTGAGCGAACTCCTTACGGTGGAGATCTTGTTTACACCGCATTCTCAGGTTCACACCAGGATGCAATCAAAAAGGGCTTCGAGCAGATGCACAAGGACGCTAAAGAAGCTGGCGTTGATCAAGAAACTTTGGTCTGGGCTGTTCCTTATCTTCCAATTGACCCTAAAGATGTTGGAAGATCATACGAAGCAGTTATTCGCGTTAACTCGCAATCCGGTAAGGGTGGAGTTGCTTATCTTCTAAAGAGCGATCACAACCTAGAGCTTCCAAGAAGATTACAGATTGAGTTCTCCCGTGTTGTTCAAAACAAGACAGACACCGACGGGGGTGAAATCACATCTGAAGCACTTTGGGATATCTTCCAAGACGAGTATTTACCTTCAAGTATTCAATCCAAGAAGTGGGGAAGATTCGAACTCAAGCGTATGAGCACAGTATCCGAGATGGACGGTGTTGTTCAACTAGATGCGGTGCTTAGAGATAACTCAGCTGAGGTTCAGGTTTCTGGAACTGGTAATGGTCCGATCTCTGCTTTCCTTGAGGTCTTAGCAAAACAAGGTATTTCTGTATCGTTGCTTGATTACTCGGAGCACACGCTAGGTGCTTCCAGCGATGCTCAGGCCGCTGCCTATGTTGAGCTCTCTGTTGAAGGTAAGACACTTTGGGGTGTTGGCATCGATGGTGACATATCTAATGCATCTTTGAAGGCTGTCATTTCAGCAGTTAACCGCTCTCAGCGGTAATACTTGTTAGGTGCCTACCTATCGAGATGAAGCGGTTGTTCTGCGCACCCACAAACTGGGTGAAGCAGACCGTATTGTTACTTTGCTCACTCGCTATCACGGTCAGGTTAGAGCTGTTGCTAAAGGGGTTAGAAGAACTGCATCTAAATTGGGTGCTCGGTTAGAGCCTTTTATGGCTATCGATGTTCAGTGCTATGAAGGTAAGAATTTAGATACGGTTACTCAGGTTGAAATTATTGGAGCGTACGGGGGAGTTATCTCTGAAGTGTATGAGGCCTTCACCGTTGCGAATGTGATGGTTGAGACAGCCATGCGGTTAACAGATGAACAACCAGCGACTCAGCACTATTTGCTTTTGGTAGGAGCGCTTAGATCATTAGCTAAGAAAGAACACGATCCTTCACAAATTCTGAATAGTTATTTATTGAGAGCCTTAGCTATATCAGGTTATGCACCTAATTTTGATACCTGTACCGGGTGTCAAGCGCCTGGACCACATTCTGCCTTTTATGTTCAAACCGGTGGTGTTGTTTGTGAAAGCTGTTTGGCTCCAGGCGCTGCAATCATAGGTAAAGAGGTCACCAAACTGCTGGGCTCTCTGCTAGCTGGTGAGTGGGAAATCGTGGACGCTTCATTACCGGAACTCAAGCAATCAGCAACATCTGTCGTAAACGCTTATAGTCA
>CANGBK010000052.1 GCA_947452235.1 Micrococcales bacterium
CACCGGTCTCATCGCTTAGAACACCTTCACGAGTTGAATGCTGAACAATGTCTTCAACCTGTTCGATTGTGTATGCAGAGTTTGCTTCATTCTTCGGCTTGATTCTGAACAACCTGAGTGAAGCATTAGCGGTTGCATTTAGAGCAATAACCAACGGCTTTACCACGATAGCCAAACCGAAAACCATTGGGGCAAGAACTAGCGCTGCTCTATCTGGAATAGAGAAAGAGATGTTCTTAGGAACCATCTCACCGATTAACACATGCAGAAACGAAACAATAACCAAGGTAATAGCAAAAGAAACACCGGTAGTTAGTTCTTCCGATAATCCAAAAAGAGCTAGCGGCTCATGTAATAGTTCGTGAATCGAAGGTTCTGCAACCAAAAGTATCAATAGACCGCTAATGGTAACTCCCAGCTGACAGGTAGCCAGAATCAAACTCACCTGCTCCATGGCTTTGATAGTTAGCTTGGCAGGTCTAGAGCCGGCTTCAGCACGAGGTTCAATCTGAGCTCTTCTAGCGGAGATAACTGCAAACTCTGCAGCAACAAAGAACCCGTTTAGTAACAACAAACCAAAAAATGCTAATAATCCTGCGATAGCACTACTCATCTTCAACACCTGCTATCACTTCAGGGATGAAACGAATTCGGTCAACTCTGCGGCCATCCATACGTTCAACCAGCAGAACACCATCTTCAATAGCGACTTCATCGCCAACAACAGCAACGCGACCTAGTTGAGACATCAAATAACCACCAACAGTTTCATAGGATCCATCTTCAGGAACTTTGATGCCTAACTTCTCTAACGCTTCATCAGGTCTAAACATGCCTGGGAATGAAACACTCTTATCCTTTCCAGAGCGAATGTCGACCTTGGCTTTATCGTGCTCATCCCCTAGTTCACCTACTAGTTCTTCAACTAGGTCTTCAAGGGTAACGATTCCGGCTGTTCCACCATATTCATCAACCACGATGGCTAACTGCAAACCTTTAGACCGAAGAACACCCATAAGTTTCTCGAGTGAAATAGTTTCTGGAACTCTAAACGGTTCAACCATCAAAGCGGTAACGGGAACCTGTTCACGTTTTTCTCTAGGAACAGAAGCCGCTGCTTTAACGTGAACAACACCTGCAACATCATCGCTTGACCCATCGAAGACAGGAAAGCGTGAGAAACCGGTTTGATCTGAAAGATGAATGATGTCTTGAACTGTTGCTGATGCATCAATAGATGAAACTTTGGTTCTAGGGGTCATCACATCAGCTGCTACCAGTTGAGACAATGCCAGAGTTTTTGTAATTAGATCTGCAGTTCTTTGCTCGAGAGCACCCAAAGATGCAGAGCGTTTCACTAGTGAAGAGAGTTCATCGGCTGTTCTTGAAGAACTGAGCTCCTCTTTAGGTTCAATGCCCAGAGATCTCACGATGGCATTGCCGGTTTTATTTAGCAGCCAAATAAGCCAACTGAAGATAAAAGTGAAAACAACCTGAAAACCAACGACAAACTTATTTACCTGTAAAGGCAAGGTCAAAGCAAGCTTCTTAGGGATAAGTTCACCAACCAGTGTGGAGAAGATGGTGGCCAAAACTAGTGAAATCACCAAAGAAGTATCATGAAGCCCACTGGTTGAAAGTCCCAGGAAACCTAGGTTTGGTTCCAGAAGAGTGGCTAGTGCTGGTTCAGCTAGGAAACCAGTGAGCATGGTGGTCAGGGTGATACCCAGTTGAGCTCCAGAAAGATGAGTGCTGGTTCGCTTGAGTGCCCTAATTGAGGGATTTAGACCCTTTTCTCCCCTATCTGCTCGCCCTTCAAGCTCAGTTCGCTCAAGGTTGATCAAAGAGAATTCGCTGGCAACAAAGATGCCGGTTCCAAGGGTAAGTAGGACCCCAAGGGTAAGTAGTAACCACGGGTCCATTAGATTATGGCCTTAGGGTTTCGATGGTCGCAATCCATAGCATTTTTTAGCATACCCGACCCCAACTATCCCCCAGAGTTCCCTATGGATAAAAACCTGCAGGCTAATAGAAGGTAGGCTTGTATGGCACTATTCAAGCGGAATTACGAGGTGACGAGTTGTCCAACGACAACCAAGATTTTGGTCAAAATCAGTGGCTAGTTGAGGAAATGTATGGCCAATGGCTAGCAAATCCAGATTCAGTAGACAAAGAGTGGTTGCCACTTCTAGAGCGTTTCCACCAACAGAAATCAGGACAAGCTCCAGCTGCTCCTGTTGCAACTCCGGTGGTAACACCAACTGAACCAACAGCTACCGGATCTATCCCACTGGTTGCTAAAACAACAAGAGTTGAACCTCAACCAACACCTATTCCAGCTCAAGCTCCGGTTGCATCTACTCCTCAAGCTGAAGAGCATGCTGAGGATCAGGTCAATATTCTCAAAGGTATGTCTAAGACTTTGGCTGCCAACATGGATGCCTCTCTAACTATCCCAACCGCAACAAGTGTTAGAGCCATCCCAGCAAAACTTTTGATTGATAACCGAATCGTCATCAACTCTCACCTAAACAGAACTCGTGGTGGCAAGGTTTCTTTCACCCACATCATTGGATACGCAATTATCCGTGCACTCAAAGAGTTCCCTTCTCAGAATGTTTACTACGAAGAAGTTGACGGTAAGCCAGCAGCGGTAACACCAGCAAATATTAACTTTGGTCTTGCTATCGACATTCCTAAGCCTGATGGTTCTCGTGCTCTTCTAGTTCCAAACATCAAAAAAGCACAGAAGCTTAACTTTGCTCAATACCTAAACGCATACGAAGATCTAGTAAAGCGTGCAAGAGATAACAAACTAACTGCTGAGGACTTTGCTGGAACAACAGCATCGCTAACCAACCCAGGTGGTATTGGGACTGTTCACTCAGTACCGAGACTAACTAAGGGTCAAGGCTGCATCATTGGTGCCGGCGCTTTAGATTACCCAGCTGAATTCCAGGGCATGAGCGAAGAACATCTAGCCAAACTAGGTGTTTCTAAGGTCATCACCCTAACTTCAACTTACGATCACAGAGTTATCCAAGGTGCAGGTTCTGGTGAGTTCCTAAGGATCATCAACGAACTACTTCTCGGTGAAAGAAACTTCTATGACGAAATCTTCGCTGACCTACGCATCCCTTACCAGCCAATTCGTTGGTCAACTGACATTGAACTAAGTGACAGTGAATCTAGAAGCAAAGAAACTAGAGTTCAGGAACTGATCAACGCTTACCGCGTCCGCGGTCACCTAATGGCAGACATCGATCCACTTGAATACAAGCAAAGATCACACCCTGACCTAGATGTTCTAACCCACGGTCTAAGCCTTTGGGATTTAGATAGAACCTTCAAGACTGGTGGCTTTGGTGGTAAGTCTAAGATGATGGTTCGCGATGTCCTCAAGATTCTTCGTGACAGCTACTGCAGAACTGTTGGCGTTGAATACATGCACATCCACTCTCCTGAGGAGAGAAAGTGGATGCAAGAAAAACTTGAGCGTCCATACGAGAAGCCAACCCGTGAACAGCAACTGAGAATCCTGGAGAAGCTCAACGAAGCAGAAGCTTTTGAAACTTTCTTGCAGACCAAATTCGTCGGTCAAAAGCGTTTCAGCCTTGAAGGTGGAGAATCAACCATTGCATCTCTAGATGCAATCCTTCAGGCTGCAGCCGATGCCAACCTAGATGAGGTTGCTATCGGTATGGCTCACCGTGGTCGTTTGAATGTTCTTACCAACATTGCTGGTAAGACTTACGGTCAGGTATTCAAAGAGTTCGAAGGTAACACAGACACCAAGAGTGTTCAGGGTTCAGGAGATGTGAAGTATCACTTGGGAACCTCAGGTGTTTTCACCAGCGCGTCAGGAAATACCACCAAGGTATATCTTGCTGCTAACCCCTCACACCTCGAAGCTGTGAACCCTGTTCTTGAAGGTATTGTTCGAGCAAAACTTGACCAACTAGACAAATCACCTGAAGAGAACCCAGTCTTACCACTTCTTATTCACGGTGATGCTGCTTTCGCAGGTCAAGGTGTTGTTCCTGAAACTCTAAACATGATGAACCTTCGTGGTTACCGAACTGGTGGAACCGTTCACATTGTGATCAACAACCAGGTTGGTTTCACTACTCCACCTACCATGTCTCGTTCAACTGTTTATGCAACAGACATTGCCAAGGGTATTCAGGTTCCCATCTTCCACGTGAATGGTGACGACCCTGAGGCAGTTGTTCGTGTTTCACAATTAGCTTTCGAATACCGTCAAACTTTCAAAAAGGACGCTGTAATCGACCTAGTTTGTTACCGTCGTCGTGGTCACAACGAAGGTGACGATCCTTCGATGACTCAACCGTTGATGTATAACTTGATTGAAGCTAAACGTTCAGTTAGAACCCTTTACCTTGAATCTCTAGTTGGTCGTGGAGACATCACTCGCGAAGAGTTTGAAGCATCTAACGCTGACTTCCAAGCCAAGCTTGAAAATGCTTTCACTGAGGTTCATGAAGCCAACGCAGCTCCTGCTCAATTGCAACAGCGTCCAGTTGGTATTGGAACCACAGCTAGCGATCACCCTGAGATTCAACATGTTAGTGC
>CANGBK010000053.1 GCA_947452235.1 Micrococcales bacterium
CACTTGGGTCTTGGAAGCTCGCTGTTCTTATGCCCCAGGGTCTATCAACTGGACCGTTAAGCATTTCAACACCTTTGCTTTTTAGTTCTTCAACGGCTGTATTTACGTCTGGGCACTTGAGTGTGTATACGGCATTAGTTCCGATGTTTTGTGGGGATAAGGTTGCAGGGCCTAGAAGTTCATCTGCTTGGGTAGCTGCTAATAGGTTGATCATGGTGCTACCTGCTTTATAGACGCTTGAAACTTCATCTTTATAGATCTCTTTGAGATCTAGTTTGTTTTGATAGAAGTCTCTGCTTACTTCAAGGTCATAGCTAAGTAGGGTTATGGCAAATATGCCTTGACTGAAGGCGTCTATGATTGTTTGTGTCATTGGGCTAGTCTATTTTTTGAATTTAAGTTTTAGGGAAAGAACTCCGAAATGCGTGAACATTTATACACAGTAGAGAGAACCTACCCGGTAAGCATTTCTAAGCTTTGGGATGCCTGGGTTGATCCTGAAGCCTTGAAGGCTTGGTATAGCCCAACTGAACTAAGCGTTAAAGAGGGAACTGTTTCTAATGAAGCTGTCGTTGGCGGCGTTTGGACTGTTGGTGTTGATGTTCCTATGGCAAACATGGTCGCTCTATTCTTCGGTGTTTATACCGAAGTCAAGGAGCATGAGCTTCTAGAGCACACCATGACTTATACAGAATCTTTTGAAGAGTTTGAGAAGCGCATTCCATCGCCAGTTGAACACCTTGTTCGGATTGAATTTAAGGATGTTGAAGGGGGAGCCTGGGTAAGCTTCAGTCAGTTTGGGGAACTTCCTGAAGGTCAAGCTCCTCGTGCCAAAGCGGGGATGGAATCTTATTTTGATAACCTTGGTAAATATCTAGAGAGCGGAAACTAATTCAAATGCAAGACATTTTCAACAACATCAACTTATTGGCAGTTTTCGTTGCCTCAATAGTTTGTTTCGTTATTGGAGCCATCTGGTTTGGCCCAAAGACTTTCTATCCAATTTGGATGAAAGCTCAGGGACGTGAAGTTCCAAAAGAGCGCGTTGAGATGAAAAAAGGTGAAACCTTACTGATGTTTGGTGGAACCTACCTAGGCACTCTAATTCAGGTTCTAACCCTTGCAATCATTGTTGGTGCCGCTAGATTGCTTCACCCGGTAACTTGGGGAACTGGTTTGTTCCTAGGTTTCTTGTTCTCGGTTGGTTTGGGAGCTTTTGCATCTTTGTCACACAGAATGTTCTCTCACCCAGAATTCAAGGTCTATAAGTCGTTGAAGGTTTGGATCATTGAAGTTGGCCAGGATGTTGTTTGTTTGAGCATCGCGGGTGCAATTTTGGGTGCTTGGAGCTAATTACTTCTTTATGGAAATCAAAAGACTGAGTGTTGACACTCTGGATGATTTCTTAGAGTATTTCGATCACCGAGCTTTCCTTGAAAATAAGGAATGGTCTGGTTGTTACTGTCAGTTCTATTTAGCAACGGAAGACACATCAGTTACAGGTGAAGATCAATCTGCAAAGAACCGATCTTTGGCTTGCTCGAGGGTTGAAACTGGGGCGATGGATGGCTATCTACTTTACGAAGGCGACAGCATTCTTGGTTGGTGCGCTGCTGCAAGTTCAATGTTGTTTCCAGCTTTCCCTGAAGCAGATGAAACCCTAGCTCGTATTCTGTGCTTCAACATAGACCCAGCTAGACGCGGTGAGGGCTTAGCTGGCGAGCTTTTAGATCTTGTGATTCAAGACTTAACTTCTCGAGGTTTTGAGGCTGTAGAGGCCGCCCCTAATCATTCTGGTTACTCATCTAAGAGTTATAGGGGCTCGAGTCAGATGTTCTTATCCAGAGATTTTCACAAGGTTACTGATCTTGGAGATGGGTTTATTCTGGTTCGTAAATACTTGACTTAATACCCCTAGGGGGTATATTGAAGTTATGCGTGCAGATATCAAAAAACGTGCTTTACACAGAGCCAAGATCCTAGAAGGTCAAATGAGAGGCCTTCAGAAGATGATTGAGTCTGAAGAGTATTGCATGGACATCATCACGCAGTCTCTTGCTATTCAAAAATCTTTAGGGTCACTCAACAAGCTGTTAGTTGAAAACCACCTGAGTACTCACGTTTCACACATGATGCAATCGGGCAATAAAGGTAAAAGCGATAAAGCGATTGAAGAGATGCTAAAGATTTTTGAAATAACTCAAAATAGACAATCCAAATAGGAGGTGTAATCATGTCAGACAAAGAATGCGGCTGCGGCCAAGACTGTAACTGTTCAGCCAACAAGGGCCAAGGTAGTTGCAACTGCTAGTTAGGTATTAGAAGGTGGGGGTTTAGACCCCCACCTTTACTTTTTAGGAAAGATCAGATGCAGAAAGTTTTGATTAGCCTAGGAATAGTCGTGGGTTCTGTCCTTGGGCTAAGTTCCTGTTCACTTATTTCAGTGACTCCAGCTTCAATGGATGGAATGATGATGGAGCATGGAAACAGTAAGTACTCATCATCAGATTTGATGTTTGCGCAGATGATGGTGCCTCATCACCAGCAAGCAGTAACGATAGGCGAATTGGCTCAAACCAGGGCAGAGAATCCTCAAGTTAGAGATATTGCTTCACGAATTAGAAGTGAACAGTCACCAGAGATTGACCAGATGAAAACCTGGTTAGCTGAATCTGGCGTTAGCGAAAATGATCCAATGAACATGCCTATGGAAGGCATGCTTACCGACGAAGAGCTTGCACACTTGAAGTCCATTTCAGGTCATGCCTTTGATGTTCTTTATCTTCAAGACATGATCAAGCACCATCAGGGGGCAATAGCTATGGTGAGCATGATTAGGAACTCTAAGAACCCTGAAGTTAAAACTTTAGGAGAGTCAATAGTTAGCTCTCAGACCGTTGAAATCTCAGAGCTGCAGAAAATGCTTTCAGAGCTCGAATAGTTGATAAAGAAAAAGGGTGAGGATCAGTCCTCACCCTTTTTGCTTTAAGTTCTTTTAGTCGTCTGAACCTTCATTGTCATCATCGCCGTCGTCACCGTGGTGGTGATTGCCGCCGTTTGAGTAGTTTGAGTGGTTGTCATCATCGCCACTACCGTTATCGTCGCCGTTGTCATCACCATTTGAACCGCCACCGAAACCAGGAACAGGTGGCATTGGGTCAACTGGTGGCTTTGGGTCAACTGGGGTGATTGGTGAAGTAGTGGTTGATGGATCTGGTGTTACCACAGAGGATTTCACAGCGCCTGGATCAATTGTGGTTACTTTGCCGTCAACGGTAAGTTTTTGTGATTGACCTGGAACTGAAGTATTTGGCTGAAGGACCTGTAGCTGGTTCTGCTGGTTAGCTTCAACTGGTGCGTTAGTTACTAAAACAGCAGCGGTTGAACCACCGATAGCAGTACCTGCGATAAGTAGGGTTGCAATGGTTGAACTTGATAGAGACATTTTGGCCTTCTTTCTTGCCTCAAGGCTAAGTTTATTGGCTGGGTTTAACTTGGAATAAGCCTGTGATTTTCCTGAGTGTTTTAGAACTCTGAACTTCCTAAGATTCCTTTACCTTCAGCCAAAGAGGTCATAATCACATCTATTACATGCTCTGGGCTCATGCCTTGCGGGAATGCTGGAGGTACTCCAAATAGAGCTCTTGAAGCCAAGCCTGTTTCTGTGTGTCCTGGCTTGGCGTCAAGGATCTGAACCTTATCTCTACGCCATTCAGTGTTGATGCTGGCTAGGAAGCTTGCGAAGGCTGTTTTGCTTGAGGTGTATGCAGCCATGCCTGGGAAGGTTCTTTCAGAGACAACACCTGAGATACCAATGACGAAACTCTCTTCAGTTAAAAGAGGCTTGAGTCTTGAGATTAGGTTTGCCGGAGCTAGGTGGTTGATTTGCATGAGTCTTAGAGCATCTGCTGCTGAGGTTTCTGATGCTTTACCAAAGCCAACTGCACCAGAGGCGATAACAATGCCTGATAGTGGGATGTTTTCATTTAGTAGATAACTCACTACTAGATCAATACTGGATTGATCTTCAAGGTCAAGTTTTAGCTTGGTTGCATTATCTGGGATGGCATCGGTATTGCGGCCAGTTCCATAAACACTAAAGCCCTGGTCAATAAAGCGCTTGGTGATCTCTCGTCCGAAAACACCAGAGGCTCCGATTACTAGAACGTTCTTACCTGAATTTGTCATGGGTTAAGTATGGTGCGGATTAGGCTGGGGTTGTGCTGATAAATCGTAAGAGTTTTCTGTTGGCGGCAGCCGCAACGGTCCTCTTACCTGCTCAGGAATCCTTTGCAAGAACTCGTCCAATCACGATGTTGCCTAGGACATCAGGTCCTAAGCGCTTTGCCTGGACAGTTGATGATGGGGTTAGCAATCTTGCAGTGAAGAGTTATCTAGACATTGCCGAGAAATATGACCAGCACATAACTTTCTTTGTTACCAGTCGCTATTCGTCTTGGACTAAGAATGCTTCACAAATCAAAGATTTATTAGCCCAAGGAAAGATCCAGTTGGCTAATCACACTTATAGCCATAA
>CANGBK010000054.1 GCA_947452235.1 Micrococcales bacterium
CTTGTTTGATTGCAGGTTTCGGTTTTGCTGCGACATTCCCTTTGTCTTTGACTTTGATTGGTTCAAGAGCAAGTACTGCAACTCAAACCACACAGCTCTCTGCTTTGTCTCAAGGTTGGGGTTACCTAATTGCTGCAACAGGAACCTTCCTCTTTGGGTTCTTGAAGGATGTCACCGGGGGCTGGGAGAGCAGTTTGTATATGCTCATCGGCTTGACTGCAATTCAACTTGTTGCTGGATATTTAGCCGGCAAGGATCGGCATATTCCTGCTGAATAAAAAAAGAACCCGCCATTACGACGGGTTCTTTTTTATTTGAAATCTTCTTTATAGAGAAGAAACCTTCTTAGCGATAGCCGACTTGCGGTTAGCAGCCTGGTTCTTGTGCAATACACCTTTAGAAACAGCCTTGTCTAACTTCTTGGTTGCTACCTTCAAAGCTTCTGCAGCTTTGGTCTTGTCTCCGGCAGCGGCAGCGGTGCGAACAGCTTTAACAGCGGTCTTAACTTCGCTACGAACAGCCTTGTTACGCTCGGCAGCTTTCGCGTTGGTGCCAATGCGCTTGATCTGCGACTTGATATTTGCCATGTTTCACTTTCTTTGGTTGTTCAGCACATGCCGAACTTTTAGAAAAATTAGTTTTGGATTGATCAATTGGAGACACTCAACTGAACTTTTCAAGAATACCAGCGTTTAAGGCTTATCGGCAAGCCAATCGGAGCCAAATGTGCCTAGATTATGCGAGAATATAGGCGAGGCGTTCGCCTTACTTCAATACTTTCTAGTGATCTAAGAGGTCTTCTTTGTCGCCACGCGCTACCACCAGGCTTGAGCCAGCTAAGACCAACCCGGATTTCATCCGTAATTTTTGCATTATTGCTCACATTGACCACGGTAAATCGACCCTAGCTGACCGTATGTTGCAGCTAACCGGTGTAGTTGATGCCCGTTCTATGAGAGCACAGTATTTGGACCGTATGGACATCGAGCGTGAG
Organism: Micrococcales bacterium; assembly: GCA_947452235.1. GTDB lineage: Bacteria > Actinomycetota > Actinomycetes > Actinomycetales > Microbacteriaceae > Rhodoluna. Next base: position 995 of record CANGBK010000054.1, read on the forward strand.
CGCGGAATCACCATCAAGTCTCAGGCTGTTCGAATGCCTTGGGAACTTGAGGGTCAGACCTATGCCTTGAACATGATTGATACCCCAGGACACGTGGATTTCACTTATGAAGTTTCAAGATCTTTGGCTGCTTGTGAAGGTGCTGTGTTGTTGGTGGATGCAGCTCAAGGTATTGAGGCTCAAACTCTAGCTAACTTGTATTTGGCTTTAGAAAATGATTTGACCATCATTCCTGTTCTAAACAAGATTGATCTTCCAGCTGCGCAACCTGAGAAGTATGCAGAAGAGCTTGCAGAACTTATTGGTGGTCAGCCTGAAGATTGTTTGAGGGTTTCAGGTAAGACTGGCGTTGGTGTTGATGCATTGCTAGACAAGATTGTTCAGACCATCCCTAAGCCGGTTGGTGACCCTAACGCCCCTGCACGTGCAATGATTTTTGACTCTGTTTATGACTCTTACCGTGGTGTTGTTACATACGTTCGTATGGTTGATGGCAGTTTGAGTAACCGTGAAAAGATCACGATGATGTCAACCAAAGCTGTTCATGAACTTTTGGAGATTGGTGTTTCTTCTCCTGAACCAGAGCCAACTAAGGGTCTTGGTGTTGGCGAAGTGGGTTACCTGATTACAGGTGTGAAAGATGTTAGACAGTCCAAAGTTGGTGACACTGTTACCACTGCCATGAAGTCTGCAACTGTTGCACTTAAGGGTTATTCAGAACCGAAGCCGATGGTTTATTCAGGTATCTATCCAATTGATGGTTCAGACTATCCAATTCTTCGTGAGGCTTTAGACAAACTTAAACTTTCTGATGCATCTTTGGTTTATGAACCAGAAACTTCTGTTGCTCTAGGTTTTGGTTTTAGATGTGGTTTCTTAGGTTTGTTGCACCTTGAAATCATTACTGAGCGTTTAGAGCGTGAGTTTGGTCTTGACCTGATTGCAACAGCACCTTCGGTTATCTACGAGGTAACTCTTGATGACAAGAAAGAAATCACTGTAACCAACCCGAGTGAATATCCAACCGGAAAGATTTCTAAAGTGCTTGAGCCTATGGTTCGTGCAACTATCTTGTCTCCTAAGGATTACGTGGGTGCGATCATGGAACTTTGCCAGGGTAGACGTGGCTCTATGGTAGACATGCAGTATTTCGGAACTGACCGTGTTCAGCTTCGTTATGACATGCCATTAGCCGAGATCGTTTTCGATTTCTTCGACAACTTGAAGTCAAAGACTCAAGGATATGCTTCTTTGGATTATGAAGAGAATGGTCTTGCTGAAGGCGATCTTGTTAAAGTTGACATTCTTTTGCAGGGTGAACAGGTTGATGCTTTTAGCGCGATTGTTCACAAAGATAAGGCTTATGCCTACGGCGTGATGATGACGACAAAGCTGCGTGAACTTATTCCTCGTCAGCAATTCGAAGTTCCTATTCAGGCTGCTATCGGTGCTCGTATCATTGCTCGTGAGAGCATTCGAGCTATGCGTAAAGATGTTTTGGCTAAGTGTTACGGTGGTGACATTTCTCGTAAGCGCAAGCTTCTGGAGAAGCAAAAAGAAGGTAAGAAGCGTATGAAGATGGTGGGCCGTGTTGAGGTTCCTCAGGAAGCTTTCATTGCTGCTCTAACTACCGACGCAGAGAAAAAAGGCAAGAAGAAGGGCGACTAATGGCCCAGCTTCCTAAAGGAGAGATTGCCCCTAGTGACGGTCTTCTTCCTTTGGTATTTAATTCTTCAGATAACTCCTTTCATGCCTATGTTCACATTCCTTATTGCTTAACTCGCTGCGGTTACTGTGATTTCAATACCTATACCGCTACCGAACTGGGGGATACCTCGCAGTCAGAATATTTTCAGCTAGTCATTAAAGAGATTGATTTTGCTAAAGATGTTTTAGAGAAATCAGGTTCAGGTCCAAGGAAACTTTCTTCGGTGTTTTTTGGTGGTGGAACACCAACACTTCTTCCTGCTGAAGATTTGATCAGCATTTTCAAACATTTGGTTGATGTTTTTGGTATTGAAGCAGGTAGTGAAGTAACAACTGAAGCCAACCCTGATTCAGTTGATGAGGAGTACTTGCAAGCCCTAAAAGAGGCAGGCTTTACTCGTGTTTCATTTGGTATGCAGTCTGCTGTTCCTGAGGTTCTAAAGGTGCTTGAAAGAACTCATAAGCCTGAGAATGTTGCACTAAATGTTTCAAGAGCTAAGACGGTTGGTTTAGAGACCAGCGTTGATTTGATCTATGGCACACCTGGTGAATCTTTGGCTGATTGGCGTAGAAGTTTGGAAGCCGCCATTGAAATGAACACCGATCACATCTCTGCATACAGTTTGATTGTTGAGCCTGGAACTAAACTTGCCCGACAGATTAAGGCGGGGGAGATTGAATCTCCAGATGAGGCGCTGCATGCCGATATGTATGAACTGGCTGAAGAACTTCTAACAGAAGCTGGCTTTAGCAACTACGAGGTAAGTAACTGGGCTAAATCTCCAACTCTTCAATCAAGACATAACGTGTCCTATTGGGAATCTAAAGACTGGTGGGGATTTGGTCCTGGCGCTCACTCTCACGTTGGAGGTGTTCGTTGGTGGAATGTTAAGCACCCTGCTGCCTATTCGGAACGAATACTCTCAGGTGTTTCACCTGCACTGGAACGTGAACTGGTTGATCAAGAAAATCGCAACATAGAAAAGGTAATGCTTGAGGCACGTTTAGCTAGGGGTATGGATGTCAATTGGCTCAAAGAGAATGGCTTTGGTGAAGCGAAGGTGCTTTCTGAGTTGATTGCTGATGAATTAGTTGACGGTAAAGCTTTGATTGGTGGTCGATTGGTTCTGACACTCAAAGGAAGATTGCTTGCTGACCTAGTGGTCAGACGGCTACTAGGGTTCTAGAATCTAGAAGGAAAGGTTTCAAGATGGCATTTTGTGTTAGTTGTCACAAGGAAGTAAAGACAGGCAAGTTTTGTAACACTTGCGGTAAGCAGTTAGTTGATCAGGCTACCGCTGTTGCAGAAGCTTCAAAGGCGGAAGAGAAGCAAACCAGCACCATGACTGCTGTATGGGCTCACCTTGCGCCACTACTTGGGTCTATCGCTGGTTTATTCACCGGTGGACTAGCTTTGCTTTTGCTTTGGTTACCAGGGCTCTTGATCAGGAACTCTTTAAAGTCAACTGAATTTGATAAGAGACATGCAACCGAATCCATGAACTTCCAGTTAAGCCTTCTAATTTATGTTGCATGTCTTTTGCCAGTAGCACTTTTGACTTTGGGCCTTGGGGCGGTTCTATATATTCCACTAGGTATCGTTGCTTTGATTTTCAACATCCAAGCCATAGTCGCTGCTAACAACGGCAGAGAGTTCCGTTACCCACTAACCATCCGTTTTGTGAAGTAATATTGGCACTCTAGGAGTTAGAGTGCTAACTCTTGCTGGATAGTAGGAGTCGAGATGATCTCAGAGCGCAATATGGCCGTTC
>CANGBK010000055.1 GCA_947452235.1 Micrococcales bacterium
AGCATAGGAGTGTCGAGGCGGTCACGGGTCTTAGCCATGAGTTTCCTCCTCGTCTTCAGTTCTCCAGTCTTCTGGAAGTAGGTGGTCCAAAACGTCATCCACGGTAACCACACCAATCAGGTGGTGATCTCTATCAACAACAGGCAAGGCCACCAAGTTGTAGTTAGCAAGAGTTCTGTGGATCTTAGAAATATGTGTGAGCGGGCTTACCGGCTCAACATCGGTATCTAGAATTGTCCCAAGTTTTTCATGAGGTGGGTAGCGAAGCAATCTTTGGAAATGAACCATTCCAAGATATCTTCCGGTAACCGTCTCATGCGGTGGAAGGGTAACAAAAACAGATGCTGCAAGAGCAGGAGCAACTTCTTTACGACGAATAAGTGCCATCGCTTCAGCAACAGTTGCATCTGCTGAACATATCACTGGTTCAGTGGTCATCAAACCACCAGCAGTAAACTCATCGAACTGCATCAAACGACGAATGTCATCTGCTTCATCTTCGTCCATCAAATCCAAAATGGCTTCAGCACGATCTTCAGGCAGGTTTTGCATCAAGTCGGCTGCGTCATCAGGTTGCATCAAATCCAAAACTTCAGCAGCGCGCTCATCGTCTAGGTCCTGAACAATCTCAATCTGTTCTTCTTCAGGTAGCTCTTCTAGAACATCAGCTAGACGCTCGTCGTCTAGTTCCTCAGCAACCTCAATCATTCGCTCTTCAGGTAGGTCCATCAAAGCAGAAGCAAGGTCTGAAGGATTTAGTTCTGAATAGGTTGCGATAAGTTGTTCCGCAGACTGAACATCATCTGTTTCATCTTCGGTTACTTGACCCCACTCAACAAAAAGAGTTGAGCCACGACCAAAAGGACCAGGGGAGGTCTTAGGTCTTCTAATAAATAGGTCTGAAACAAGCCACTCTTTGCGGTTGTTCTCTTCAATAGCCAAATCTTCAATGGTTGCTGATCCTGAACCATCTTTCAGGTTTACTTTTCTACCAAGCATTTCAGCGATAACACGAACTTCTTGGCCTCTTTGGGTGAATCTTCTAAGGTCAATAAGACCGTTAGTAATGACTTGACCAGGTGCGATAGAGGTCACTCTAGAAATAGGAACAAAAACGCGTCTACGGCCGGTAATTTCAACCAACATTCCTGTTGCCTTTGGAGCACCAGAATTACGGTATGCGACTAGCACGTCGATGACCTTACCTACGCGGTCACCGACTGGATCAAATACACCACAGCCAGCAAGGCGGGCGATAAAAACTCTAGTCGTGTTCACCCTTTAACCTTAGACGATGTCAGTGGTGCCTGAAAGGGTGAATAAATGGAACTAATCAAAAGAAAAGAACTAGTTTCTTATGACTTCAACCCTCTGAACGAGGGAACACCTGTGATGAGCTTCGCTCATGAACAGCAAGCAACCGAATACGTAAACAAATTGGTCAAAGGTGATTTCCCGCCGGAGGCTATTGCGATACGAGCAACCGATCTATTCTTTATCGAAAAGGTCATTGGGCCCACTAATTATTCAAAAGTCGCCTTGCGTGGATTAAAGCAAGGCCTTTATTACGCTGGAGGATTCTTTGCGGCTTGTGGTTTCTTCAGTGGGTATACGTGGGATACAGTCCAACTGTCTTTATTTGTAGGTGGCGGTTATGGCGCAGTTATGTTGCTCATAGAGATTTTTGGAGCGATGAAGGATGCTAAAAAGCAAAACTTCGAATCAACCGTCGACTACATGGCCAATAAATATGAAGTCATAGTCAATCCTGAACTTGAGGATCAGGTGCAAGATGCGTTTCTAAAAGGTGCACTTGGGGCTAAGCAGTTAGCTTAGCCATCCAAGCTTCAATCTCTTCTGGCTTTCTAGGAAGTTTGCCAGTTAGGTTTTGAACACCGTTCTTGGTAACAAGTACGTCATCTTCAATGCGAACACCAATGCCACGGAAAGCCTTAGGCACCATTAGGTCATCTTTGTGGAAATAAAGACCAGGTTCGATTGTGAAGATCATGCCTTCTTCCAAAACTGCATCGTGATACATCTCACGACGAGCTTGAGCACAGTCATGAACATCAAGACCTAGGTGGTGACCAGTTCCGTGAATCATCCAACGACGGTGCCACTGATTTTCTGGTTCAAGTGATTCTTCAGCGGTTCCCTTATAGAAACCCCACTCAGCGGTCTTCTTAGCGATAACCTGCATAGCAGTTTTGTGCATCTGTGAGTATGTAACGCCTGGCTTAGCCATAGCGAATACCGCGTCAGCTGCTTCTAGAACTGCAAGGTAAACCTCTTTTTGAATCTTTGAGAACTTGCCATTAATAGGAAGTGTTCTAGTTACGTCAGCTGTGTATAGCGAATCGACTTCAACACCAGCGTCTAGAAGCAAAAGTTCGCCAGGTTTAACTGGACCGTTGTTGATGATCCAGTGAAGTGTGCAGGCATGTTCACCAGCAGCAGCGATGGTCTCATAACCTAGGTCATTACCCTCAGCTCTAGCCTGAGAGAAGAATGCACCTTCAACAATGCGCTCACCTTTAGGGTGCTTGGTTGCATCCTTCAAACTCTTAACAACTGATTCAAAACCTTTGATAGATGCTGCAACGGATTTCTTCATCTCAGCAATCTCGTAAGAGTCTTTGATTAAGCGAAGCTCTGAAACGAACTCAACTAGTTTTGTGCTCTTCTCAAGAGTTAGAACTTTCTTCTTGTCGAATTCTTTTAGATCGCCATGCAATTTGCCTAGCGACTTAGTTGAAATGTCTAACAAAGCCGAAACTTGCTTTAGCCCTGGTCTTGAACCAACCCAGAATTCACCAATCTGTGCGTTAGCAAAAAACTCATCAGTGTTTCTTCCGGCTGTTTCACGGAAGTAAAGAGTTGCTTTAGCTGAACCTTTGCGTGCATCAATGACTAGAACTGAACCTGGAACAGTTGCTGATCCCCAACCAGTTAGGTGAGCGAAAGCAGAGTGAGCACGGAAACGGTAATGGGTGTCATTCGAACGTGCCTGCTCTTCGCCAGCTTCAATGACAATCACGTGGCCTTTGAAAGCTTTAGCAACTTTAGCGCGACGCTCCTTAGCGAACGGTGCTACTGCATCTTGTTTAGGAAGTTTGTTTTCTGGGGTGGCCCAGTTGCTTCCGATGTATTTGACAAATTTGTTACCGATTGGGCGATGCGATCTTGCTGCATTGCGGGCGGCTAATTTACTGGCTGCGTCTTTGCTCATGGTTTTATTCTGCCACTTTTATCAGTGGTTACCCTTAGTCTGGAAGTGGATTTAGGGAAGAAGGAGGAGAAATGCTAATTGATTTACACATGCACTCACGGAACTCGGACGGAACGGACACCGTCGAGGAGTTGGTTGGAAATGTTGCAAAACAGGGCATTTCAGTCTTCTCGCTAACCGACCACGACCGTACCGATGGCTGGGAACCGGCATCTAGGCTAGCCAACGAACTAAGTCTGAGCTTTATTCCTGGGGTTGAAATCACAACCGAGGCTAGATTTCCAGAAAGCAAGCCGTTTGGTATCCATCTCTTGGCATACCTGCCCGATCCAGAGAACCAGGCTTTTGCAGACATGCTGGATAAGAACCTTAATTCGCGTGAATACCGCATGAAGCAATATGTTTCTAACCTGCAGCGCGAATACACCGACCTAAGTTATGAGTTTGTTCTTTCTCTGGCGCAAAAAGGTTCAACTTTGGGTAGACCTGACATCGCTCATGCTCTGGTTGAACTGGGTTATGTTTCAAATGTCGATGAGGCTTTTGCTAGGGGAGGGATCCTTTCAAAGACTTCACCGCATTATGTTCGAAACGAAGCCCTAGATGTTTTGGAGGCCATCAAGATTGTTAGAGCGGCAGGCGGTGTTCCAGTTATCGCTCACCCTCTAGCTAGAAGCAGTAAAGGTGATGCGCAGCCAGATCACTTCCCAAGGGAACACTTCCTCAAGATGGTTGAAGCAGGACTTTTAGGAATCGAATCCAATCACATTGAGGTACCAGCAGACATCAAACTTGTTCTCGATGAGTTCGCCCAGGAACAAGGGTTACTAACCACAGGTTCAAGTGATTACCACGGTCTAAAGACTAAGGCAAATAACCCTTTGGGTATTAGGACAACCACAGTTGCGAATCTAAGAAAAATTTTGGAATTAGGAACTGGCTCTAGGCCAACTCTGAATCACGAAATCTAGTCGGTTTTATAAGTTCTGGTTCGCTGTCTAGGTTTACGGTCAACAGGTTTACGTTCAACTGGTTTACCTTGAGGCCTTGAAGAAGTTTTTGCTTCTGGCTTTTTAGCTGGAGGGGCTGAAGCTAATCTTCCTTTGGTGCCTGCTGGGATATCTAGATCTGTGTATAGGTGCGGGGAAGAGGAATATGTTTCAACAGGCTCAGGAACGTTTAGTTCTAGTGCAGTGTTGATGTGACCCCAACGTGTTAGGTCATCCCAATCCACAAAAG
>CANGBK010000056.1 GCA_947452235.1 Micrococcales bacterium
ATTACTTGGTTGAATACCGGTAAACCACTTTCTGTTTCAAAGATAGACATTCTTCCAATCAAGGAACTTGGACTACTGACCAGTAAACCTATTCTTTATGTTTTCAACGTTGATGAAAGTGTTCTGGGGGATAAGGCAAAACTAAAGACCCTAGCCGACTTGGTAGCTCCTGCAGAGGCAGTGTTCCTGGATGCCAAAGTTGAAAGTGAACTTATCGACCTATCTCCAGAAGAAGCCAACGAACTGCTAGCTTCTCTTGGTCAAGATGAATCTGGTTTAGATCAACTAGCTCGCATTGGATTCAAGACCCTTGGTCTTCAAACATATCTAACTGCAGGCCCTAAAGAAGCTAGAGCTTGGACCATACGCCAGGGATGGACTGCTCCGCAAGCCGCTGGTGTTATTCACACTGATTTCCAAAAAGGTTTCATCAAAGCAGAAATAGTTTCTTTTGAGGATCTAGTTGCTGCTGGTTCAATGAATGATGCTAAAGCTCAAGGTAAAGTCCGCATGGAAGGTAAAGAGTATGTCATGCGTGATGGTGATGTTGTTGAGTTTAGGTTCAACGTTTAGAAAACTCAAACTTTCAAAGGCTTGTATAACATTACTTTCTTTACGAATCTTTCCTTTTTGAAAATGTTATTTTTCTGTTACCGTTTGGTGACACATTTGGCCTAAGCCTTGACGTAAACTTCAACTAGTTATTTCTACTAGGGGGAGTTTGTGTTGAAACTTTTCAAATTTGTTGCTTTATTTTTGGGGTTTGTTTTATTGTTGCAAGGGGTTTCGCCGGCTTCTGCTTCTGAAGCGGTGCAGCAGTTTGGGTGAAACAACAACTACTTCTTACGTGTCTCCAGGAACTTTAGGTGCAGGAAGTATTGCAAGCATAACTTCTCCACAAACATCTACTTCTTTTGTTTATGGAAGCTCTTCTGAGGCTAGGCCACTGGTTACTGCTATGACGGTTAGTGTTGCTGGTTTGAGTTTTCAGTATTCGGGTGTTTATGATCAGCTCGGCAGGCTGGTTAGTCAGAGTGGGCCTAACGGGGTGACTCAGAGCTTTAGTTTTAATGATGCAGGTCAGTTAGCTTCTATGAGTTATGCCAGCGGCACTTCTTGGCAGAGAACTTATGATTACTTTGGTCGGGTAGCTAAAGAAACAGATCCAACTGGTTCAATTACTAGTTATACCTATGATGCTCAATCTAGGCTTTCTAAAGCGTTTAGCAGCACGCTAAGTGAAGAGTATGGTTATGACGTTTATGGTGATAGAACATCGAGCATCATCAACAACATCACCTCAACCCATACCTTCAATGCTGAGTCAAAGTTAACTAACTCAGGTTATGTTTATGATGCTTTAGGTAGAAATACCTTTATACCTGCTTTAGACGCCCCTAATGGTGGGTCAGATATAGCGTTGAGCTATAACTTGGTTGATCAGGTTACAAACATTACCCAGGGGAGTTCTTCAACTTCGTTTACCTATGATCCTCTTGGTAGAAGAGTCAATGAAGTTGCGGGTGGTTTAACTACTGTTAGACATTACACAGATTCAAGTGATAACCCTGAGTGGACAAGCCAGCTAGATGGCTCTAATTCAACCACTGAAATCTATACTGGTTCCCTTGGTGCTGGCATGGGAATCACTACAACCATCAAAAATGGTGTTACCTCAGCTTCCATGCAGATCACAGACACACATGGTCACACAGTCAACACAATCAACCTGGCTGGAACTAACACAGACTACTCAAGCTGGACCAGTTACGACTCTTTCGGTAACCCATTAACCAGTCAAACCAACAGCAACCTAGTCAACTACAGTGCTTACGGTCAACAAGAAAGAGCCACCAACAGCACAGGACTCATCCTCATGGGAGCAAGAGTCTATAACCCTAAAACCAACCAATTCACCTCAATAGACCCAATCCCCGGAGGCAACGAAAACAGTTACACCTACCCAAACGATCCGATAAACACCCAGGTTTGCACAGGGCAGAATCAATGGCTGCATATCGGGATTGCCGTTCTTGGGACATTGCTGGGTGGCTTGGCATGTTTGAGCGTGGTCGTCGCCTGCGTAATAGCCGGAGTCGTGATTGGAGCTACAGGCAGTTTCATCGAGTCGGCAATCGATGCAAATGAGCGCGGATACACTGGAGACAAATGGAATCAGTATGTTGGGCGTGAAGTGGCTATCGGTGCAATTACAGGCCTAATTGGGGGAGGATTAAGTGGACGGGCTCTAAAGCTTGGCCTGGCAAGTAAAAAAATAATTTCTGGTGAAACCACAGCTAGACATTTCTTTAAAGAGGCCTTTAGGGACGGACTACGTGATGAATTGACTTCCAAAGGTATTGGTAAAATTAGCGAGTCTAAGAACTGGACTAAAGGTAAGCCCTACATCTTGCCATCTAAAGGGATCCAGAGAAGTTACAGGGATTGGTAATGGAATACAGCAGGTATTACGACGCCCTTGTTATCTATATCTTAGGCTTGGCAGGATACTTAATTGAATTACTCGGGCGAAGGGCAATGAAGTCATTTAGAGACTGGCTCATAGTGGGGGGATCCCTAGCTTTACATTTACTGACATTACTGCTTTGGTTTGAAACAGAAACGTCGGAGGTTCAATTTTGGACACTAGTACTTTGGATTCCTATTGCAACTGTGGCTTACATCGTAGTTTTCATGCGTGCTCGAAAAAAGAACAAGAAACTTAAGCGGATATCGAACTAACTCTAATCACCGAAAGCTTAGTCGTGTATGGGGCCAGTCCGTGGCTCCGGTTCTTTCTCAGCCTGCGAGCCTTGATCTGGAAACCACTTATCAATGTGACTCCACAGAAATAATAAAACGAGGCAAAGAAAACTTACTAGATATTCCATGACTAAAGCCTACTCGAATTGCACTTGACTTATATCAGGATCGTTTTCTTAGGATGGCCAGATTAGGTTAACCGTGGATCTTGTTGGAAAGGTTTATCGACTGGAATAGGCGACCGCAAAAGCTCTCAAATTTGCAAAAGAGGTTTAGATAGTTTAAATTCGGAATGGGCATGAGCTTAGGGGGTGGGTGTATGCGAATCTACTATGAAAAGAAGAAAACATAATCGTAAGTTTGGGGATGTGATGGCTGCGGGTGAACGTTGACTAACCCATAGATCTGAGCGGTCTTGCCCTCCTGACGGTGGCTTTATGGGGATTATCCCAGGATGCAAAAACACACCTGGTCTATCTGATTTAATAAACCAAAAAAAATTTTTCTCAGTTCCAAGGCTAAGACATATGGGTTCTAAGAATCTTCTTCCGTCTTTATAGAGCTGGTACGCACAGGGGCGATTGATAGAGCTATTAATTTATCTAGGCTACCTAACCTACGACAGCGAGGTTTTTCAAAGGGTAAACAGCTTGACTTTAATTCGGTTAGTTGGCGCTCTCCCTATCTTAGGAAGACTAACTTATTTAACCTTGGGAGGATAAATAGTGTATGTCACATCATTCGTTTGGCCCCTAGCTAGAAAGCATCACTTTAGGCGAGACCTAGGATTGTTATGAATTGCTAAAGAAATCTAAGGACGACTCCCTTTAGTTGACTGATCTAACTTGAGTTTATAAAGACCTTTGGGGCTTGAGAAAAACGGATTTAATCTTTTGACAAAACATGTAGAACAAGGTGCTCAATCTTACTAATCGATAATTCAAGCTCCGAGTTGTGATAGCTAATAGGAAGAGCCCAGGAAACACAGGAAAGCCTGATGCTTCTTTCGGAGAAGTAGATGCTTAATTGGGTTTAGTCATCGATAGTACATCTAGAGCTTTATCTAGTTGTTCTAGGGTTAGCTTCTCGTTGTCTACGTAGCCTAGTTTGATGGTGGCTTCACTATAGGAAGTCTTGCCAAACGTGTGGCTGAAAGAGGCATAAAAATCACTAAAGTAGCAGCTCGATCCATTGAAGGCTACACCACGAAAGATCTTACCCAAATTGAACAACAATTCATAAGCCCAATCGGTCTTGTGTTATTCACACTGATTTCCAAAAAGGTTTCATCAAAGCAGAAATAGTTTCTTTTGATGATCTAGTTGCTGCTGGTTCAATGAATGATGCTAAAGCTCAAGGTAAAGTCCGCATGGAAGGTAAAGAGTATGTCATGCGTGATGGTGATGTTGTTGAGTTTAGGTTCAACGTTTAGTTTGTCGTCGCAGCGCGCAATCTAAAGATCGCCGCAGCCTGATCAAAGTCTGCAGTCGAAGTCTCAAGCCCAACTTGCCAATTCGCAGTGTTGACTAGAATCATGTGAGCGAAGCCCGGCCCGCCGCCGCCGTGCCCCACGAAGTTTGGCTGACCGGAAGAGAGGTCAACATCATTCATGAACCCATAGCTGTAGCCGGGGTGGTCGAATCCGGTGCCCTGATAAG
>CANGBK010000057.1 GCA_947452235.1 Micrococcales bacterium
AGAGGTAACGAGTAGAGGTATTTGAGTTTCATGTGGCCCCCTCACTTCTGATTTAGTTTCAGTTTACTAATCCAGCTAGGTTTAGTTACTTACCTAAATGCCAGAAATACACTTTAGTAGGTCCAAAGTGGATGGCTAGCAGGGCAGAAATGGGGAAGTTGAATGCGCCTTTACTGTGTTCAGCTAACAGTAATTCTCTATTGCCGTTGGTCTCTAAAATTGCGCTGACTATAGCTGTGTGATCTCGGTCCCCCGAGTTATCCCAATCGAATTGAACTATGTCTCCAACTTGAACTTTGTTAATTCTTTTCCAAGACAGAGCGGTTCCAAGTTTGTGCTTTTGAATGTAGTCATGGAGAGCTGTTGAAGATATCCACGCGGAGGTATAAAACTGTTTACCATTTTCTTTGGTTGCTTTCCACTCTTTTGTCATGTGCCAACCGCGTGCATGGAGAGTTTGTGAAACAAAATTCGCGCAATCTGTGTCACCGAGATCACTAAAAGATTTGGTGTTAGGTGAGTCATAGTATTTCAACGCGTAAGCTACCTGAGCCTTAACCGAAGGCTTGACGGCATTGATGATTTTGATTGATAGTGGACTAACTGGGGAGTATGCCAAAGCTAAGGCTATGACGACACATATGGAAAGTGCCCAGTAGATTTTCTTCATCTACTTAAGCCTAACTAAGTTAGATAACGCTCTCGTAGAAGTTCAACACTGTTGGCTTGACTGTCAGGGTCGGCTCCAGCAATGAGATTTTGGCAACATGCTCTGTTTCCATGTGAAGGTTCCAGATCTCTCTGGACTCCCACTTTTCTAACATGTACCAAATAGAAGGGTCCTTCGGATCCTCTACTAGGTCATAGAGTAAACAGCCTGGCTCTTTTAGAGCTTCAACAATAAGTTCTTGGTAAGCAGCTAATGCTTCAGTTCGCTTAGCAGGATCTGGAAAGATGTCTGCCTTTAGGTATAAGTAAGACATAGCTAGTTCTCATCACCATGGTAACTACCGGTGATTGTTCCAATCAAAGTATCTGCTGTGTATTCGCTGGTTGGAGCATCGCGAACAATCTTGCCAAGTCTTAGAACAACAATTCTGTCTGTAACTTCAAGAACGTGAGGAAGAGTGTGTGAGATGAAGATAACTCCAAGACCCTTCTTCTTTGCACGTTTAATAACTTCTAGAACTTCACCTGATTGTCTTGCACCTAGGTGGTTGGTTGGCTCATCAAGGATAAGAACTTTTCTTGCCCAAGAAACAGCTCGCCCAATAGCAACAGCTTGACGTTGACCACCAGATAGTTGTGAAACAGGACGGTTAGATGAAGGGAATGCAATACCAACAGCTTGAAGATCTGCCTCAGCTTCAAGTTCCATTTGTTTACGGGCTAGGAAGCCAAGCTTGCCAAAGATTCCTTTAAGAAATTTTTCTCTACCTAAGAACACATTTTGGCTGACTGTTAGGTGTTGAGCTAGACCTGAATCCTGATAAAGAGTTTCAATGCCTTCATCAAGAGCCTGTTTAGGGTTATGCCAAACTTTTGTAACGCCTTCGAGCAGGATTTCACCCGAATCTGGTGAGTGAGCACCGGAAAGAACCTTAACCAAGGTGGACTTACCTGCACCGTTGTCACCAACAAGTCCAACAACTTCACCTGCATGAAGTTTCAGGCTGGCACCATCAAGAGCAACAACCGCTCCATAGTTCTTAGAAACGTTTCTTACTTCGTAAATAACTTTGTTTGCCATCTTGGTTACTTCCTGCCATTTTTCTGCAGGGTTTGAACTGCTACCGCAGCCGCAATAAGAATTGCAACAATAACCTGCTTAAGTGAAGGGCTAACTTCAACAACCTTCACCATCAAAAGACCTGACTGAACGGTGAAGAGAACTAGTGTTCCTAGTGCAACACCAACAATTCTTCCAACACCACCCATCAGTGAAACTCCACCGATAACTGTTGCTGCGATTGCATACAACTCCATACCAGCACCGTTGCTAGGTGAACCTGCACCTAGACGAATATATGCGTATGCTCCAGCTAGTCCAGCAAGACCGCCTGAAAGCATGTAAACCTTTGTGATGTGTCGTGCAGGGGAAATACCTGCAGCACGAGTAGCGAACGGGTTTGAACCCAGTGAGTATGTGTAAAGACCAAAACGAGTCTTGTGTAAGTAAAGGCCAGCAATCACAGTAATGATCAAAACGGTCAAGATAGTTGATGATATAGGGAGTTCAACACCAAACACGTTGTAAGCGATTCCTAGATTGAAATCGTTTGGACCTTGAAGCGGCATACCGCCAGAGATGATGATTGCCATACCTGCCATCGCACCCATGGTTGCCAGGGTTGCAATGAATGGAACAATCTTTAAAACGTTGATCAGGAATGCATTCAGTGCACCAACAGCTAGACCAACAAGTAAGCAAACAAGTGTTGCAATTAGAACGTAAGGTAGAGCGGCATCGCCGGAGATGCTGGTGTCAAGGCCCATGCCTTTAACCAGCACCCACCCGGCAACGACCGAACTCAAACTCACCGTTGAACCAACCGAAAGGTCAATTCCACCGGTGATAACAACAAAAGTTTGGGCAACAGCAAGCAAGATGTATGAACCCCAGTCGTTTAGAACTGTGCCTAAAGTTCCCACGCTTAGGAAGATTCCTTCTGAAGCGATCTGGAAAATTACTGCAAGTATGACGAGAGTTACTACAAGCAAAGTGCTTTGGTTTCTAAACGAGGCTTTCACCTTGTCTAGGAAGCTAAGCTCCTGGCCTTCTTGAATGCTGTTGCCCAATTGTGTGGTCCTTTGTTGTTTATCGTGGAGGTAACTTCTTTAGTACAGATTAGTTGGTTGCAACGTATGTGTACTTGGTGAAGTCAGCGTCAGATGTGTTCTTGTCTAGTGTGACGTTAGCAATAACAACATCGTGGCTAGAAGGCTTGGTGCCGTTCTTGATGTAGTCAACCAAAGTCTTGATAGCTAGACGAGCTTCCTCAGCTGGGTCCTGTGCGATAAGCGCAGTGAATACACCCTGCTTTAGCAGATCAACGTTTGCTGGGTAAGCGTCGTAACCAACTAGAGCAATCTTGCCAACTAGGTTCTTAGCCTGAAGTGCAGCAGCTGCACCTGAAGCGTTAGTTCCGTCGATAGCGAAGATACCTGAAAGGTTAGGGTACTTGGTTAGCCAGTTGTTAACGTTTGAGTTAGCAGTCTGAGGGTTTGCAGCTGAGTAAGCAACGTCAACGATCTTGATGCCAGGGTACTTAGATTTAACCTGAGCCTTGAAACCGTCGTAGCGACCTACGTTAGTTGTTGCTGTTGCTGAGGTTAGACCAACTACAACCTGGTAGCTCTTACCAGCGGTGTAACCGATTGCACCAGCAATAGCGTCAGCAGCCTTTGCTCCACCATCAGCGTTGTCACCAGTGATGGTGATGATTGCCTTTGAAGTGTCTGCAGTGTGAGTGTCAACGTTAGCAACAGCAATACCTGCTGCAACTGCCTTGTCGCTTGAAGCCTGAAGACCGGTTGGGTCGGTAGGAATCAAAACTAGGCCGTCTGGCTTCTGTGCGATTACGTTATCTACGATTGGAACCTGAGTTGCTACGTCGTAGTGTGAAGGGTCTCCCTGCCAGATTAGGTCTACGCCTTCAGCCTTAGCTTCAGCAGTAGCTCCAACCTTCATTGCTTGGAAGAATGGATCTGATTCTGCACCCATTACGAATGCGATTGTTAGCTTCTTTGTTGAAGCACAACCTGTTGCACCAAGAGTAAGACCTGCAACTGCAAGAGCTGCCATTCCTACGCTCAAAATACGCTTGTTCATATTTCTCCTAATGATTATTTGCGAGAATTGCGAGAACGCTCTCGCAAACCGTGTTATAATCATTTCAGTTCCTGAATTGGAATAGCAACTTTTCAAGGTTACGGTTTTATTACGAAATGCGTTACCCAATAGATGACAGAGGTGTAGGGCCATGGCAGCTAATAAGAGCGTCACGATCAATGATGTAGCTGCTGCATCCGGTGTGTCGCGAGCTACGGTATCTAGAGCCCTATCTGGTTATGGTCGTATAAACCCACAAACCGTTGAACATGTTCGCCAAACCGCAGAGAGCATTGGGTATAGACCAAACGCTTTAGCCGCAGCCATGCGGGCTGGTAAGACCAAAACTATTGGTCTCGTAGTTATTTCAGATTTCACTAACGCATTTTTTGATAGAGCCACAAAGGCAATCATCGATCAAGCTAAAGAACTTGGTTACCGTGTTTTGAT
>CANGBK010000058.1 GCA_947452235.1 Micrococcales bacterium
CAAGTGAGCAACTACCTATTGACCCTTCAACCGATGTTCCTAACGGATTCACCGAATCACAAAGAGGTCAGGCTAATGGTTTCATCGGTGAAGTTGACATCATGGACACCTGGGCAACTTCATCCCTAACCCCCCAGTTAGGTGGTGGTTGGTTATCTGACCCAGAGCTATTCGAAAAGGTTTACCCATATGATCTTCGCCCTCAAGGTCAAGACATCATCAGAACCTGGTTATTCTCAACTGTTCTTCGTTCACAGCAAGAGCACGGCAAACTACCTTGGTCTGATGCTGCTATCTCAGGTTGGATTTTAGATCCAGACCGCAAGAAGATGTCTAAATCTAAAGGCAACGTGGTAACACCTAACGATCTTCTAGTTGAGCACTCTTCAGATGCTGTTCGGTACTGGGCCGCTTCAGCGAGATTAGGAACTGACGCTGCTTTTGATACCGGTCAGATGAAGATTGGTCGAAGACTGGCTATCAAGATTCTGAACGCAGCGAAGTTCGTTCTATCTTTTGAAGCACCAAGTTCCCAAGCTAACGTAACCGTTCCGGTTGACCAGAGCCTCCTACTATCTCTTGCTGATGTCGTTTCTGAAGCAACCACTGCATTTGAGAACTACGATCACACTAAAGCTTTAGAACTTGCTGAGAAGTTCTTCTGGAACTTTACCGATAACTATCTTGAGTTAGTTAAAGAACGTGCTTATGGTCAAGGTGGCTTCAATGAAGCTGAGCAGGCTTCAGCTGTTATTGCTCTAAGACAAGCCTTACTAACGCTGCTTCGTCTATTTGCTCCTTTCCTACCTTTTGCAACAGATGAGGTTTGGTCCTGGTGGCAGGTAGGTCAAGGTTCTATTCACAGAAGCTCTTGGCCTTCAAGAGAAGAACTAACTGAAGGTTTAGATCCTCAGTACCTCGAACTTCTTGAACTAGCTGAGCAAGCGCTATTCGGTATTCGAAAGGCTAAAAGCGATGAGAAGGCCTCAATGAAAGCTGAGCTCACTCAGGCCGTTCTAGTTGCCCCAGAGGACAAGATTGCTGCTATTACCCTGTTGCAGGCTGATTTGAAGGCTGCCGGAAGAATAGCCAACCTTGAGTTTGTTTCTGGTGAAGAAGTATCGCTAAGAGACGTTGTTTTAGCGCCTGTCGCTGAATAACTTTTCAAAAACATAGCAAAAACTTGTCTTAGGTTAGGCGTAGGCTTTTGCTCATGACATTTGAAAACGAAAACCCTTTTGCCCTGCGTTCAACTCTTGAATACGAGATGCCGGATTTCAACCGCATCAACGATGACAGCTACCTTCCAGCCTTCTATGCAGGTTGTGAACAACAGCTAGCTGAAGTTCACGAGATCATCAAGCAAGAAGAAGTGACCTTCGAGAACACCATCGTGAAGATGGAACTCTCAGGTCAAGTGCTAATGCGAATGATGATGGTTTTCTATAACAAATCTTCAAGCGACACCAGCGACAAACTAGATGCCATCGAAGAAGAGATTGCACCTAAGCTGGCAGCTCACATGGATGAGATTCGTCTAAACCAGCACCTTTGGGGACGCATCAAGCACCTGTACGAGAACCGAGACTCACTTGATCTAAACACCGAAGATGCATGGCTACTTGAGCGTTATTACCGTGACTTCACTCACGCTGGTGCTCACCTAACCGATGCTCAACGTGAGAGCCTAAAGGTTCTAAACGAAGAACTATCAAAACTTGAAACCCAGTTCGGTAAGAACCTTTTAAATGACACCAATGATCTAGCAGTAGTTGTTGATGATGTCGCAGAACTTGATGGGCTAACCGAAAACGAAATTGCTGCCTGTGCTTCGGCGGCTAAAGACCGTGGGCTTGAAGGTAAATGGCTGGTTGGCATGGTGAATTTCACCGGCAACCCGCTGCTATCGCGCTTAACTCACCGAGGTCTACGCGAACGTGTGATGAAGAACTCTCTCCTAAAAGGCGGCCGAGACAACGAGAACGATAACCGTCAGGTGCTTCTAAAGATGGTTAAACTTCGAGCTCAAAGAGCAGAACTATTTGGTGTTAAGACTCACGCAGAGTACGTTCTTCAAGACCGTAACGCTCAGAACCCAGCAAACGTTCACAACATGATGAAGCAGATCGCACCTGCAGCAGTTAGAAACGCTAGAGCAGAAGGTGCTGAATTACAGAAATCTATAGATGCTTCAGGTGAAAACTTTGAATTAGCTTCATGGGACTGGGACCTATACACCGAGAAGGTTCGTATGGCTAAATACAACCTCGACACAGCAGCTATGAAGCCATATTTCGAATTAGAACGTGTTCTATTTGATGGAGTTTTCTTTGCAGCTAACAAGCTTTTTGGTCTTAGCTTCAAAGAGCGTAAAGACATCAAGACTTATCACCCAGAAGCTCGTGCTTTTGAAGTGTTCAACGAAGATGGCTCAAAGCTTGCACTATTCATTGGAGACTTCTATACCCGTGATTCAAAACGCGGTGGAGCTTGGATGAACAACCTGGTTGATCAGAACTTCTTGATGGGTCAACTACCAGTTGTTTGCAACAACCTGAACATTCCAAAGCCACCTGCAGGTCAGCCAACACTTTTGACCTATGACGAGACCACTACCCTGTTCCACGAGTTTGGTCACGCTCTGCACGGAATGCTAAGCGATGTTAAGTACCCAAGATTCTCGGGTACCAGCGTTGAACGAGACTTCGTTGAGTTCCCTTCCCAGGTGAACGAAATGTGGTTGTCTTGGCCTGAAGTTATGGATAACTACGCAGTTCACTACGAAACCGGTGAAAAGCTTCCACAGGAATGGATTGAAAACCTGAAGGCTGCCTCGACTTTCAACGAGGGTCACGCAACCACTTCATACATGGCTGCAGCAATTCTTGACTTCGCTTGGCACTCAGTAACATCTGATCAAGAGATCTCAAGTGTTGAAGAGTTCGAAGCTAAAGCTATCGCCGACTATGGTCTTGACTATGCTCCGGTTCCAACTAGATACCGTTCAACATACTTCTCACATATCTTTGCGGGTGGTTACTCAGCTGGATACTACGGATACATCTGGTCAGAGGTTCTTGATGCAGACACAGTTGACTGGTTCAAACAAAACGGTGGTCTAACTAGAGCAAACGGTGATCACTTCAGAAACACTTTGCTTGCTCGAGGTGGATCATTGAACTCTATGCAGATGTTTAGAAACTTCCGTGGACGAGATGCAACCATCGAACCACTACTAAAGCGCAGAGGGCTTATCTAAGCTGAGGTTTTTTTAGTTTCATAAGTTGCATAACAACTAATCCCAGAAGGATTGCCCAGAACGCTGCGCCTATTCCAAAAAACGCTGCTCCGCTGGATGCAACTAGGAAAGCAATAACAGCTGAAAGTCTTTCACCAGGAATTTCAACCATGTTTGAAAAAGCTCCAATGATGGTTGGCAGCAATGCTAAACCGCTAGCGGCAAGCAATAGCTCTCTCGGTGTTTGATAAACAAAAGCAACTGCAACACCTGCAAACAGGGCAAAGATCCAATAAACAACACCACCTGAAACAGATGCAAGCCAACGCTTCTTAGGGTCTTTATGAGCCTGCTCGTTGGCATTTAGGGCTGCTGTAATGGCAGCTAGGTTCATAACAAACCCGCCAACAAATGAGGCAACCACGGTTCCAAGACCGGTGGTAACCAAGCTTGCTCTGAATGGAACTTCGTAACCAAAAGATTTCATGATGGCAATACCTGGAATGTTTTGTGATGCCATAGCAACCAAAAACAGCGGTAGTGCAATGCTGAATACGCTAGCTAGTGAGAAACCAGGAACTACAAAGTTCAACGAGATCAACCAGTCTGAACTAGAGACCTGTAATCCTCTATCAAAGCCAATCAGTGTAAAGGCAAGGATGATTGCAACAGGTGAGGCCCAAAGCGGTGCTAACCAATAAAGCAGCAACCACACTGCAATCACTGGAAGAACGAGGAGTGGGTATGA
>CANGBK010000059.1 GCA_947452235.1 Micrococcales bacterium
CGGACTCTTTGACTTCCCAGTGGGGATGCCCTTAGCTGCGCGCATGAGACCTTTGAGTCTGGACGAGGTTCATGGCCAGAGTCATCTTCTGGCACGATCTGGCCCACTTGTTGCTTACCAAGATCGAAGCGCCACCCTCCCTTCACTGTTGTTTTACGGCCCGCCAGGAACAGGCAAGACAACCCTAGCCCGCATTCTGGCGAACATGACTGGCCGCTCCTTGATAGAAATCAGCGCCATTAACGCTTCCATCTCTGACCTGAGAAATGCCTACGAACGCTCTAGCGAGGACATTCAGTCTGGAAAGGGTGCCGCCGTTGTTTTTATCGATGAGATTCACCGCTTTTCTAAGGTCCAGCAGGAGTCACTACTGAAGGCTTTAGAGGATGGAAACATCGTACTAATTGGTGCTACCACCGAAAACCCTCTGTTTTCATTGACTCCAGCGGTAAATTCAAGAACCATGCTGATTACTTTAGAGCCCCTCAGTGAACTGGACTTGAAGAGGATTCTGGAATCAGCAGTAAGCGATGAGAGGGGGTTCAGCGGGAAGTTTTCAACCACCGAGGGAACTCTTGAATTGATTGCAAGGCTATCTGGAGGTGATGCCCGCAAAGCTCTTACAGTTTTAGAAACTGCCTCAGTAACCGCTAATCAAAGGTCCTCAAAGTTTATAGAACAGAGCGATGTTGAAGCGAACATCACCACAGCTTTGGCTCGATACGATGCCACAGGGGACCAACACTACGACATCATCAGCGCATTTATAAAGTCAGTTCGAGGTTCAGATCCTGATGCTGCCCTGCACTATCTAGCACGGATGCTAGTCGGTGGTGAAGATCCGCGTTTTTTGGTTAGAAGACTCTCAATTTTGGCTGCAGAGGACATTGGCTTGGCAGACCCTCAGGCACTAAACCTTGCCAGTTCAACCCTCAACATTGTTAGCCAGATTGGCATGCCTGAAGCAAGAATTCCACTGGCCGAACTGACTATTTATCTAGCCTTAGCTCCTAAATCAAACTCTGCCTATTTAGCCATCAATGAGGCTATAGCTGAAGTTCAAGCCGGATTCACACCTGAAATACCTTTGTATTTGAGAAGTAGCAGTCCAACCAAGGGTAAGGAGGCTTACGAGTATCCTCACGACCTTGAAGATCTGGTTTCTAAGCAACAGTATCTTCCGGTCGGGGAAAAGTCCTATTACAAGCCTAAAACTGCAGGCTTTGAAATCAACCTTGTGGAACGTTTGAAGAAGATTTTAGGCTTGCGAGGAAAGCAGTAATCATAGACATTTATGCTCTAAAACTGCTAATATTGGGAAGTTGCCGACCTGACCGAAGTTCTAGGCTGCGAACTATGGTCAAACGGTGTGTGAATCTTATTTAGCCAAGATGCACCAGGCAGAAAAATCTTATTTGGTTCATTTGAAAGGTATATGTGTCTAAGACATCACGCACACGTAGCAAGACTCGTTTGTCTCGCTCACTAGGAATTGCACTAACTCCAAAAGCAGCAAAGTATTTAGAGAAGCGTCCATACGCTCCAGGCCAGCACGGTCGCACCAAGCGTAAAGCTGACAGCGACTTCGCAGTCCGTCTTCGTGAGAAGCAGCGTCTTCGCGCGCAGTATGGTATCCGCGAGGCTCAGCTTCGTAAGATCTTCAACGACGCTAAGAAGACCGAGGGTCTAACCGGTGAGAACCTAGTGGAGCTTCTAGAGATGCGCCTTGACGCTCTAGTTCTTCGTGCAGGTTTCGCAAGAACCATCGCACAGGCACGTCAGATGGTTGTTCACCGCCACATCTTGGTTGATGGTCAGAGACTTGACCGTCCATCAGCTCGTGTGAAGGTCGGCCAGATGATTCACGTTGCTCCTAAGAGCGAAACAACTGAGCCATTCCAGGTTGCTGCAGCAGGAGGACACGTTGATGTTCTTCCTCCAGTTCCTGGTTACCTATCAGTTGAGCTAGACAAGCTTCAGGCAACTCTAGTTCGTCGCCCTAAGCGTGCAGAAGTTCCAATCACTTGTGAAGTTCAGCTTGTGGTTGAGTACTACGCAGCTCGCTAAACCAGAAGGTTTTCGGTCATGAATGGTTCAGATCTAGCAGCACTGATTGCAGCTATTGCATTTGCAGTTCTAGTTCTTTCACTAGTACTAGTTGCTTTGCGTGTCAGCAAGTTTGTTGATGCTAGCTCTGCAACCATTCGTGAAACCGGAGACGCTCTAATTCCATTGCTCACTGAACTTACAGAAACAACTAAGCAGACAAATAAGCAACTGGAAAAGATTGACGTCATAACAGATAACGTCGTTGATGCAACAACTAACCTTTCTTCTTTGATTGAATCTTTCACAACCACTATCGGTGGTCCGCTGCTTCGCGTAGGGGAAGTAATCAAGAGCGTTACCGGATTACTAGGTAAGAAGAAGAAATAATCATGCGTAAGACCGCTTTATTTATTGCGGGTATCGCAGTTGGCGTATACCTCGCCAAACAAATTGAAACTAATCCAGCAGCCAAAGATGCACTTGATAATGCTGGAACAAAAGTTAAGAGTTTCGCTAACGCTGTGACTGAGGGCTATCGCCAGCAGGAAGCTAAGCACGCCAAACCATCTAGAGCAAAGAAGTAATCGTGAAAACAGCAGAAATCAAAAACCGCTGGCTAAAATTCTTTGAATCTAAGGATCACGTTATTGTTCCTAGCGCTTCACTCATAAGCGAAGACCCTTCACTGCTTTTTACAGTTGCAGGTATGGTGCCGTTCATTCCATACATGACCGGTCTTATTCCTGCTCCATACGCGCGTGCGACTTCAGTTCAGAAGTGCGTGAGAACTCTAGACATCGAAGAAGTTGGTAAGACAACTCGTCACGGAACTTTCTTCCAGATGAATGGAAACTTCTCTTTCGGTGATTACTTCAAAAAAGAAGCCATTGCCTACGCTTGGGAGTTTCTTACCTCGCCTCTAGAAGATGGTGGCTTAGCTCTGGATAAAGAGAAACTCTGGGTCACTGTTTACAAAGACGATGATGAAGCTATCGAGATTTGGCGCGAAGTTGCAAACATTCCATTGGAGCGTATTCAGCGTTTAGGAATGAAGGATAACTACTGGTCAACTGGTCAACCAGGGCCGGCGGGACCTTGTTCTGAAATCTATTACGATCGCGGACCAGAGTATGGGGTTGAAGGTGGACCCGAGGCTGACGACAACCGCTATATCGAAATTTGGAACCTAGTGTTCATGCAGTATGAACGTGGTGCTGGTGGAGGCAAAGAAGATTTCCCTATCCTCGGTGAACTTCCTAAGAAAAACATCGACACCGGTATGGGTCTTGAACGTGTTGCATTCTTGATGCAAGGTGTTGAGAATCTTTACGAGATTGATCAGGTTAGACCTGTTCTCGATTTAGCTGCGCAACTTTCCGGAAAAGTTTATGGAGCAAACGAATCTGACGATGTTCGTCTTCGCGTTGTTGCAGATCACGTTCGTTCAGCTCTAATGCTTATCGGTGATGGTGTTTCACCTGGTAACGATGGCCGTGGATACGTTCTTAGAAGACTGCTTAGAAGAACCGTTCGTGCTATGAGACTGCTAGGTGTCAACGAGCCCGTATTTAGTCAACTTTTCTTGGCTTCCAAAAATGCAATGGTCGATGCTTACCCAGAACTTGAGGGAGAATACTCAAGAATCTCTAGAACTGTTATAGCCGAAGAGGAAGCCTTCC
>CANGBK010000060.1 GCA_947452235.1 Micrococcales bacterium
AACATATTTGGGTTAAGAAGATATCTGTATGTGTCAGGAGAAGCGGCATCTTTTGATGTTTGGCTTGACATGATGATAGGACCGGGACGAGAAGGATCTCGCTGGTTCTTAGTAAATTCAATTTTTACAAAGTCGCTGTTTATCTGTGCCAAGCCATCGTGGAATAACCACGGTTTAAATCTCAAGCTAGTTGGGCTGCCCACCAAAGTTGATTCAACAGACTCTGTTGCATTGTTTTCAGAACTTGTTGATTCAAGGTTCACAGCACCTGGCTCAAATGAATAGCGGATGGTGTCTTCCGACTCATTCACAACAAGTTCAACTCGACGGGTCGCGTCAATTAAATCTTGTTTATTAACAACAGCAGAGTCTTCTAAGTTGGTTGGAAAATATTGATCGATGTCTGGATAGTTCTCTATGTTTAGAACAACTGTTGTAACGATTCTGTTCTTTGCCTGGAATGCCACCATTCCTCTTTCACCTTCGGCGGCGATTGAGATGCTTACTTCTCCCAAGTTTGCAAAACTCTTTTCGATGTCTTGCATTGTTTTAGTTAGAACAACAGCCGAAACTTCACCTTCAACTGATTTTCCTAACCAAGGCACTTGGCATCTAGCTATACGGTTTGGATCAGCAGCTGTAAACATAACAGCCGTTGTTGAGGCTTTGAGTTGAATACCTTTTTGAAAAGGTCTTGTTGAATCTTTTGCTGAAGCTACAGAAACTCGTCTAACAGCTGTGATGAACGCTTCCCCATCGATGGTTCCCGTCACCGGAGGAATAGGAGGAAGAGTTGGGTATTGCTCAATAGGTAGGGTAGCCAATTCAAATTTTGATTGCCCACAATAAAGAACTACTTTGCTACCTTCAAGACTGAAGTTAACCGGTTGGTTTGGAAGTCTGCTTACGATCTCATTTAAGAGTCGACCTGAAACTAAAGTTGTTCCTGCTTGCTCCACGTTGGCGACTAATTCTGTTTGAGCTGAAACATCATGGTCAAATACAGAAATCTGTAAAGAATTAGCGTCAGCAACAAGTCTCATACCTGACAAGATCTGTGAGGTTGGCTTAGATTGCAACATGCGAGCTGCGAATGAGACTGAATCAGCCAAAACATCGCGATTTACCTGGAATTTCACGATTCACCTTTCGTGGGAATAGTTAGTTAATCTTGGCACATTTCTTCTAATCTCGTGACCAACCATATATGTTATGGGTGTTTAATTTATATCTATTTAATTATTAACAACATTATTAACAGCTGTGGATAATGTGGATAATTCGTTATATCCCTTAGAAAATCCCTGACTAACATCGTTGTAAGTTGTATACACAGTTGTGCACAAACCTGTGGAAAAGTCCTCAAGTTGTGTATTTAGTTTTTAGTATTGACAACCAACGCTGCTATTTACACAGTTTTTGATGAAGTTATTAATAGTTATGAACAGGAAATGTTGATAACTTAATCTACTTAAGGCTAGCTCTGATGTCTGTAACTTGGTTGTAGATGTAGCGACGCTCACTCATAAGGTCTGAAACCTTCTTGATGGCATACATAACGGTTGTGTGGTCGCGGCCACCAAAAAGAGCACCGATCTTAGGCAAGGACATCGTCGTTTTCTCTCGGCACAAATACATAGCTATTTGCCTAGCAATAACGATTGCTTGAGACCTTGATTTACCGAAAAGCTCTTCTTGGGTCAATTTAAAGTAGTCGGCAACTGTTCTAACGATCTCCATAGGAGCTATTGAGTTGCCATCCTCACCAAGCGGAACGAGATCCTTCAAAACGGCTTGAACCAGGTTCATGTCTATAGATGTTCTGTTCAGGGCAGCAAAAGCCGTGACTCTAATAAGAGCACCTTCAAGTTCTCGAATGTTTGAGGAAATTCTGGCCGCCATGTAGTCCAAGATCTCATCGCCAATGCGGATCTTGTCGCTTTCAGCCTTCTTGCGAAGGATGGCGATACGGGTTTCCAGCTCAGGAGCCTGAATATCAGTCATTAGACCCCAGCCAAAGCGGCTGGTCATGCGCTCATCAAAGCCATTTAGCAAAGTAGGAGACACGTCGGAGGTAATAACTACTTGCTTTCCCTGTTCATGAAGCGCGTTGAACGTGGCGAAGAAGGAGTCCTGGGTCTCTTTCTTACCTTGTAAGAACTGAATGTCATCGATCATAAGGACATCAACGGAGCGATATTTGGCTTGGAAGGTAAAGCTGCTATTGGTTTGGATGGCATTGATGAAGTCGTTGGTGAAAACCTCACTAGAAACATAGCGAACTTTCTTGTTCGGCCAGTATTGCTGAACATAATTACCAATGGCGTGTAGAAGGTGAGTCTTACCTAAACCAGAGTTTCCATAGATAAATAGTGGGTTGTAGGCCTTTGCAGGTACCTCAGCAACTGCGAAAGCAGCCGCATAGGCAAACCTGTTTGACTCACCTTGAACGAAGGTTTCGAAAGTGTATCTAGGATTTAAGCGAGATGACCCCTCCACTGGACCCATTGGCTCAGTTTGGATAGGAGCCGGCGGCGCGTAAACAGGCTCATCTTCGTCAATTTGTGGAGCTGGAGTGAAAGAATTAGCTAAATCTGGGTTGACAACGATACCAATATTGGTTGGTGTAGTAGGGAATCCAATTAGCTGCAGGGTCTCTAAAAGTGGCTGTTTGATCTTCTGCTCAATTATTCCACGCGTCATTTCATTTGAAACCTGTAGGAATAGGGTTTCACCGACAAGACCCTGGACTGAAACCAACTGCATGAAACCTTGAAGCTGTTTAGTCATTCTTTCGTCGTTTTTAAGTGTGTCAACGACCTGGTTCCACTGATCGGTGGTTATTCCGGCTGTTTCTACCATCGTTGACTTTCAATAAAATAAAGGGGTTCGGCTTGTTTTCCACAAGACCAAAAGCAAGTGTATCCTGTGGATAACTGGCTGTGGACAAAAACGCTAAAATTCCTAACGTCCTGTGGAAAACTTTCGATTTGTCTATATAAGCCAGTTAATTTTGAAATTGCAAATCGAAATGTGGAAAACAGGCCACTTTTAGCAAAATGTTACAAAACCAGAATCTTTTGCGTCATATTTTTATTTGAAAAAAGATCACTAAAAACTTGACCAAGACCCTCGATTTAGCGTAAGTTTAATAAGTTGCTCGGCTTAGGGTTCGCTGGCATCAATAGATTTTTATGACGAGAACTCACCTAAAGTTTCTGGAGTACTAAATGAGTAAGCGCACTTATCAGCCAAACAACAGACGTCGCTCAAAGACACACGGTTTTCGTATTCGTATGAAGACTCGCGCAGGTCGTGCAATCCTTGCTGCCCGTCGCCGCAAGGGCCGTAGCGAGCTTTCAGCCTAATAAGCCTTGCTTGCTCGCGAGAACAGGCTCAGATCAGCTGACGATTTTCGCAACACTATGAAGCTCGGTCGTAAAGCCGTAACCGACCACATGGTCGTCTACCTCAACCACAACTCAGATGAGACGCCTTTTCGTCTGGGGCTGGTCGTCAGTAAAACAGTCGGAAACGCAGTTGAGAGAAACCTCGTCAAGCGCAGAGCCAGAGCAGCCATCCAAGAACGCATGAATAACTTCAAACCAGGCCAAACCCTTGTGGTCAGAGCTCTACCCGGCCTGGCCAAGGTTTCATGGGAAACCTTGTGCGCGGAACTGGATCACAACCTCAAGAACCTAAGAATCAGTTAATAAGGTAAA
>CANGBK010000061.1 GCA_947452235.1 Micrococcales bacterium
ATCAAGGACCTTGGTATCACTAACATCGAGTTGCAGCCTATTTATGACTTCGGTTCAGTAGATGAAACAGGTGCGGGTGCCCAGTTCAACTGGGGTTACGACCCTAAGAACTACAACGTTCCTGAAGGTTCTTACTCAACTAACGCAGCTGACCCTAAGACGCGCATTCGTGAACTTAAAACTGCGGTAATGGCAATTCACACTGCAGGTCTTCGAGTAAACATGGATGTCGTATACAACCACGTGATGGATAGCTCAGGTTTCTCATTTGAGAAGCTAGTTCCTGGTTACTGGTACAGAAGAGACTCAACCGGTTTAAAGACATCCTCATCTGGCTGTGGTAATGACACCGCAACTGAGAACCCAATGGTCTCAAAGTTCATTCAAGACTCAGTCAAGTACTGGGCAACTGAATACAAGATGGATGGTTTCCGTTTCGACCTGATGGGTCTAATGGATGTAACCACTATGAATGCAATCAGAACTCAGATGGATGCAATTGACCCAACAATCATCATGATTGGTGAAGGCTGGGACATGGCTGGCCTACCAGCAGACCAAAAGGCAAGTCAAGCAAACAGCTCAAAGATGCCAGGTATTGGAACTTTCAACGATCGTATGCGTGATGGTATGAAGGGTTCCGTCTTCAACGAAGGCGACATTGGTTGGATTTCAGGTGGCTTTGCAACATACACCGGAGTTAAGACAGGTATTTCGGGTAACGTGTTGAACTATTCAGGAACCGCGATTGCAGGAGTTCAGCCTGGCCAAACAGTTAATTACATCGAGTCTCACGACAACGGAACCTTCTTTGATCGTCTGAAGCTAAGTATGGATGGAACAGACAACAAGACTTTGGCGCAGCTTGATCAAATTGGTAACTCAATGTTGTTCTTGTCTCAAGGTGTACCGTTTATCCAAGCTGGTCAGGAATTCTTGCGTAGCAAGAACTTCAACAAGAACAGCTACAACGCAAGCGATGCTATTAACTCTCTCAAGTGGGGAAACCGAATCACTTACGCATCAAACGTTTCTTACTTGAAGAACATCATCGCTATTCGTAAAGCGCATCCTGCTTTCCGCATGGCCACTTCAACAGCTGTTACAGCAAACTTGAGCTTCATAGGATCAAAGCCTTACCAACAGATTGGCTTTAGTTTGAATGGAAAGGCAGTGCGCGATAAGTGGGGAACGGTCTTGGTTCTTGCTAACTCAGATCCATTCAGCACAGCAAGTTTCACCGTTCCCGCCGGAACATACAACCTGGTAGCAGATGGTAAAACAGTTGGAGCAACCGATGCAAAGGGAGTTACGAAAGTTCTAAAGACTGTAAAGTCAACTGGAAAGATTGTTGTTCCAGCTGCTTCAATTATGGTTATGTGGAAGTAAGGTAATACCTCTTTTATAAACGGCTAAGACCTCGAGGGAGCTAAAACCTTCGAGGTCTTTCTGCATTAAGTCCATGTTTAGAACTACCGCATCAAATTCTGAACCTTGCTTGAGTGTTCCAGTACCTGAACTTAGGAGCGTAGCGACCGAACTTGTATATGTAGATACCGCTTCCTGAATTGTGATCGCTTCAGATAAGTTGTGTGGTTTTTGATCGGGTCGTAGCCTACGGAAAACTGCCGTTGCTATACCTTCTAGAGGTTTGTGACTAGAAACAGGCCAGTCACTGGAGAACACTAGTGGGATTCCGTTATCCAACATGGATCTAAAGGAATATAGGCTCTCTAAACGTTGCTCGCCTAAGTGGTGTGTGCAGGTGAGAAGCAAATCGTTTCTTTGAGCCCAATAGGGTTGAACACACATTGTCACACCCAAGGCTGATGCCCTCTTGAGAAGAGCAGCTGTGGTTAGTTCTGCATGAGCTATGACTGAGTTAGTTAGCTGGGTGCTTTCTATTGAATCAAGTGCGAATGCAACAGCTGCGTCACCTATTGCATGAAGGTGGGCCTGTAAACCAAGGTCCTTTGCGAAAATAAGTGCTGATTCAAGTTTCTCTTTCGTCCAATTCAAATCGCCTGTTGTTTGAGTGGTTAAGTACGGTTCAGTAACAAATGCGGTAGCAGAGCCGAAGACCCCATCCACGAAAATCTTTACCGAATGAGGCCTAATTTGAAGGTTTGAATCCAGTTGGTTTACAGCTGTACTAATAAAGCGTATATCAGAGTCCAGGCTCTGAGATTCCATTGAAAAGGCTAGTTTGTAATCGAGTTTTAGCTGTGGTTGAGCTCTTAGGTAGGCGGCAAGTATCTGATCATTCACCCATGCGTCTTGAACTTCAACTATTCCGGCTTCAATAAGCATTGACTCAGCCTTGAGTAGAGCTTGAACGTCATCTTGAAGCGATCGCTTTGGAGCGTGCTTGAGGATAGTGTCCTTCGCCAAAGATTCTCGAACCAGTCCAGTTGGAATTCCTTCGGAGTCAATGTCGAAGCCGCCGATAGGAAATGATGGCACGTCATCTTGAGTGATGCCAGCAACTTCCATCGCTTTGCTGTTTACCCAGATTGTGTGATGGTCATCTGCATGGAGGATTACTGGGATTGTGTCTACGTATTTGTCTAAAGTTGCACTAGTTTGTGGGCCGTCAATTCCGCGGTTGTAGGTTCCTGCATCAAGCCATTTTAGACCAGGGCTCTTAGCAAGATGTTCCTTGAGAAGCGCACCAAGTTCTGCGGTTGTCCCTGCGTGCTTCACGTCGAGCCCCAAAGCTTCTCTTCCTCCAAGAAGTGGGTGGATGTGAGCGTCTCTGAATGCGGGCAGAAGGGTTTTTCCAGCTAGGTCTACGTCCTCTTTAGTCTCTGCACATTCGTATGCAGATTTGGAGATAACTAAGCCTCTATCTGAAACATAGAGCTCCGATACCTTCGTTTCACTATCCAGATAGATTGTTCCGTTAGAGAATCTTTGAGCCATTAGCCGCGTTCATTGAGGTAACAAACACCACAGAGAGACTCGTATGTTACTTCAACGCCGTCAATGGCAACTTGATCACCCTCGAATATGAACTCACCATCAAACTTACGAGCGTTAAACATCGCTTTGCGACCACATCGGCAAATAGTCTTGAGCTCTTCAAGTGTGTGGGCTAATTCCATAAGTCTTAGAGAACCTGGGAAACCATTAGTTAGGAAGTCAGTTCTAATTCCGTAGCAAAGAACTGGAATACCATCGAGAACCGCAAGCTCTAAAGCTTGATCAACTTGCTCTCTAGTTAGGAACTGTGCTTCATCGATAAGCAAACAAGCAAGTTTTTTGATGCCTGGAATGATCAGATCGTCATTAGCGTGTTCGTGAACTAGTTCCCTCAAGTTATCGGTTGGGGTAATCAGGAAATCAGCCCTACGGTCAACACCCAATCTAGAGATGACAGCAGCATCACCTTTGGTGTCGATTGAAGGTTTAGCAATAAGCACCTGTTGGCTACGCTCTTCATAGTTGTAGGCAACCTGCAGAACTGCGGTGCTCTTGCCGCTATTCATAGCCCCGTAACGGAAATACAACTTAGCCATAGCCCTAAACCCTCTCACCTCTGTATTCCAATGGTATCTAGGCAAAGTTGAGAAATTGCTTATTTGAGCTAGCAGTCGTAATCTATAACTCTTCGGGTTACGCCCTTAGGACGTTGGGGAAGACGCACCTAAGAAATCCCGGAGGTTTACCATGCGCCAGACTAAAGTCAGCACGAC
>CANGBK010000062.1 GCA_947452235.1 Micrococcales bacterium
CCAGCCTCGGCAACTTCGTAAGCCTTACATCTGTAAACACGCCCCTTATCTGTGAAGAAGAGTAGATAGTGATGTGTGGTTGTCACAAAGAAGTGCTCAACGATGTCATCGGCACGAAGGTTCGCACCTTTCACGCCCTTACCGCCACGATGTTGCGAACGATAGTTAGCGCTGTTAGTTCTCTTGATGTATCCACCGCGAGTAACAGTAATAACCATTTCCTCTTCAGGAATTAAATCGAGATCGCCAACTTCATCTTCGGCTGGAAGAATAACCGTTCTTCTGTCATCACCGTGACGCTTAACAACATCTTCAAGTTCTTCACTAACAATGTTTCTCTGGCGTTGCGGATCAGCAATGATGGCTTTGAAGTCAACAATCTGAGCTTCAAGTTCAGCTGCTTCATCAACAATCTTTTGGCGTTCAAGAGCAGCAAGTTGTCTTAGTTGCATGTTCAAGATTGCTCGAGCTTGAAGATCATCAATGTCGAGAAGCTTGATCAAACCTTCACGTGCATCATCTGCTGTAGCTGAAGCTCTAATCAAACGAATCACTTCATCGAGCGCATCAAGAGCTTTGAGGTATCCGCGAAGAATGTGAGCACGCTCTTCCGCTTTTCTCAAACGGAATTGCGTCCTTCTGACAATCACTTCAATCTGGTGAGCAATCCAGTATGTGATGAAAGCATCAAGTGAAAGGGTTCTTGGAATGCCATCAACCAGAGCCAGCATGTTTGCACTGAAGTTTTCCTGCAAAGGAGTGAAGCGGTAAAGATTATTTAGAACTACCTGAGGAACTGCATCCTTTTTCAGGATGATGACAAGACGCTGACCAGTACGACCAGAAGTTTCATCACGAATGTCTGCGATGCCGTTTAGTCGACCTTCACGAACAAGTTCAGCTATCTTCAGAGCCAGGTTATCTGGGTTAACTTGATATGGAAGTTCAGTAACAACCAAACAAGTTCTGCCTTGAAGTTCTTCGACGTTCACAACCGCACGCATGGTGATTGAACCGCGACCTGTGGCATAAGCATCCTTGATGCCTTTGTATCCAAGAATGGTTGCAGCGGTTGGGAAATCAGGTCCCTTAATTCTTTCCATCAACGCAGCAAGAAGTTCCTCTTTGCTTGCATCAGGATTAGCTAAAGCCCATTGAGCTCCAGAGGCAACTTCACGAAGGTTGTGCGGTGGGATGTTAGTTGCCATAGCAACAGCAATACCGATAGAGCCGTTGATCAAAAGGTTTGGAATACGGCTAGGAAGTACTACTGGCTCTTGAGTTCTGCCGTCATAGTTGTCCTGGAAGTTAACTGTCTCTTCATCGATGTCTCTAACCATTTCCATGGCTAGAGGAGCCATTCGACACTCTGTGTAACGAGGGGCAGCAGCACCATCGTTACCAGGAGATCCGAAGTTACCCTGCCCGTTCACTAGTGGGTAACGCAAGTTCCACTCTTGAACTAGACGAACCAAAGTGTCATAGATAGCTCCGTCACCGTGTGGGTGGAACTGACCCATGACTTCACCAACAACACGTGAGCACTTGCTGAACTGCTTGTCTGGACGATAACCGCCATCAAACATTCCATAGATAACTCTTCGGTGAACTGGCTTTAGACCGTCTCTAACATCTGGAAGAGCACGACCTACGATAACGCTCATCGCGTAGTCAAGGTAAGAGCGTTGCATTTCGACGTTAATGTCGACCTGTTCGATGCGATCCATAATCGGTTCGTTGTTTTCTGTCATAAGTCTTTTCCTCGCTCTAGATATCTAGGAAGCGAACATCCTTAGCGTTTTGTTGGATAAAGGTTCTTCGTAGTTCGATGTCATCGCCCATAAGTGTTGAGAAGATTTCATCTGCACGAGCAGCATCGTCAAGTGTTACTTGTAGCAAAGTTCTTCTAGCTGGGTCCATGGTAGTTGCCCACAGTTCGTCATAATCCATTTCACCAAGACCCTTGTAGCGCTGAATCGAATTCTCTTTAGGAAGTTTCTTTCCAGCAGCTTGGCCTGACGCCAACTTCTCATCTCGTTCAGCATCGCTATAAACATATTCATGTTCTGTGTTAGACCACTTGATTCTGTAAAGCGGCGGTTGAGCTAAATAAACATATCCATACTCAATAACTGGACGCATAAAACGATAAAGCAAAGTCAGCAGAAGAGTTCTAATGTGCTGACCATCAACATCCGCGTCAGCCATCAAAATACATTTGTGATACCTGATCTTGTTGATATCTAAATCAGCACCGATACCAGTTCCAAATGCGGTGATCAATGCTTGAACTTCACTATTACGCTCAGCTCTTTCTCGACCCGCTTTTTCAACGTTCAAAACTTTTCCACGAAGTGGCAAGATAGCTTGAGTCTCAGGATCTCTACCTCGCATTGCCGAACCACCCGCAGAGTCACCCTCCACGATATAGATTTCGCTAACCTTCGGATCTCTTGAAGAGCAGTCGCGCAACTTACCTGGCATACCGGTTGATTCCAGAAGACCTTTGCGACGAGTCGCCTCACGCGCTTTACGAGCGGCAATACGGGCCTGAGACGAACGAATTGCTCTGCGGCAAATTTCCTTCGCAGCGTTAGGGTTTTTACCAAACCAATCAGAAAGTTTTTCGTTTGTGATCTTCTGAACGAAAGCTTTGGCTTCAGTGTTACCTAGCTTGGTTTTAGTTTGACCTTCGAACTGAGGTTCGCTCAACTTGACTGATATAACTGCAGTCAAACCTTCACGAACATCTTCACCAGCAAGATTTTCATCTTTTTCTTTTAGCAAACCTTTTTCGCGGCAATATTTATTTATCAACGTTGTTAGAGCTGCACGGAAACCTTCTTCGTGAGTTCCACCTTCGTGAGTGTTAATTGTGTTTGCGTATGTGTGAACGCTTTCGTTGTAACTCTCTGTCCACTGCATAGCGATTTCAACAGACATGTTTTTTTCTTTTGTTTCAGATTCAAAAGAGATGATTTCGTCGTGAATAAGCTCTATTTTCTTTGCAGAGTTAAGATACTGAACGTAATCTTTTAGACCGTTCTCATACATGTATTTATCGCTGCGCTCAGATCTCTCATCAAACAACGAAATGCTTAGACCTTTATTTAGGAAAGTCATTTGCTGGAAACGCGCGCGAAGAGTTTCGTAGTCGTATTCAACGGTTTCGAAAATAGCCGGGTCAGCCAAAAACTCGATTACAGTGC
Source organism: Micrococcales bacterium (assembly GCA_947452235.1). Classification (GTDB taxonomy): domain Bacteria; phylum Actinomycetota; class Actinomycetes; order Actinomycetales; family Microbacteriaceae; genus Rhodoluna. The sequence goes on from CANGBK010000062.1 coordinate 3,210, forward strand.
CAGTGTGTTCAGTAGCTTTACCTTTAGCTAGCGGAGCTTGAGGAACACCACTCTTATAAGACTGAGTCCAGATAAAGCCATCACGCGCAACAATTACTTTTAGATCTGTCGATAGGGCGTTAACTACAGAAGCACCAACACCGTGCAGACCACCCGAAACTGCGTACCCACCGCCACCGAATTTACCTCCGGCGTGCAACACGGTTAGCACGACTTCAACAGCTGGCTTCTTTTCGACTGGGTGCATATCAACTGGAATACCGCGGCCATCATCGGCGACTTTGATCCATCCATCTTTAGTGATGACGACATCAATGTTTTTGCAGTAACCAGCTAGAGATTCATCAACCGCGTTATCCACGATTTCATAGACCAAGTGGTGCAAACCCCTGGGACCTGTTGAACCGATATACATTCCAGGTCGCTTACGGACCGCTTCAAGGCCTTCTAGGACTTGAATATTCGAGGCGTC
>CANGBK010000063.1 GCA_947452235.1 Micrococcales bacterium
GAAAGCTGTTTGGCTCCAGGCGCTGCAATCATAGGTAAAGAGGTCACCAAACTGCTGGGCTCTCTGCTAGCTGGTGAGTGGGAAATCGTGGACGCTTCATTACCGGAACTCAAGCAATCAGCAACATCTGTCGTAAACGCTTATAGTCAGTGGCATATTGATAAAGGCCTAAAGTCTTTGAATCATTTGGAGCGAGCATGAAAAAACCTAAGTTCACAGGAACTGTTCCTGAACACATTGCCATCGTTATGGACGGTAACGGTCGTTGGGCTAACGCTCGAGGTTTAACACGTGTTGAAGGCCACCGTGCAGGTGAAGCTGCTTTGATGGATGTCATTGAAGGTGCTATTGCAGCTGGGGTCAAGTATTTGACTGTCTTTGCTTTCTCAACTGAGAACTGGAAGCGTTCCCCTGACGAGGTCAAGTTCTTGATGAACTATAACCGTGAAGTTCTAAGAAGAAGACGAGATCAACTAAACCAATGGGGAGTCAGGATTCGTTGGGCTGGTAGAAGACCGAAGCTTTGGCCTTCAGTTATTGATGAGCTCATGACTGCTGAAAAGCTCACTAAGAAGAACAAGGGTTTAGTTTTCACTATGTGTGTGAACTATGGGGCTAGAACTGAACTGGTTGATGCCATCAACTCGATGATTGAGGATAAAGAATCAGGCAAGATCAAGGGTGCTATTACCGATAAGACTGTTCAGAAGTATCTATTAACCAAGGACCTCCCTGATGTTGATTTATTTATCAGAACCAGTGGTGAACAGAGAATATCGAACTTTTTGTTGTGGCAGAGCGCCTATTCTGAGTTTGTCTTTTCTGAGGTCCTTTGGCCAGACTTTGGCCATAAAGACCTTTGGTCAGCCATTGAAGCCTTCTCTAAGCGCAATAGACGCTTTGGTAAAGCAGTGGACAAGCCTAAGAAATCTAAAGGTTCAGCCAAGTAAACTGGTAATCCAAGCACCGTAAGCCAACGGTGTTTATGAAAGGGAGCACCAAATGTCAGCCCCATCTTCTTTAGATGCAGTTATCTCTCTAGCTAAGCGCAGAGGATTTGTTTTTCCAGCCGGTGAAATCTACGGTGGAACCCGTTCAGCCTGGGATTACGGACCTTTAGGTGTTGAACTCAAAGAAAATATCAAGCGCCAGTGGTGGCGTGCAATCGTGTCTTCCCGTGAAGACATCGTTGGTCTTGATTCATCAGTTATCTTGCCACGCAAGGTTTGGGAAGCTTCTGGTCACGTCAAGGAGTTCACTGATCCTTTGATTGAGTGCACTTCCTGTCACAAGCGATTCAGAGCTGATCACCTTGAAGAAGCTTTCGAAGAAAAGAAGGGTAGAGTTCCTGCTTCACTTTCAGAAATCAACTGCCCTAACTGTGGTGGTAAAGACATCTGGACTGAACCTAAGATGTTCAACGGTTTACTAAAGACTTACCTAGGCCCAGTTGAAGATGAATCAGGTCTCCATTATCTTCGTCCTGAAACTGCTCAGGGTATCTTTGTGAACTTTGCCAACGTGCTAGGTGCTTCGAGAATGAAGCCTCCATTTGGTATCGGTCAGATTGGTAAATCTTTCAGAAACGAAATCACTCCAGGTAACTTCATCTTCAGAACTCGTGAATTTGAACAAATGGAGATGGAATTCTTCGTTGAACCGGGCTCAGATGAGACTTGGCACGATTACTGGATTAACGAAAGGTTGAACTGGTATTTAGATTTAGGCATCAAGCGAGAAAACCTGCGCTTATTTGAACATCCTAAGGAAAAGCTTTCCCACTATTCAAAGCGAACAGTTGACATTGAATACAAATTCGGTTTCCAGGGTTCTGAGTTCGGTGAGCTTGAAGGTATCGCTAACCGTACTGACTTTGACCTAACCACTCACTCACGTGAATCTGGTGTTGATCTTTCATACTTCGATCAGGCTAAGGGTGAGCGGTGGACTCCTTACGTGATTGAGCCTGCGGCAGGTCTAACTAGATCTCTGATGGCTTTCTTAGTCGATGCATATGCTGAAGATGAGGCACCAAACACTAAGGGTGGGGTTGATGTTAGAACAGTGTTGCGTCTTGACTATCGTTTAGCACCTGTGAAGGTTGCTGTTCTTCCGCTATCTCGTAACGAAGATCTCTCGCCGGTTGCAAAGAATCTTGCTCAAGATCTGCGGAAGAACTGGAACATCGACTTTGATGACTCTGGCGCGATTGGTAGAAGATACCGTCGTCAAGATGAAATCGGCACTCCGTTCTGTGTGACTGTTGATTTTGATTCTCTTGAAGATCAGGCAGTGACAGTTCGTGAGCGAGACACTATGGCGCAAGAGCGTGTTTCACTAGATAACCTCAAGGGATATCTTGCAACCAAGCTTGTTTCCTAGGAGTTCTCGTTGAAAGAGCTTCACTACGGCGATATAAAGATAAAGACACCGGTGGTATTAGCCCCGATGGCTGGAATAACTAATACCGCTTTTAGAAGACTCTGTCGTGAATTCGGTGGTGGACTATACGTTTCTGAAATGGTGACTTCTCGTGCTTTAGTTGAAAGAACTGAAGAGTCGATGCGACTGATTGGCCATCATGAAACTGAAGATATCAGATCTGTTCAGTTATACGGCGTTGACCCTAAGACCATTGCTGAAGCTGTAACAATGCTGGTTGCTGAAGATAGAGCAGACCACATTGATTTGAACTTTGGTTGTCCTGTTCCTAAAGTCACCCGTAAAGGTGGCGGAGCAGCGCTACCTTATAAGCAAGATTTGTTTGCAGCTATTGTCTCCTCAGCGGTTAGAGCTGCGGGAGATATCCCTGTGACAGTAAAGATGCGTAAAGGCATCGATTCAGATCATCTAACCTTCCTTGATGCTGGAAAAGCTGCTCGTGATGCTGGAGTTGCGGCTGTTGCCCTTCATGGTAGAACTGCTTCAGAGTATTACTCAGGTCAAGCTGACTGGAATGCAATCTATGAACTCAAAAATGCTTTAGGGGACATGCAAGTTTTAGGTAACGGAGATATCTGGTCTGCCAATGATGCAATTCGCATGATGAGACAAACCGGTGTTGATGGTGTTGTTGTTGGCCGAGGTTGCTTGGGAAGACCATGGCTCTTTGCCGATTTGCAGCAGGCATTTGAAGAGTATGCGAAAGATCCATCCTCTGATGCAGCGATCAACCCAGTTCAGCCAACACTGGGTGAGGTGGCGCAAGCGTTCAAGAAACACGCAGTATTACTGGTCGAATTCTTCGAATCTGAGGAGCGAGCTTGTAGAGATATCAGAAAGCACGTTGCTTGGTATTTCAAGGGGTACCCAGTTGGTGGTGAGTTCAGAGCTGCATTAGCTCAGGTTGAAACATTGCAACAGATAGATGATTTACTTGGAAGCTTAGACTGGTCTTTGCCATACCCAGGTGAACTTGCTGAAGGTCCAAGAGGTCGCCTAGGTGGTGCGAAGTCATGTGCTTTGCCTGAAAATTGGTTGA
>CANGBK010000064.1 GCA_947452235.1 Micrococcales bacterium
CTTCCAGCTAGCGCTAAGGTCAAGCGCGGCAAGATTGTTACGAAAGGCTAAACGATGGCTAAGGTAGCGGTTATTGGTGCTGGATCCTGGGGAACCACATTCGCCAAGGTGTTAGCTGATGCTGGCAACGAGGTTATGTTGTGGTCCAGAAGAGCAGAGCTAACCGAAGAGATTAATTCAACTCATCGTAATGGCGATTACATGCCCGGCATCAACTTGCCTGAGAGTCTTGTTGCTTCAAGCGATATCCAAGAGGTTCTAGTTTCAGCCGAACAGGTTTACCTTGCTGTTCCATCACAATCCCTAAGAGGAAACCTGGAGGAGTGGGGTTCACTTATTCCTGAAGGGGCAATCATCGTTTCATTGATGAAAGGTGTTGAGCAGGGTTCAGGGTTACGCATGAGTGAAGTTATCGCTGATGTTTTGAAAGTCAGTGAGGACCTTGTCTGTGTTGTGTCTGGACCTAATCTTTCACTAGAGATCGCAAGCGAACAACCAGCTGCCTGTGTTGCCGCCTGCACATCTAAAGAGAATGCTGCTCTAGTGGCCGCCGCTTCAACTAACTCATACTTCACTACATTTACCAATAAGGATGTAATTGGAACAGAGTTCGGTGGAATTTTGAAAAACCTGATTGCAGTTGCAATCGGTATCGTCAACGGTGTTGGTTATGGTCAAAACACCAAGGCGTCGATTATGACCCGCGGTCTTGCAGAAATTTCAAGGTTCGCAGTTGCGCACGGCGCTAAGAAGAAGACCATGGTTGGTCTTGCTGGCTTGGGAGACCTTATTGCAACCTCAGAGTCTCCACTTTCACGTAATCACAAAGCCGGTGAAATGCTCGGTAAAGGATACTCAAAACGTGAGGTTCTAAAGCGTCTATCTCAGACAGCTGAGGGTCTAACCTCAGTCGCACCTATTCTGAAGCTAGCTGCAGCTAGAGGTGTTTCTATGCCTATCGTCGAGCAGGTTCACTTGGTGATTGAAGGACGGATGAGTCCAAAAGATATTGCACCTACGCTAACTAGAAGCAACGATGCACCGGAGGCTGAATAATGGCCAAGACCAGAGTGGTAATCCTTTTTGGTGGTGCTTCATCTGAACACAGCATCTCGTGCGCAACTGCTTCAGGTGTTTTATCGGCTATCGACAGAAATAAATATGAAGTAATTCCGGTTGGTATTACCCGTGATGGTGTTTATGTTCCAGCGAAAGACGATGTGTCAATGTGGGCTTTGACCGAAGGTGACCTTCCGGTAGTTGAGTTTGAAGGCAAAACTGTTATCTGGCCAGCAACTGGATCTAAGGAACTAAAGTTTCAAGATGAATCAGGAATTCACTCGCTAGGTAATGTTGATGTTGTCTTCCCAGTGCTGCACGGACCTAACGGTGAGGATGGAACCATTCAGGGATACCTGGAACTCTTAGGTCTTGCTTATGTTGGTAATGGTATTTTTGCTAGCGCTGCGGGTATGGATAAAGAATTCTCTAAAGCACTATTTATTGCAGCCGGATTACCGGTGACACCACATGTTGTTATTCATAAAACGCAATGGCTAAATAACCCTGAAGGCATTCTTGAGGAAGTTAGAGGATTAGGTTCTCTTCCGTTGTTTGTGAAGCCTGCTCGAGCAGGATCATCAGTCGGTGTTTCTAAAGTAAAAGACATGGCTGATTTCTCTGCAGCACTAGACACTGCTTTCAAGGAAGACAGCAAAGTTACAGTGGAAAAAGGTTTGGTCGGCCGTGAAGTTGAATGCGCTGTTCTATCTGGCAGGGCTGGAGCAAAACCTAGAGTTTCTGTTGCCGGTGAGATTGTTGTTAAGACTCGTGACTTCTATGACTTTGAAGCCAAGTATCGAGATGCAGATGCAGCAGAACTTATTTGCCCTGCAGATTTAAGCGATAGCGAATTACAAGAAATGCAAGCTTTAGCAGCGAGAGCTTTCAATGCTCTGGGCTGTTTTGGTCTAGCGAGAGCTGATTTCTTTCTAACCAAAGATGGTTTCTTTGTGAATGAGTTGAACTTGATGCCAGGTTTCACACCAATTTCGATGTATCCAAAGTGTTGGCAAGCATCTGGAGTAAGTTATCCAGAACTAATCGATGAACTTATTCAGTTAGCGTTCGAAAGAAACTAACCTAAACACTTTGCGGTTTGCTTAGTGAACTGAACTGCTTGACCTAGATCATCCAGAACTGTTGCTCCAGAAGCTTTAGTTGAATCAACTGTGACTATGGTTGCTGGCTTTCTGCCAAAGGCAATGAACCTGTATACAGGCTTTTGGGATTCATCAACAATCCAGTCAACTCCACCTGCAGTAATGCATTGCAGAGAGCTGACCATAACCGGCTTGATGCCACAGGTAAGCGTGATAGCTGCTGGGGTTCCCCAAGCTGCCGTTGATTGAGAGTTTGTGCTTCGTCTTTGCAGGGAATCTGTTTCAGAAGGTAGTCGAACAATTACCTTTGCGCAGTCAGGATTATTGGCATCAGGCGCAGGTGGGAGGTTTACGGTAGCAGAACAGCCAGCCAGGGTTAGGGGCAGAAGAACCAGTAAAACTCTAAAAAACTTCATCTCAAACAGGCTACCTTTAAACCTATGCAGGTAAAAACGTTAGCCGAACTGGGTGAAGGTGAGTCGCTAAGGCTCACCATAGGAAGGCTAATCACGGGGGATAACGTTTTAGTTGGGCCTGGCGATGATGCTGCAGTTGTTAGCTCACCAGATGGCCGATTTGTTGTAACAACCGACACCATGATTGAAGATCATGATTTCAAATTGGAATGGTCCTCTGGTTTTGATTTAGGGTTCAAAGCTATTGCTACAAACGTGTCTGATGTTGCAGCCATGGGGGCTAAACCAACAGCGTTGGTTGTTGCAATAGCTTTACCATCCTCAACACCCATTACTTGGCTTGAGGATTTTGCAGATGGCCTAAACGCAGGTATTCAAGAGCTCGCGCTTGGTGCTTCTGTTGTTGGTGGCGACTTGGCTATGTCCGAAAAGGTGTTTATTTCTGTAACAGCACATGGTGATCTTGAAGGAAGAGAGCCTATTCTAAGAAATGGTGCCGCAGTTGGTGATGTTCTTGCAGTTTCTGGAACCCTTGGTAAAGCAGCAGCAGGTTTAGCATTACTTCAGTCAGATTCTGATGCCAAGCATGCCTTCGATGAGTTTGTGAACATCCAAAAACGACCTATGCCACCAATCAGTTCTGGGATAAGCGCTGCAGTTGCTGGTGCAACAGCAATGCTAGACATCTCAGATGGGTTAGCTAAGGATGCGAGTCGGATAGCTAAAGCGTCTGGAGTTTCTATAAACATGATTCGTTCAGCACTTCAAGGATTTGAAGCAGTCTTAGAACAAGCAGCTTTGAGGCTAGGGGTCAGCGGCATGGACTGGGTCTTATTTGGCGGGGAAGATCATTC
>CANGBK010000065.1 GCA_947452235.1 Micrococcales bacterium
AAGCCTGAGGCCAATGGGTCGCCTTAGCTAAAGCAATGTATTTAGTCATTGCTTAAGGCTTAGTTCATTTTCTTTTGCTGATTCAAATAGATTGATCCAACGACCCAGGTGACATAGGCCGCTTGAGAAACTGCGACTACTCGCTCCCAGATCCCAACATTGATGGCTAGTGGATCTGTCCAAATAATAAGGAATGAAATTGCTAACGTTGCTTGGATTGTGGTTCCGATAATTGTTGGGATTGGTCTAACAGCAAAGGCTGCTGTTTTAGCTTTTCTCATGGCAAGTAGTGGCCAGCCAGCTGAAATAGCAAAAGATGAAATAGCAAAGATTCTGTGTGGTGTTGAATAACCAACTAAAGGGGTTGGGAAGATAGTTAGGCCGAAGGTACACAGAGCTGACACAGCTAGAGCAATTCGTGCAGGAAGAGCAAGACTTTTAGCAAAGTAAGCAACAATGCAGGTGAGTATTCCACCGAAAACAAAGAACGAAGACATGATTGTTTTGACTGGAGATTCAGGCGAAGCTAACTCGCTGATGGTTTGCCTAGCCTGGTCGTAGCCTGGCCACATGGAACCAGCAATAATCCAACCTAGGGCAGATTGAATTGGTCCAATAAAGCTCGCGTAGAAAGCTATCTTGCTAGTTCTGTTCACTTGAAACCTCTCAATAGTTACTCACCCGAGGGAACACTAGCAAAAAAATAGCTAAATTCCCGTCTATACCTTGCTTTCTAACTTCGCATAGTAGGTCATTGAGATGGCCTGAGCAGGAACCATCAAGAGTCCTGCAATAAAAGCTGTTGGTAAAACGAAACCGAACTCAGGTCCAAGGGATCGCCACATGTTTGAAAGGGCAAAGAACATCAGAGAACCAACAACTATTCCAAGCACAAGAGTTGTGGTTGCAAACGCTGCTGTCAGGTTAGCCCAGCGCCTCTGCATATCAGATGAGAAGCCCGCTTTTCTTGCAGCCAAAGCTCCTTTTGATGCGGTTATCGAAGCCCAAACAAACAGCACAACTGATCCCGGAATGACCCAGTAGATAAGAGGAATCAAGAGAATGTAGTAGAAAAAGCCTAAGGTCATAAACACTTTTGGTGAGATTGCTAGCGATGCACATACAGCCACGAAAAATCCCATCCACTTTAGTGTTCTGAAGTAGAACTTAGCTTTACTTTCTTCATTGGTCAGTTTTATTGCCACCGCAACTTCAGGTACTGTCTCTGGAAAACGTGCCTCACGCCAAGCTAACAGAATCAATGGGAATGAATAGGCAACGAATGCTAGAAGCAAGAATGTTTTGAAGTAAAAACCAAAAGGATCTTCCATGCTTAGGTCAGACATGTATCTTTCAAGCGCTCTGAAGGTTTTAGGGGTTGGTCCATAGCCTGCTGAGAAGCCTGTCAGTTGTGCACCGAAGAAAGCTAGGAACGCAAAGCCTATTGCAACTCCCAAACCAATTCTTCTTACCACTAGATAACCGGTCTTGAATGCCCAGTCTCTGTTAGTGATCTGAAGTTCGTCCAGATGTTCATTCGGAAGTAAAGTCACTCTTCGCATAGACATGCGAAGAAGGATAAAACTCCAGACCAGCAGCAACAGGGCAAATCCTTGAGTGGTATCTCTGAAATCATAGATCCAGTTGCTCTGCATCAGGTGATAATCCTGGTAGATCCTGTTTGTCTTGCTTATTGTGTATGGAGTTGGAATTAGCAAAGTTGCTAGAACGGCGTAGCTGGAAATAATCGCTATAAGACTTAACGTTCTTCTCATCCAAGGTGAAGTCACAATCCTATTTTGCTTAGTAGCAAGAATTCTCTCGATTCTTGCTGCTCTAAGTTCAGCGAATAAGGTTGTATTGCTCATTAGATGCTCACTTTCAATTGGAATAATTGTTCAACTTTGCAGTCAAGGGCTGCGGCTAGTCTTATTGCTAGGGCAAGGCTTGGAGCGTATTCCCCACGTTCGATGTAGCTCATGGTTTGATAGTGAACCCCCACCAGATCAGCTAGTTCTTGTCTAGAAATAGCTCGTTTAGTTCTAAAGGTTTCAACGAAATTATCTAGTTGGTCTTTATCTTGCTTAGGTTGTCTTCCCATAAATTAAGTATAAATGCTCTAGAGCATAAATGCTCTATTTCCTCTAAATCTATTTCACCCCTAGATTTATAGGTGACAGTAAGGATTCCAATGCGTCGATTTATCATCTCTTTCAATGACGGAGACATGAAGTTTGATATGGCTGAACTGCCTCAGGTGGCCGATGAATCACATGCTGTTGTTCGTGAAGCTAAGGCAGCTGGTGTTTGGATCTTTGGCGGCGGTTTCTTTGAAGATAAGCCCGTTGTTGTTACCGAAAACGGTGAAATAACAGTCGGTCCTATCGCACCAAGCGATGTTCGACTTGGTGGCTTCAGTGTGATTGATTGTGAGACTGAAGAAGAAGCATATAAATGGGCTGCAAAGATTGCTAAATCTTGCCGCTGCGATCAAGAGGTCAGAGAGATGATTTATGATCCCGAATCAACTAATTAGCTTCAACAACTAATTTAAGTTGGGCTATATCTGTTGCATCAAGACCACAGCAGCCACCCACATAACTAATTCCTAGTTCTTTCCATTGATTCCAGAATTCATTAAACGAACTTCTATCATCTAAAGTCCAGACGCTCTTTGAGCTATCCCAGGAACCACCTCGGTTCGGATAAACAACTATCGGTAAATCTGTTGCTGTCTTAGCTGTCTTTACTAGTTCTGTAATCAAATCGGGGTGAACACAGTTAAAACCAATGGCCTCAAGAGTTGGAATAGCGCTTACTGCTTTGATTGCATCAACTATTGGATCCCCCGACCACAATCTATCTTTCTCACCAGCAGTAAATGCAATCCACACAGGAATCTCAACATTTCTGAATGCTCTAGCTAAAGCTTTAGCTTCAACAAGGTCAGGAATGGTTTCGGCAAGAAGAATATCTGGTCTGGCTCGAAGAATAACTTCGATGCGTTCAGCATGAAATTTTGTTAGCTCATCTTCGCTAACTGCATAGTTACCTCGATACTCTGAACCATCATGCAAGATTGCTCCATATGGGCCGATACTGGCAGCAACCTTAACTGGTTTATTACCAACTGCGGCTTTGGCTACCTCAACCGATTTGATCAATGCTTGATCTGCTTCTTCAGCTGTTAGACCAACTTCAACGAACCCTGCCCTTGAAATCTGGTAGCTGGAAGTAATGATTACCTCAGCGCCTGCATCAATGAAATCTTTGTGTGCTCGTTGAATGAGCTCTGGGTTCTCTAAAAGTGTTCTACCAGTCCAAAGTGGACCATCAAAGCTTGCCCCAAGGCGTTCAAGCTCAGTGGAGAGACCGCCATCGATGATGTGTGTCAT
>CANGBK010000066.1 GCA_947452235.1 Micrococcales bacterium
GTAGCTCTAAGGCTTCTGTCTCTTCCTCGAGTTGTTGGCCAAGATGCTGAAGGTGTTGACATTACAACTCAGAACGGTAAGTTTGGTCCTTACCTGCTACGCGCTAAAGATTCAAGGTCGTTAGCCAGTGAAGATTTGATTTTTGATCTCACACTCGAAGGTGCACTAGAACTTCTAGCGCAACCTAAGCTTCGCGGTCGTGTTACTGCTGCAACTCCGTTGAAGGAATTCGGTGAAGACCCATCAGCTAAGACAAACGTGGTCGCTAAGAGCGGTCAATTCGGTCTTTATGTAACCGACGGCGCTATCAACGCAACTGTTCCTAAGGATGAGCCGCTGGAAGAACTAACCTCAGAACGTGCGTTTGAGTTGCTAGCTATTCGACGTGAAAAGCTAGGACTTGAGCCTGGACAGGCTGCTCCTAAGGTTTCGAAGTCACGTCGTGGCGCAGCTGCTCCAGCGAGAACTGTTAAGAAGGGCACCACCCGAAAGAAAGACAAGTAACGTGTCTGGATTGTTCATCTCCTTTGAAGGTATCGACGGGGTTGGTAAGTCAACTCAGGCTGACCTACTCGAGTCTTGGCTTAGTGAACAGGGCAAGACAGTGGTTAGAACTCTTGAGCCTGGAGGAACAGAAGTTGGTGTTGAGATTCGTAAAATTCTCCTTCACCACAAAGGAGATTTAGCACCTAGAGCAGAGGCTGCTCTATTTGCCGCTGATCGAGCTCACCACGTAGCTAGCAAAATTAGACCAGCTCTTGAACGCGGAGAGATTGTTATTACTGACCGCTATTTCGATTCATCGGTGGCGTACCAGGGTGCTGGTCGTGACCTATCTCAAGAAGAAGTTAGAAACCTTTCTTTGTGGGCGGTTGGTGGATTACTTCCAAAGCTAACTGTTTTACTCGATCTGCCTGCTGATGTTGCCAGAGCGAGAAGGAACCAGACAGGAACTGAACCTGATCGCCTTGAGAAAGAAAAGATTGAGTTCTTTGAAAAGGCACGTAACTCTTATCTTGGATTAGCCAAAGCTGAGCCTGAGCGTTTTCTAGTAATCGATGCTTCAACAGATATTGAGACTATGCAAACACAGATTCGTAAGGCAGTATCAGAATTACTATGACGCTTGCCCCAAACGTTTTTCGTGATGTTGTTTCACAGCCTGAAGCAGTCACTGAACTTTTGCGCGAACTAAATAAAGAAACGGCTGTTCATCACGCTTGGCTTTTCACTGGCCCCCCTGGATCTGGTCGATCAGAGCTAGCAACGGCATTTGCTGCAGCACTGGTTTGCCCTGAAGGCGGTTGTGGCAAATGTAATGCATGTCAAATGGTTCGAGTTGGTAATCACCCAGATGTTCAGGTGCTAAACACAGAGAGAGTTCAAATCTCTATAGATGAAGTTAGCGAGTTCATCGAGAAGTCTATGCAGATGCCGGCCCTTGCCAACTATCGAATCATGATTGTTGAAGATGCCGACCGCATGGCTGAGCGAACCAGCAACTTACTTCTGAAGTCATTGGAAGAACCACCAAAGGGAACCATCTGGATGCTTTGTGCTCCAAGCGAAGCGGATCTGCTTCCGACTATTAGATCTCGAGTTCGTCGTATTCAACTGAAAGTTCCAAGTGTTGAAGCAGTGGCTCAACTTTTGGTAGAAAAATATGACGTCCCTCAAGGCCTAGCTTTCCAATCAGCATCTCAAGCCCAGAGCCACGTTGGTATGGCGCGAAGACTGGCAACCAATGCCACCGCACGTGACAGAAGAAGGCAGGCTCTTCTAGCAGTTCTAAACATCAGAGATATTCCTTCAGCTATTGCAGCGTCTAATTCATTAATTGAGCTTGGCGTAAGTGACGGGGCAGCTCTTACTGCTGAACTTGATGAGCAAGAACGCAATGAACTTATGGCAAGACTTGGCGTTAGTGCAGAGTCGAAGTTGAACCCTAGTTCCAGATCGCAACTAAAGAAACTTGAAGAAGCTCAAAAACGTCGCGCAACAAGATCAAAGCGTGACGGTTGGGACCGAATTCTCGTTGACTTGATGGGCCTCTACCGTGATGTTTTGAGCGTTCAGTTGGGTTCAGGAGAAGCTCTAATAAATGTTGATTTAGTAGCTGAGATAACGTCTCTGGCTAATGACATCTCCCAAGCCCAAGCTATTCACGCGATTGAGGAGATACAAAAGGTTAGAACCAGACTGGATAGAAACGTGAGAGAGTCTTACCTGTTTGATGCGCTAACGATTTCACTTAGGAGAAAGTCAACCCGATGAAACTCAAGAACTCTGTTGTCTTAGCAATAAGTTTCTCTGTCACCGCTCTAGCGGTTGTTGCTTCGGTTCTTCACAATGTTGTTCCAGCTACTGAGAGCGCTGAGCCAACAGTGACTTACGATAAAGCAAGTTTTAGAACTCTTGATGCTTATTACAGCCAAAAACCTTTATGGTCCAACTGTTCAGGAGATAACAAGAAGGCACGCTGCGCAGACATCATCGTTCCCCTCGATTGGAGCAACGTCGGTTCTAAACAAATCAAGATTGCGGTTGCTGTGAACCCGGCCAGCGACCCAAAGAACTCACCGTATCTTTTGATGAACCCAGGTGGACCAGGTGGATCAGGTAAGGAGTGGATCACTCAATACATCAACGAACTTGGAACAGCAGAGCTCAGAAGCAAATACAACTTAGTTGGATTTGATCCAAGAGGGGTTGGCGATTCAACGGCTATCAAGTGCACAACCGATGCGAAGCTAAGGGACTTTTTCTATAACGCGTCTCCCTACGAACTTGGTTCAGCAGAAGACCTAAATTTTACAAAGAAGACGATTCAGTCCTTTGGTGCAGCATGCAAGAGCTTGTCTGGAGAACTATTGGGTCATGTTGACACCAACTCGGCAGCTAAAGACATGGACATTATTCGTGCTGTTCTAGGTGCAGCTAAGTTGAACTACTTGGGTTACTCATACGGAACTCTCCTTGGAATCACTTACGCCGCATACTTCCCTAAGAAAGTTGGAAAGTTTGTTTTGGATGGAGTTGTTGATCCGACTATTGATCCATCCGCGGATTCAATAAATCAGCTGAAGGGTTTCCAGTCAGCAATGAAGGCATACCTTGCTGACTGCATTGATAACGTCTCTGGCTGCCCATTTGCTGGTCTAACTGTTGATCAAGCAATGAACAAGATAGGTACAGATTTCCTCAGACCTCTGGAAACAAAGGAAATGTATACCTCAGAGAAATCAAGAAAGCTCACCATCAACGCTGGCTTCACAGGTATTCTCGCTGCTCTTTATTCAAAGGACAGTTGGCAATACTTA
>CANGBK010000067.1 GCA_947452235.1 Micrococcales bacterium
CCAGTTATCGGAAAGTTCTCCGCTGCTCTGGCGGAATGCACCCCCCAATAAGCGGTCGTAGGGATCTCGTAATTACCGAGCAGGTCGTGTTCAAGCCTCATTGCTGACATAACTCCATCCTAAATCAAAACCAAATAACCCTCCCCCAGACACACAAAAGCCCAGACCTAAGGCCTGGGCTTTTGTGTTTAGAGCTATTTAGGAAAGTACGTCTTCGCTAATCTTGCCTTCATCGTTCTTGTTTACAACGCCCCAGACAAATCCAAGGACCAATGCGATGAAAGGTAGAAGAACTAGTACCCAACCAAGAGGTGTCATTGACCAAGCATTGGCTGATTCCTTTGGTGATGGTGCCAACCCTGAAAGCAAGTTGAAACGTGACATAAGCAAGTATTCTCCGACTGCTAGAGCAAGAGCCGAGATCAGTGGAGCAATAAGTGCTTTGAACACGTGCGTGCCCGGGTTCTTCATGAAGTATCTGATGACAGCTACGCTTACCAAAATTTCAACCAACATGATTGCGATTGAGGTCACAGCGCTCATCCAGAAGAACAGGTTCAAGATTGGGTCAAGGTTGCTAGCTGCGAAGTAGATGATAACTAAACCAGCTAGAACAGATGTAACTAGAACGCCGCCTTGAGGAGCACCTGACTTATTGGTCTTACCTAGTGAAGCAGGTAGAACACCAGAGCGACCTAGAGCAAAGATGTAACGAGCGTTAGCGTTCTGGAATGCTAGCAAACCAGCGAACAAGCTTGAAACAACCAACCACTCCATGATTGAAGTTAGCCAGTGACCAACGTTCTGATCAACTAGAGCAAACAGAACAGCTGCTGGGTTAGCTCCGCCTTCTGAGATGGTTGCAACCTGAGTCACAACATCTGCGGCTCCTAGGCCAGAAACCATAGCGAATGAAACAATTGTGAACAGAACAGTGATAAGACCGATAGCCCAGTATGTTGCACGAGGAACCGCACGCTTAGGGTCGATTGACTCTTCACCATAAATAGCTGTTGCTTCGAAACCAATGAAAGAAGCTAGAGCGAAAGCGATCGCGATACCTGCACCACCTGAGAAACCACCAGCAAATATGTTTGAAGGTGAGAAGGAAGCCGCAAAGTCCATGCTTGATGAGTGGTTCACCAAGATTGCGATACCGGAGATAAATAGTGAAAGCACTTCAAGAGCCATAAGAGTTCCAAGAACCTTGGCTCCAACATCAACACTAAGAAGTGATAGAGCGGTTACGATCACCCAAGCAACCAGGGCCCAAACGTACCAAGGCATGTTGACGCCGATACCACCGTCAGCAAAAGTTGGGGCAGCTTGAATAGCCAGGATCCCACCGAAGAAACCATAAATAGCCAACTGAATGGTTACGTAACCGACTACAGAAGCGAAAGCTGATCCGATACCCATGTTCTTGCCCAAGCCTCGACCAACATAAGCAAAGAACGCTCCGGCGTTGGTTACCTTTGTTGTCATGGCAGTGAAACCTACGCTGAACAAAATAAGAATTAGTCCTACTAAAAGGTAAGCGCCAGGGGCTGCTGCACCATTACCAGCAAGAATTGCAACTGGAACAGCACCGGTCATACCAACTAGTGGTGCTGAAGCTGCCACTACGAAAAATACAATTCCGAGAACACCAAGGCGGTTTTTACGCAGGGTGTTGTCGGTTACTTCTTTAGACATTAAATCTCCTTGTCGAGTTCAAGGAATCGTTCGGGTATGAACGACCTCTGGTTAACTTTGGCGAACTTTTTATTGAAAATCCCTTATTTTGGTAGATATGGCTAAGAAGGTTAGGTAATCGTTATCTGGCTGAAATCAGATATTTATTCGGATACGAATGGTTCGGTAATCTAGTTCCATGACTGAATTACATGGATTTATGGCCCCTAAGACTGCTAGCGGTAAGAGTGCAATCATTCCTGACATGCCTTGGTTCTACTCAGGGACTCTTCTGACCGTTGAGTATCTAACTGATCCTAAAAACGTTAGAGCCATCCTTCCTAAAGAACTTGAACTAGCCGATGAAGAGCCTGGTGCTGTTGCACTTATCTGGGCCGACTGGCAGTCATGTTCAACTGGAAAACTTGAACTATTAGATCCAGTTAGATCTCAATACCTTGAAGCTTTCGTAGTTGTTCGCTGCAAGTTTGAAGGTAAGACCTATAGCCGTTGTGTTGCTATCTGGGTTACCAAAGATTTTGCTATTGCTCGTGGTTGGTTCCAGGGTTATCCAAAGAAACTAGGCAATGTTGCCGTTACCAGAATCTTCAACCACGGTAAAGCAACACCAAAGCTTGAAGCAGGAGCACAACTAGGTGCTTCGCTATCCGCCTATGATCACAGACTAGCTAGCGCTGTTGTTACATTGCGTGAGCCAAGTGAAACAAATGGTTTTGTGAATGGTCACCCGATGATTCACTCACGTTGGATGCCATCAATCACTCCAGGTCTTGGTAACTCACTTGATCAACTAATTACCATGGGTGGCGTTGATGCAGACTTGGGTCAACCTTGGAAAGGTGATGCTGAATTGATGCTTGGTGATTCACAGTGGGACGAATTAGCTTCAATACTTCCAGTTGAAAAGATTCTTGCTGGTTACTACCGTGAAGTTGGCGTTACCTTCAACGGTGGAACGCTACTTCAAGATAACTCTAAAAAGATTTAATAATCTTCTAGATATTCCTGAATCTCCCAATCTGTAACATCTCTGGTTGAAGGATCTGGAACGCTAGCGTTATATCTTTCGATTTCATCGCGCTTCATAGCCAAGAAGATTCCAATCAAACCAGTTGACATGTGTTCACGCATACGCTCGTTGGCTTCAAGAGCATCAAGAGCTTCAGTGAATGTCGCTGGAAGAGTTGGGGCTGCTTCATTGTCATACGCCATACCTTCCGCCGCTTCAGGAACATCTAACTTACGTACGATGCCATCAAGTGCTGCAGCCAAAATACCTGCGATAACAAGATATGGGTTAGCAGCACCATCACCAACACGAACCTCAAGACGAGTTCCCTGACCACGCTCAGGTGGAATACGGACCATGCAACTTCTATTGTCATAACCCCAGTTAGCTCTAAACGGTGCAAGAGTATCTGGACCCAGTCTCTTGAAAGCGTTAACAGTTGGGTTAGTGAAAGCAGTTAGCGCATTAGCGTTAGCGCAGAG
>CANGBK010000068.1 GCA_947452235.1 Micrococcales bacterium
AACGATCCGGCCACACCTTATTCTCAAGCCAAGAACGTAGCTCACAATGTTTTGGCTCATGGTTGGCTCTTGACCTACAAAGGCGAAGGCCATACTGCTTATGGTTCATCAAACCAATGTGTTTCGGATACTGTCGATAAGTTCCTTATCCAAGGAACTTTGCCAGCAAAAGAAAAGACCTGTTAGTCGATATCTCTTCTAGTTGTTGTTAATAAGGACAACACAACGAACGTGATTCCATAAACCGTTAGCAATCCAGCTGCTGGCCATGGATCAAGATAGTCAGTTGAACTTACGTGAACAACTGGTCCTTGGTAGTTGAACTTAAGGTTCTCGAGACCCGAAATTAAACCGGTTGGTAGCCACTTGCCAACTTCAACAAAAAGTACTGCAAGTAATCTGTCGATAATAAAGAACCAGATAAGTGCAATGGTTACAGCAAAGCTCTGATTGCGAATCAGGCTACCTATTCCAACACCAATGATTGCAATGATTGCACCGGTAAGTAAAGCAATAAGTGAATTGCTGATCCAGATAGATGATGATGGGGCAACAGCCTCAGGGTAGAAGCTAAGTGCATATGCGGCTACCCCCATACCAACAAGAGTGGCCAGTAGGTTCATGATTGCACCAGCAGCAGAGGCAACAATTATCTTTGCAACCAAAGGTTGGTAGCGCTTAGGTGCAGCCAGATAAGTAGCAATGGCTGTCTTCTGGTTGAATTCACTTGTTACAACTAGAACACCAAGAATCACTGTGAGGATGTAAGCACCTAAGGCTCTTGAATAAACGCTATCAACGGCAGCGCTCTGCGTTAGTGGGTTCACCAATGCATCTGGAACTCGACTTAAGGCATATGGAGTGAAACCTGATCCAATTGAGGATAACGCCATAGCCCCAAGGAGGATGCCATAGTTTCTTCTTGCATAAAGAAGCTTCAGTAGTTCAGCTTTGATAAATCTCATTATTTCTTCCTAACTAGAGCTAGGAAAGCTTCTTCAAGAGTTTTCTTTCCAATTATTTTCTTTAGAGGGCCAGAAGCGATGATTTCTCCTTCGTTGATGATTACAACATCATCAACTGTGTGTTGCATCTCGGCCAACTGGTGTGATGATACAAGGATGGTTTTGCCTTGCTTTGCTAGATCTCTAAGTAAATCTCTAAGCCAAGCAATACCAATCGGGTCTAAACCATTTGCTGGTTCGTCTAAAACCAGAATCTCAGGATCCGCAATCAGAGCAGCTGCCAGAGCTAGTCTTTGCTTCATACCCATTGAGAATCCTCTGGTTCTCTTGTTGGCAGCTTTACTAAGTTCAACAAGTTCAAGAAGTGAATCGATTCTTGAATCATCAATGTCATTAGCAGCACAAATAATCTTCAAGTTCTGTCTGGCGGTTAGAGCCTGATTGAAACCGGAGGAGTCAAGCACAGCACCAACAATCTTGCCTGGGTGGTCTAAATCTGAATACTCTTTACCGTTTAGTAAACAGGTTCCAGATGTTGGCTTAGCCAGACCCAGGAGACATTTGAGAGCAGTGCTTTTACCGGCACCGTTAGGGCCTAGGAAACCGGTTATGCGACCAGATTCAACAACTACTGAAAGGTCAGATACGGCTACTAAATCCTTGTAAACCTTACGCAGGTTACGAAATTCTATAGAGGTCATACTTTGAGTCTATGGCTATAAAATCAATTTGAAATAAGCCACCTTAGCTCAGTTGGTAGAGCAGCTCCCTCGTAAAGAGCAGGTCGGGGGTTCGATTCCCCCAGGTGGCTCCAAAGCTTGTGTTTATAGAGCAAACTTGAGACCGAGAACATTCTTTAGCATTCGAGGTTAATTCATGAACGACATCGCGCTCATAGTTTCAGTCTTTCTTGCTTCTCTTGTTGAAGCAGTTGAAGCGCTGACAATTGTTTTGGCTGCAGGTATCGGTCGTGACTGGAAGTCAGCCCAAAGAGGGACTCTTCTTGCTATTGCAACTCTGGTCATCGTGATTGCAGCTCTAGGCCCACTTCTTACTCAGGTTCCCGTAGATCTACTTCATTTGATAGTTGGTTTGTTATCTCTGGTTTTTGGTTTGCAATGGCTTCGCAAAGCGATTCTTCGTTCAAGCGGGTTCAAGGCTCTGCACGATGAAGAGTTAATCTTTGAGAAAGAGTTAGCGGAATTGAAAACTGCAACAGCTAAGAAGACTTTCGTGGGGGATTGGTATGCATTCACTCTGTCTTATAAGGCAGTCCTTCTTGAAGGCATTGAGGTTGCTTTCATCGTTTTATCTTTTGGTGCTATCCAAGGCAAAATCTTTATTGCATCTATGACCGGTTTAGCTGCTGTCCTGGTAGTTATCCTGGCTGGAGTTTTCCTTCGTAAACCGCTAACAAGAGTTCCTGAAAACGCAATGAAGTTTGTGGTTGGTTTAGTTATTTCAACTTTCGGTATTTTCTGGGTTACCCAAGGAACAGGTAATTTCTGGAATCTTTCAGATCTGGCTCTTATTCCTATTTTCTTGAGTTTTGCAGCACTCTCTTTTGTTTTAGTACTATTCCTCAAGCAAAGGCATGCCAAATACTTGGCAGCAGGTAATAAGGTTGAAACAAAATTAGCCAAAACACCGAAGCTAAATGTTGTTCTTCAGTTTATTTATGACTTCCTGGTGGGGGATGACTGGCCAACAGCACTGGTTCTATATGCCGCTTTAGGTTTTAGCTTTGTATTACAGAACGCCAACAGCCTTATTCAATGGCTTATTTTGGCTGTTGTTGTTACGGGAACAAGTTTTAGGCTTATCCGCATTACGAAGAATTAGCTCCTAAATCGCCCCTTTTCCCCTGCAATTCAGGCCAGATAGACTGGGTTACAACAGCGCTGCTGTGTGAACAAGGAGGTTCGCATGGGAACTATAAACACAGTCATTTCAGCCAAAGAGATAGCTGAATCACAAGAGTGGGAAGTCATCAAGTCTTCGGCTCTAACGCTGAGGGGCCACCAGATTCAAGATGGAAGCATTCCCGAGAAGTCTGTCCACAAGATTTGTTCTATAGCAGTTTCTGGTATCGCTGGTTCTCTTAGAGAACTAGCTAAAACAATCTCGCATGACAGTGAATACCTTCTTGCCTGTGCCGATGA
>CANGBK010000069.1 GCA_947452235.1 Micrococcales bacterium
AAACGGTGCAAGAGTATCTGGACCCAGTCTCTTGAAAGCGTTAACAGTTGGGTTAGTGAAAGCAGTTAGCGCATTAGCGTTAGCGCAGAGACCAGCAATCATTTGCTTAGCTGTTTCGCTAAGTTCAGTCCCATCAAACATTAGGTTCTTACCGTCTTTATCGGTAACTGAGAAGTGCAGGTGGAAACCTGAACCACCTTCGTCGCTCCAAGGCTTACCTAGGAAAGTTGCATGTTGCCCTTCACGGTGAACGATGTCTTTGATTGAAGTCTTGAACAAGAAAGTTCTATCGGCAGCATCCATAGCCTCTGAATGCCAAAGGTTGATCTCATATTGACCTGGTGAGAATTCGTGGTTACCAGCAAATACTCCGATGTTTAGTTGGTCAAGCATTCGAAGTAAATGGAGGAAAGTTCCATTTGGATCTACCAGTGCTCCGGTTGTGTAAACACGTCCGGTTCTTTCGAGTGATCTCTTGAAGCCACCACCTTCAACGCGGTCTGCAATATAGAACTCAAGTTCAGGACCAACAACTGGAGTTAGACCTAGTTTGTTGTATTCAGCAATAACTTTTCTAAGGACTGTTCTTGGTGAGAAAAGATTAGGTGACATGTCTGGGTTGAGTGCATCAGCAACTGCATATGCAACCCCTGGTTCCCAAGGCATTGGGTGGATAGTGTCTGGGTCTAGTTGAGTGATTAGATCTTGAAGACCATCACCTGCGATACCTTCAGCATCAATAACACCACCCTGAGTTGTGGTAACCCAAACTCCCTGACAAAAGGCAGGTCCGTGACCGGCAGCTTTTTCTAGTTGAGAAACTAAAAGGTCTTTAGAGCGAGTAATACCCAGAACATCTGAATAGATGATTCTTAGAACATCGATGCCTTGGTCTTGAAGACTCTCCCTAAGTGCGGTTAGGTTGGTGCTCATTGCAACTCCTTTGTTACTTTTCATTTGGTATCAAATGATATTTGGATAATACTTCCTAGTAGCCTTGGAAATGACCTACTAAACCGAAAAGTTATGAAGGAAGCCATGAAAGCACTATTTATTCAGCATGATCACGTAAGCCCAACCGGCTGGGTCGGTGAAGCTCTAAAGCGTCACGGCTTTGAACTAACTGAAGTTCTGGTTGTTCCTGAAGCGCAGTTTGATACACCTAATGTGCCTTTTCAATTCCCCGACTTTGAAGACTTTGATTTGCTGGTTCCACTTGGTGCTCCATGGGGCGCCTGGGACGATAACTGTATAGGTAACTGGTTACAGCCAGAGCTTGATTGGGTTAGAAAAGCTATTGAAGCAGACAAACCAGTGTTTGGTATTTGCTTTGGTGGCCAACTAATGGCACGTGCTTTGGGTGGATCAGTTGCCCCTGGACCTAAAGGTGAAATCGGTTGGACTAACATCTGGTCTGAAGATAAAGAACTGCTATCTAACGGACCCTGGTTCCAATTTCACTATGACCGTTGGCAATTACCACTAGGCGCTAAAGAGATTGCAAGAAACCCGATTGCTTCACAAGCTTTCACATTTGGTCGAAGCATGGGAGTTCAATTCCACCCAGAGCTCAACGCTGAAGTTCTCAAAGGTTGGCTTGACTGGGGAGGTCTACGCTCAGTTGGTGAAGATGGTCAGGATGCAGAAATTATGATGCAGCAAACCATAGCTGAAGATGAAGATTCAAAGCTTAGAACATTCCACCTAATCGATAGCTATCTATCGAAAGTTGCCAAACTTATCTAAGCGTTACCTTCACTGGGAATCTCTTGATACCGTTGACAAAGTTTGAACGTAGGTGATCAATTTCACCGGTTCGCTCAATCTTGTCTATACGTGAAAGCAAGTCTTCAAACATAATGCGAACCTCTAGGCGAGCTAGAGAGTTACCCAAACACATATGTGGTCCACCACGACCGAACGACATGTGTTCATTTGGATTACGAGTGACATCCATTTTGTATGGATCTTTGAAAATTGAATCATCACGGTTACCTGAAGCAAACCATGGAACAACTTTCTGACCTTCCTTGATTTGAACACCATTGAACTCAACATCTTTAGTTGCAGTTCTTCTGAAGTGATAAACCGGGGAAGCCATACGAATGAACTCTTCAACCGCCCAAGGAATCAGGGTTGGGTCATCCTGCAAGATAGCAATCTGCTCTGGGTTTTCAATCAAGTAGTTCATGGTGTGTGAAATGGTGTGACGGGTAGTCTCATTTCCAGCTACTACAAGTAGCAAGAAGTATGTGTTGAAATCACGTTCTGAAAGCGCAATGCCATCTGATGGAACTTGGTTGATCAAAGTTGAAACTAGATCCTTACCATCTTTGCCCCTTCTCTTATCAGCAAGATCTTGACCATAGGCAAATACTTCAAGAGCTGCAGGAGATCTGAATGGAACCAAACGATACTTTTCGCTTTCAGGGTCGTCTAGCAGAATATCCGCGTGCTCAGGGTCGGTGTTACCAATCATGCGGTTACCCCACTCGATTAGTTTGTTGGTATCGGTATCTGGAACATCAAGCATTCGGGCTAAAACACGGATAGGGAAATCAGCAGCAACTTCTTCAACGAAGTCAAACTCACCTTTAGCAAAAGCGTTATCCAGAGTAGTTGCAGTTAGGCCCCTCAAAAAGGTTTCATAACCTGAAACTGCTTGAGGAGTGAACTCACCTTGAAGCAGTCGTCTAAGTGCACGGTGTCTTTGACCATCAGTTTCTAAAAGAGATCTTCTAGCCTCCTCCTGCTCAGCATCAACTTCTTCCAAGTTCGTGAAATGCGTTGAAGTGAAGGTGTCTGGGTCACGAAGAACCTTCACAATGTCTTGATATCGAGTAATCGAGAAGAAACCACTGTTTGGCTTTTCTTCAGTGCTCCAATGAACCGGGGATTCCTTACGAAGCTGATCAAAAACATGCCATGGAGCACCACCTTCGAAAAGGTCAAGATCTGCAAGGGTTAGGTTCTCTAAAGACATTTCTGCTCCGATTGTTTGGATACGAATCATTTTCAGATTAGTGCCCCAAATAACCAAAACACCCTTTTGTTTTGAAAAAGTTATTTAGATACGAACGATTAGTAGAGAATA
>CANGBK010000070.1 GCA_947452235.1 Micrococcales bacterium
GAACACGAGCTTCAAGAACGCTTGATCTAAACATTCCTGGTGGTGTTGAGCACGGCTTACGCTTGCAGCTTTCAGGTCAGGGTGAAGTTGGTTTTGCCGGAGGTCCATCGGGAGATATCTATGTGGAAGTGAACGTAATTCCTGATGAGCATTATGAACGTAATGGTGATGATTTAGAGGCAAGTTTAGAGCTTCCACTTTACGATGCGGTTCTAGGAACTGTTGTTAAAGTAAAGACCTTTGATGGTGAAGAGGATGTTGAAGTAAAGCCGGGTGCTCAAACTGGGGATGTTGTTACTTTAAAGGGTAAAGGTATCAAGCATCTTCGTCATAATGGTCGAGGAGATCTGCATATCAATCTTCGCGTGCTAACTCCAACCAAAGTTGATTCTAAAGAGAAGGAACTTTTCAAGAAGTTAAGCGAATTGCGTAAAGGTGAGAAGCCTTCTTTGGCCAAACGCTCTGTTTCAAGCTTTGGTCGTGGACGTAGACGCTAATGGTTGAACCACTTTTTATTCAAGCGGGGCTTAGTAATACTCAACCAGGCGCAACTGTTGTTCTCATAGGCGATGAGGCTAAGCATGCGATAGCGGTTAGACGTATGCGTGTTGGTGAAGCTATTCAGTTGAGTAATGGGCAAGGTCTTCGAGTTAGAGGAACTGTTTCATCTTTTGATAAGACCACTCTGAATGTTTTAGTGGATGAAGTTGTAACGGATGTAAGGCCTGATTTGTCCTTCGTTTTGATTCAAGCACTTGCTAAAGGGGACAGGGATGAGCTAGCTATTCAAAGCGCTACTGAACTGGGAATTAGTGCTGTTATCCCATGGCAATCCGACCGTTCGGTCAGCAAGTGGGAAGGGCCTAAGAAAGATAAGGGGCGTCAACGTTGGCAGTCTATTGTTCTTGAGGCGGCTAAACAGTCCCTCAGAGCTTTTGTTCCTGAAGTCAGTGATGTTCGTGATTCTAAAGAGCTAGCCAAGCACTTCAGTTCTTTTGATCTCGTTCTAGTTCTTGACCCTTCTGGGCAGTCTTTATCTGAGCTGACACTTCCTATTAAGGGAACTATTGCTTTGCTGGTTGGTCCTGAGGGTGGTATTTCTGACGCTGAACTTGATGCTTTTGCTAAGTCCGGGGCGACTATCTTGAGCCTAGGTGCAGGTATTTTGCGAACATCAACGGCTGGTCCTGCTCTGTTAGCGGCCCTAACGCTTCGGTGATTATCGCCCTAGACTAGTTCTAGATAAGGAGCTTTACTTGGATTGCATTTTCTGCAAGATCACCTCGGGTCAAATCCCAACCAACTTTGTTGCTGTTTCTGAGCACGCGGTGGCTTTCAACGATATTTCACCTCGACAACCTCTGCACGTTCTGGTTGTTCCTAAAAAACACTTCACTGATGTGTCTGAGCTAACTAAGGCTGCTCCAGAGATTCTTGCTGATCTTATGGCTTTGGCAGTTCAGGTTGCAGGGGATAAGAGCGAAGGTTCCTTCAGATTGTCTTTCAATACCGGTGAAAAAGCTGGTCAAAGCGTTTTTCATGCTCATGCTCACGTTACTAGTGTTGAGCCAAGGTAGTTATGCCGAATAAGAACCTGAGAGACACCAAAATTGATTTTGCTATCGAGGACGTTGATTTAGTCAAAGTTCTAGGCTTGCAGGATGAGCTCCTGAAGAGCATTGAAAAGATTCACCCTAATGTTTCTGTTCTGGTTAGAGGAAACAGTGTTTCCTTATCCGGGACTGAGTCAGAGTGTTTCATTGTGAAGAAACTTATTGATGAAGCAGTCTCCATGGTCAGAGCAGGTCAAAGTATGGCTCCTATTGACATCGCTGTTTCGTCGAGAATGATTAGCCAAGATCAGTCACCTACCCAAATGCTTAGTCAAAGTATTCTCTCTTCAAGAGGGAAAAACATCAGACCTAAGACTTCTAACCAGAAGAAGTATGTTGATGCAATCGATGAGAACACTATTGTCTTTGGTATTGGTCCTGCAGGAACAGGTAAGACTTATCTAGCGATGGCTAAAGCTGTTCAAGCTTTGCAGCGTAAAGAGGTTTCAAGAATCATCTTGACTAGGCCTGCTGTTGAAGCAGGCGAGCGTTTAGGTTTCTTGCCTGGAACCCTTACAGACAAGATTGACCCGTATTTGCGACCGCTATTCGATGCTTTGCACGAAATGTTAGATCCGGAATCAATTCCTAAACTTATGACTTCTGGAACCATCGAAGTTGCTCCACTTGCTTACATGCGTGGTCGAACACTTAATGATTCTTTTATCATTCTTGATGAAGCTCAAAACACAACACCAGAGCAAATGAAGATGTTCCTCACTCGTCTTGGCTTCAATTCCAAGATGGTGGTTACTGGAGATGTTACCCAGATTGATTTGCCTGGTGGTAAATCGGGTTTGAATGTTGCGAACAACATTTTGACCAAGGTTGATGACCTGAAGTTTTGTTACCTTGATTCATCAGATGTGGTTAGGCATGCTCTTGTCGGACGTATAGTTGATGCTTATTCAAAGTTTGAAGCTAAAGCACTTGCTAGGCGAGGTAATCGATGAGTATTGAACTAGAAAATGAATCTGGGATTGATGCTCCACTCGAAGCTATTCTTGGGCTAGCTGATTTTGCCTTAGTGAAGATGCACATTGACCCAGCGGCTGACATTGAGATTCTCTTAGTTGATGAATTAGTTATGGAACAGTATCACTTGGATTGGATGCAAGAATCTGGTCCAACCGATGTCCTCAGTCAGCCGATTGACGGTCTTAGACCTGGAAAACCTAATGCTCTAACTTCAGCTGGTCACCTAGGGATGATTGTTTTGTGTCCTCAGGTCTCCATAAAGCAGGCAGCAACAGCAGGTCATTCTGCCGAGCGTGAGATGTTGATTCTTGTTGCTCACTCAATCCTTCATCTACTTGGTTATGACCATGTTGAAAAAGAGGATGAAGTCGAAATGTTTGCACTCCAGGAAGAGATTGTTGCGCAGTTCCTAGGGTC